>UQLA01000002.1 GCA_900541745.1 uncultured Collinsella sp. | reverse complement strand
AACTGCGGGAGCGAGCCATCAGCTCAATGTGTTCGGCTGAGATCGGAAATCAACCTTTTTCTTCGATAAACGGTATTTAGGCGGCACTTAGGGACGTTCCTTTTCTGCCGGCACCCGGGGACACTCCTTGCTCTGGTGCATTGGGGTCAGGTTAATCTGCACCAACTTGGTGCAGATTAACCTGACCCCAATGCACCAATCTCGCTTGCGTTAGATGAAGATCTCACATTCCCTGCGCTCGACGCAAGCCTTGCTCAGCATCTGGGTAACGGCGGCAAGTTTGTTAGGGTCAAGTTTGCGAGCATTCTGCGAGCATACGGAGACGCAACGCATGCAGGAGATGCACGCCTCGCCATCCACCTGCCTTGGATCGTCCTTGTCGATAGCTCGAACAGGGCACAACGCAGCGCAAGCACCGCAGGAGACGCAATCCTCCGTTGCATGGGGCACCATACTGTGGCCTCCAACTTGCTTATAAGGACGATTGCCGGGAATAGAGGGCTCGGACGCAGCCTCGTCCAGTAGCTTTTGCCGGATCCGCTGCGCAAACTCTGAAAGTTGCGCCACATCCTGCGCATCCGGTCGCCCAGCAGCAAACTGACGAGCAACGGAATGCTCAGCAATGGCAGAAACCGCTGCAACCACCCTAAATCCGGCACGCTTCGCAACGTCTTCCAGCTCAATAAGCGTATCCTCAAACGCGCGGCCCCCGTAAACACAAACCAAAACAGCCCGAGCTCCGTTGCCACGCACCATTCCCAGTCGCTCAACCGCCACAGCTGGAACCCTGCCAGCATATGATGGGACGGAGATAACCGCAACGTCGCCCTTCGCCATCGAGACCCCGTGGAAATCCAACCCGCTATCGGTCAGATCGACAGTAACGATATTCCCATCCAGCGCCCCGGTCACAAGACCAGACACTTTCTCCGTTCCGCCCGTCGGACTAAACACAATTTCGAACATGCTCATCGAACATCCTCCCCTACGCTTGGTAACACACCAAGCCGCCCGCATGCTTAGACAGAGTATACGGCGCGCGGGGACACCCCGGTTTAGCGCAAAGGGGTCAGGTTTGTTTCCACCAACCTGGTGCAGATTAACCTGACCCCTTTGCACCAAACTATGCTGTCTGCCTCATCGATTTGCATAATTTCCGTTACAGATTGCATATATTTACGTGATACCGCTGTGTTCTCCTGAGGTACCCCATCCCGGACCGTGCAAAAAACGGAGTATTCTGCAACGCGCTCGTGCCAACACCGCCGCGAGCGGGCAAAACTGTAGGGCGCTGCATCATTTTGGGTTCCGCTATAACGAGAATGACACACCTTTGCACCGGAAAACGGAAAAGTCTGACTCAAAACGCTCGCTAGGGATATCCGAAGGCCACCGCTGGCGACGTCGAATCGTATGCAGGCAACTCGATCTGCAGAATACTCCAAAAAATGCACGGCGCACCCCATGGGACCCATTGCCGCATGGCTGAAAACGGGCCTTCAGCATCCTCCAGGTGCATTCCTGAACAAATCACACCGGACCAACGGTCGGATGCGGCAAACAAAAGGGCCCCGAGCATAGTCTGCTCGGGGCCCAAATTCATCTCGCCTTACCGCGCGACGCGTATGTTACTTGCGCCTGCCGCCGCCGTCGCCGGGACGACGGGAGCTGCCGCCGCGCTTGCCGCCGCGGCTGTTGCCATAGCTGCCACGGTTATCGCGACCGCCGGCACGACCGCCACGGGAGCCGGCCTGGTTGCCGCCACGCCCGCCGCGATAGCCGCCACGACGCTCCTCGCGGGTATCGTCGTAGTTGCGCCAGTCATCGCGACGATCGCGGCTGGCACGCGGGTCGCGACGATCGCGCGACTCGTTAGAACGACCAGCGCCGCCGCGGCCACCGTTGCCACGAGCGCCCTCGCGACGCTCACCACCGCGGCCGTCATCGCGACCTCCGCGCTCGTCAAAGCGCTTGCCGCCGCGGGTACCACGCTCGTCACGCGAACCACGGCCTTCGCCGCCACGGCGCTCATCGCGCCCGCCGCGCTCGCCATCGCGACCGGAGCGACGACGGTCACCCGAGCCGCGCTTGCCGCCGCGCGAACCGCGGCCCTCGTCCTCGCGCTCAACACGACGACGGCCACCACGGTCCTCGTCCTCGCGGCGACGGCGGTGTGCCTCACCCTGGAACTGCTTGGCACGACGCTCGGCACGGTTGCCGCGCGGGCCCTGCTCAACAGCAGCAGCACCGCCGCGCTCCTCGGCAGCCACCTCGCGAGCTACGCTCTCCACGGCCTCGTCCACGCGAGCCTGAACGCCCTCGCGCACGCGGGTCTTGCCGCCGCGCTTGGGACGGCTCGGACGCTCGCCGTCGCCGCGACGCTCGTCGCGACCGCGGTTGGAACGACCGGCCACATCGCCGTAGTCATCGCCGTTGCGCTTGCCGTCGCGACGTGCCTGCTCGAGCTTCTTCTTGCTCTTGGACTTGCCGCGCTTGGTCTTCTTCTTCACCTTGAAGGCCGCAGGATCGCGCTCGGGGTCAACCGCGGGCGGATTGGGGCCCACATGCAGGTCGCCGGCCTCGTAGATGTCGGCCGTCTTGTCCATGAGCTTCTCGATCTCGTAGAACTCATCGACGTCCTGCTCAGTCACAAACGTAATGGCCCAGCCCAGCTCGCCGGCACGGCCCGTGCGGCCGATGCGGTGGATGTAGTCGGTCGGCTCGGCCGGCACGTCAAAGTTCACGACATAGCGCACGTCGCTAATGTCGATACCGCGGGCGAGCACGTCAGTCGCCACCAGCACGTCAACGGTGCCGTCGCGGAAGGCCGAAAGTGCGCGCTCGCGCTGGGCCTGGCTGCGGTTGCCGTGGATCGCGGCGGCCTTGATGCCCTTGCGCTCCAGACGACGGCAGCAGCTGTCGGCGCGGTGCTTGGTGCGCATAAAGACGATAGTGCGCTCCGGGCCCTCCTTTTTGAGGAACTCGGGCAGCAGGTTGTTCTTGGCCTCGATGGACACCGGGAACACAAACTGGTCGACGGTGTCGGCGGTCGACGTGGCGGGCGCGATCTCCACGCGGGCCGGGTCGCTCACCAGGTCGGTGATCTCGCCCACGGCCTCTTCGTCGAGCGTGGCCGAGAACAGCAGCGTCTGGCGCTCGGCCGGCGTCTCGCGTACAATGCGGCGAACGGCGGGCAAAAAGCCCATGTCGAGCATGCGGTCGGCCTCGTCGAGCACCAGCACCTTGACCTCGTCCAGATGGCAGGCACCCTGCTCGATCAGATCGACCAGACGGCCCGGCGTTGCGACCAGGATGTCGCAGCCGTACTTGAGGGCAGCGGTTTGCGGCTTGTAGCTCACGCCGCCCACGACGGTCACGGCAACGTGGCCCGTGACGTCGGCGATCTTGCTCGCGACCTCGTCGATCTGCTGGGCAAGCTCGCGCGTGGGGGTGATGACGAGCATCACGGGGCCGCGGCCGTTGCCCTCGGGCTTTTTAGTACCGCGACGACGGTTGCGGCCGCCGCGCTCGCGCACGGGTTTGGGAGGAGCGATGTGCTCCAGATTGTTCATGGTCGGGAGCAAAAAGGCGGCTGTCTTGCCGGTACCGGTCTGGGCGGCGGCAAGCAGGTCACGGCCCTCGAGCACCACGGGGATGGAGCCGGCCTGAACGGGCGTGGGCGCCGTGTAGCCCAGGTTCTCGATAGCACGGAGCATCTCGTCGGAGAGGCCCAGCTCGTCAAAGCCAGGCAGGCTCTCGGTAGCGGACTCGACGGCCTGGGCAGCATTGGCCTCATCGGCGGCATCGAAGGCAGCCTGGGTCATGGCCTCGCGGGCCTCGTCCAGGATCTCGGCGTCGGTGACGTCGGATACAGAATTACGCATATGTTGTTGTTCCTTATCTGCACGCGCAATGGGCACGGCATGCGGCCGCGCGGGCGTGCTTGGTAGTGCGCTAATACATACAAAAACAGGTGCGCACAGAGAGGACGTTGCTCAGCACGCTGGCGATCGCTTTGGCAGCCCTATCACGCGCCGTCCAGACGCAGCAGCTCTAAGCGATGGAGCAGATTCGCCGCGGGTTAGTATACCCGTGCTTCGCATGCCCCCACGTAAACCACAGATGACGAGGCGGACGAGGTGGGCCCGGCTGATTGTCTCAATCTGTAACAGTTGCTCAGCAAAAACCGGTCTAACTGTTACAGATTGAGACAAACCCAAACCCCACAAAACAACATCTCAATCTATAACAGTTAGAGGTCATTTTCCCTGCTAGATGTTACAGGTTGAGATGTTTGACAGGGGCTGCCAACGATTGAGCAGCCACCCTCATCTGTATCGGAATGTCATACATTTCTTTCTGTACTGGACACCCCCAGGGGGTATGGGTGTATAGTATCGGTAGGTTAACAATTACAACACCGAACTACAGAAAGGAGAAGCCATGGCTCAAGATAAGTTTGACGTGGGCGGCATGACGTGCGCCGCATGCCAGGCACATGTGGACCGCGCCGTGAGCAAGCTCGACGGCGTCCAAAGCGTCGCGGTCAACCTGCTCGCCGGTTCCATGATGGTCGACTATGACCCCGCGCAGGTCTCCCCCGACGATATCTGCACCGCCGTCGACCGCGCGGGCTATTCGGCCTCGCCCGTCAGCACGGGCACCGATGCCGCCAACTCAAGCGGCAACGCGCAAGCCAGGTCCGGCGCCGCCCATATGGAGTCGCCGACCAAAAAGCTGGAGGCCGCTGCCTCCGCCATGCGCACCCGTCTCATCATCTCAATCATCTTTCTCATTCCGTTGTTCTACATAGGCATGGGACACATGCTCGGCTGGCCGCTGCCCGGCATTTTCACCGATCACACCCATAGCATGACGCTCGCCCTCACCGAGCTCGTCTTGCTCATCCCCATCGTCTACGTCAACGACGCGTACTTTATCAACGGCTTCAAATCACTCGTGCACGGCGCGCCCACCATGGACGCTCTCATCGCCGTCGGCGCCACCGCGTCGATCGCCTGGTCGCTCTACGCTATGTTCATCATGGCCGACCAGCTGGCCGCCGGGCAGGTCCACGAGGCCATGATGACGAGCATGGACAACCTGTATTTTGAGAGCGCCGGCACGATCCTGTCGCTCGTCACCGTGGGCAAATACCTCGAGACGCGCAGCAAGTCCAAGACCGGCGGCGCTATCGAGGCGCTCATCGACCTGGCACCCAAGACCGCGACCGTCGTTGCCGACGACGGCACCGAGACCGCTGTGGACGTCGACGCCATCCTTCCCGGCCAGGTCCTGCGTGTGCGCCCCGGCGAGTCTATCCCTGTCGACGGCGTAGTGCTCGAGGGCGCGTCGGCCGTGGACGAGAGTGCGCTCACCGGCGAGTCCATCCCCGTAGAAAAGACCGCCGGCGACACCGTCAACGCCGCCACGGTCAACCGCACCGGATCGTTTACCTTCCGTGCCACGCGCGTGGGCGCCGACACGTCGCTCGCCAAAATCATCCAGCTCGTCGAGGACGCCAACGCCACCAAGGCGCCCATCGCCCGCATGGCCGATAGGGTCGCCGGCGTATTTGTGCCCGTGGTGTTTGTGATCTCGGCCGTGACCTTTGCGGTGTGGATGGCACTGACTGGCAGCATCAACGAGGCGCTCACCTCCGCCGTGGCCGTGTTGGTGATCAGCTGCCCGTGCGCGCTGGGCCTGGCCACGCCCGTCGCCATTATGGTTGGCACCGGCAAGGGCGCCGAGATGGGCATCCTGTTTAAGAGCGCCGAGGCGCTGGAGAATCTGCGCAGCGTGGGCACCGTGGTGCTCGACAAGACGGGCACGGTCACCCGCGGCAAGCCGGCCGTGACCGATATCGTGGTGGCCACGCGCGCCGACGGCTCGCCCGCCATGAGTGAAAAGGCGTTACTGAAGCTCGCTGCCGCGCTGGAGCGCTCGAGCGAGCACCCGCTGGCCGAGGCGATTATGGCCGAGTGTGAGACGCGCGGAATCGTCGCGCGCATGGTCAAGGACTTTGCCGCCGTGCCCGGACGAGGCGTTACGGCACGCGAGGGGCAGAATACCATCGCAGCCGGCAACGTTCGTCTGATGAACGAGTTGGGTGCTGCCGTGCCTACGGACCTTGCCGAGCAATTTGCCACCGAGGGCAAAACGCCGCTGTTCTTTGCCAAGAACGGCGAGCTTGTCGGCACCATCGCCGTGGCCGACGAGGTCAAAGAGACGAGCGCCGAGGCCATCGCCGCGCTCCGCAAGCTCGGCGTCGACGTGCGTATGCTCACCGGCGACAACCGCGTGACGGCCGAGGCCATCGCTCGCCGCGTGGGACTCACCAGCGAACAGGTTATCGCCGATGTCCTGCCCGCCGACAAGGAACGTCACGTGCGCGAACTGCAGGATGCGGGCGGCAAGGTTGCCATGGTGGGCGACGGCATCAACGACTCCCCCGCCCTGGCGCGCGCCGACGTGGGCCTTGCGATCGGCACCGGCGCCGACATCGCCAAGGAGGGCGCCGACGTGGTACTCATGCGCAGCGACCTCATGGACGTCGCCCGCGCCATCGAGCTTTCGCGCGCCACGATCCGTAACATCAAGCAGGATCTGTTCTGGGCGCTGTTCTACAACGGCATCGGCATTCCGCTCGCCGCGGGCGTGTTCTTCCCACTCACCGGGTGGCAGCTCTCGCCGATGTTTGGCGCCGCGGCCATGAGCCTGTCGAGCGTGTGTGTCGTAAGCAATGCTCTGCGTCTGCGAACCTTTAAACCATCAGTTGCGGTGAAATAAGGCGTAACATGCTTAGCTAAACCGCTATTTAGTCCGTATTCCACCGCAACTTTAGGTACTCAACGAAAAGGAGATAATCATGAACTACATCGTTAAAACGTCTGGCCTTATGTGCGGCCACTGCGACGCTACTGTCGAGACCGCGCTGCTCAACGTAGCCGGCGTGACCGATGCCGATGCCGATCACGAGACCCAGACCGTCCAGGTGGAGTGCGCCGACACCGTGACCGCCGAGCAGCTCGCCGCTGCCGTCGAGGGCGCCGGCGAGAAGTTCCACGCCCTGTCCGTGACCGCCGCGTAGCAGGCGCCGCCTACTCAATCCTCAGAAGTTGCGGTGAAATAGTTCCTGTTTTAGCGCTTCAAGCCTGCAAACAAGAACTATTTCACCGCAACTGACGGGGGCATCCGGAAGATCGACCAGAAACGAGGACCCGCCATGATGGCAGACCATAAATCGGTGACCCGCATGCTCAAGACGGCACGCGGCCAGATCGACGGCATTCTGCGGATGGTCGACGAGGACCGTTACTGCGTCGACATCTCCACGCAGCTCATGGCCACGCAGGCGCTTATCGCCCGCATCAACGCCGATGTGTTGAAGGCACACATCGAGGGCTGCGTCGCCTCGGCCATCGAATCGGGCGACGAGGAGCTCAAAGCCGCCAAGCTCGCCGAGATAGAGCGCGTCGTCGACAAGCTCGCCAAGTAATTGGTGCAAGGGGGACAAGTACGTTTGCACCACCTTGGTGCAGATTAACCTGTCCCCAATGCACCAAAAGGGGTATAAAAGCGTGCAGCACAGCGAAATGAAAGGCAGTTCTGCATGAATGACTTTATGAAGGGTCGCAACGGCGCCGACGAGCTCACCATCGTGATGGGCTTTGCTGGAATCGTCATCGCGATGATCGGATCGATGGCCCGTATTCAGTGGCTCAGCTGGATCGCCATCGCCGTAATCGTACTCGGCGTGCTGCGTGGCCTGTCCAAAAACATCGACGCCCGCCGCAAGGAGAACGATGCCTTTGTCACGGCGACCGCAAACGTCCCCGGCCTAGGCAAGTTCGTCGCCAGCTTGGGCGGCGGGGCTGCGGCCGCAAACGCTTCGCGTGCCGCTGGTACCAGCAAGGAGGACTTTGAGCGCGCCAAGCGAACGGCCAAGAAGATGTGGAAGGGTCGCAAGACCACGGCCTACCTCAAGTGCCCCAACTGCGGCCAGATGCTGTCCGTCCCCAAGGGCAAGGGCAAGATCCGCGTCACCTGCCCCAAGTGCCACGCCAAGATGGAGACGCGCTCCTAGCCGCTACACCATAGGACAAAATAAAAGCCGAGGCCTCGTGTTGAGACCTCGGCTTTTTGCATGCGGCAGCGGAGCTATCCCTTTGTCCCGTCTATGCCACGCCGTCGCGAGTGAGCTCCTCTGCCAGGGCTTCTGCCGGCATGGCCATAATCGCGTCGAGCTCGGTGTCAACCTCGGGGATGCACTTGACCTTTAGCTTGCGCACCAGGTCACCGCGACACATCACATGCATCGGTTCACGCAACACCACCAGGTCGTCCAGAGGGTTCTCGCGCGTCACCAGAATATCGGCCGCCTTGCCGCACTCGATCGCACCGGTCTCGCCGCCCAGACCCAGTAGCTCGGCATTGACCTGCGTGGCTGTATGCAGTGCGAAGGCATTGCTCACGCCCACGTACTTGGCAAAATAGGCCACCTCGCGCCACATGTCGTACTGCGTCACGAACGGGCAGCTCGAGTCCGTGCCCAGGCCCACCTTAACGCCGGCATCCAGGGCGGCGCGAGCGCTCTCGATAATGCCCGAGCACACAATGTCACCGTTCTTCTTTTGCGTGTCGGTCGAATGGGTCTTTTCCGGATCGAGCAATACAAACGGCAGCGCCGGGCTGATCGTGCAGGTCACGCTCGGTGCACGCCCCTCGAGCTGCGTGCCCGCGGTGCCACGGTACAGCTCCAGGATCTCGGGGGTCATCGGAGCGCCGCGCTCGATTGTGTCGACGCCGGCCTGAAGCGCGGCCTTCACACCTTCGGTGCTCTCGACATGAGCCATGACCGGCAGGCCGACCTCGTGCGCCGCCTTGCACGCCGCCGCGGCAACCTCCACCGGCATACGCAGCACGCCCGGCTCGCCTACTTCGGTCGCATCGAACACGCCGCCCGTCACGAATAGCTTAATGACGTCGGCACCACGCGCGTACAAGTCGCGCACCTGTTCGGCCGCCTCGGAGGGACTGTTGGCCACCTGGGCGAACAAGCCCGCGCCATGGCCGCCCGGCACCGTGACGCCCGTTCCCGGCGCCACCAGACGCGGACCCTGATACTTGCCGGCGTCGATGGCGTTGCGCACGGCGATGTCGGCAAACAGCGGGTCGCCCGCACCGCGCACCGTAGTCACGCCACTTGCCAGCTGCTGCTGAGCGCTGCCTTTGAGGATGTGGCGGACGATGGCGCGGCCCACCGGATTATCGAGCTTCTTCATCAGCGCGCCCGCATCGCCCGCCGAGACCGGTTTGCCCGAACCGCACAGATGCACGTGCATATTGATGAGACCCGGCATGAGATACGCACCCGCCAGGTCGATGACCTCGGCACCCGCCGGCGCCTGCGCCACGGCGCTCGGGCCAATCCAGGTGATGACACCGCGCTCAACGGCCACGGCCATATCGGGCTGCGGCTCCATATGCTCCGAGCCATCCAGGACGGTCGCATTGATAAACAACGTGGGACGATCGGCAGTCGCCATATCGAGCTCCTCCCTCACGATTAACTTGAACATTTGTCCATTATCACCTAATGCAGCAAACTAAAGCCGGACATATCGGCTAACGGAGGGACGAGAGAGATGTGAGGGCAAACGGAGACAGCGTGGCGAGGTTCCGGCCGTTCCAGCAAAACGTCTCAATCTGTAACAGGTAGACCGTCTTTAACCTTCCAAATGTTACAGATCGAGATCTTTCGGCACCGCGTCAACCTTTGTCTCAATCTGTAACAGTTGGGTCGAATTTTGGCCGTTAGATGTTACAGATCGAGATATTCTCCAGCCCCGTTGTCAAACGTCTAGATCTGTAACAAGTAGACAGGTTTTCAGCCTCTAGATGTTACAGATTGAGATCTTTCAGCAGGCGCCAACCTTCTGTCTTGATCGGTAACAGTTACGAGGCCAAACGGCCCCTTGTTGTTACAGATCGAGACAAACTCGGTAGGAACAACCACATCCGCATCAGCTGCACCCCTCAGCGCCCATACCACTGGCATCTCCATTCCTCGGCCAAATCGGCCCGTCGCGGAATACCCGCCAGCCTCATCTTCTCAACCAGCTTCCCCGGATTCTTGAGCTCATCAAACGTAAACCGAAGCACCTTATGTCCGAGCATTGTCAGATGGGACTCCCGCTGACGTTCTGCCACGAATGGGTCGATCGACTCCCGACCCTCGTCGTTCTGCAAGGTATACTTCCCCTTTCCGTCCAGCTCGCCAATCACGCACGTTCCGTCCTCGAGCCTCCAAAAATAATCAACGCGAAACACTTGGCTCGGATCGAGCGGATCACGAAACTCCACCTGCAGCTCCGGAACCGGAAAGCCGTACGCAATAAAGAACGCCCGAAATCGAGACTCGCCGCCGTTTTCGGACAGCCCGTCCGCATACGACGCAATCACCTGCGCTCTGCGATACCCGCGCTTGCCTTCACAATCCATACGAAGCCGCTCACAAAAGTCATCGCGCGATACGCCCTTTGCTCGCAACGCAGAATCGGCAATCGCCAAGCCATACGAAAACGGCGCGCGCAACAGGCAATCCTCTACCGTGCGCCAAAACGGCGTCACCCGCACGCCGTCGACTTGTTCAAGCGCACACGCCGCCCGCGGACGCAACAGCCGGCATCCTGCACTCAGCGGCACCGAGCAACCTGTCTTAACAAGAAATCGCGGCCCGAGCAGATCATTCGGCACCTCCAGACCCCACAAAAGTGCCGCGTCATAACCCCAGAACGCCCAGTCTGGATGAAACTGCGCAAGCCCTTTGATGGTGCGCAGCGCTCGCTCCGCCGGCGTCAGTTACACCCCAATCATGTTGAAAGCAGAACAAATACGGCTCGGGCTCCGCAATGTCATCGGTTCCCACATGACGCCGCAGCCACATGAGCTCGGCATTGTCGTGCGTCACAAGCAGCACACCTTGTTCATCCGCCTTCGCGAGCCTGGCAAGCATCCTATTCCGCGCCAACGTGTTCCGTGCTGCATGCTTGTGTTTGAAAACGGTATTAGACACTTTCATCACCACCACATCGGGGAAATGGACCATCGCCGCCATTGTCGCCGCCGGCAAACGTCTCGTTCTGTAACAGGAAGACCGGTTTTTTGTCCCCAAACGTTACAGATCGAGACATTCGTGCAGCATTGCACCTCTTTGTCTCAATCTGTAACAGTTAGACGTCCTCCAGGCCCCCAAACGTTACAGACCTAGACAAACCAGCGGTGCCCAAGCATTCGTCTCGATCTGTAACAGGTAGACCGGTTTTCTGTCCCTAAACGTTACAGATCGAGACAAATAGACAGGCGGCGCTGCGACAGCCCACCCCCCCCTACTCCCACTCCTGCTCGTAGATATTGAGCGACTTCACGTACCGCCCCTGGGCGCCCATGATGTCGCGGACCAGGCGCAAAAAGAAGCTGATGCACGAGGTGTCGAAACCGTCCTCTAGGTCCTCGGGATGCACCGCGCCCGGCCCGTCGACCGCCGTGTCGCTCAGGCGCGCGATGTCATACAGGTAGAGCTGTCCCGCCGTCAGCCAGACATCGTCGACGCACGCGAGTCGCACCGCAATCGCGCCATCGTTCCAGTGCTCCTTTTGCACGATATGTGGGTCGTAGACGTCAAAGCGACGGTCGGTGCGCGTGTCCTTCAGCACGACCATGCCAGTCGCGGGATCCTTGTCCAAAATGCCAAAGCGCGAGAAATACTGCGTGTCGCGCACCTGCTTAAGTCGCCCGAGCGAAACAGGAGAAATTGACGCTGGCGGCTCGTCCACAAACAGCTCCAACAGCGTCTTGCCGCGGTAATAGGGGCGCTCAAACAGCAGCCAATCGGTAAACGCCATGTTGTAGGCCATGATTTCGTTTTGAGAAGGTTCCTCGCAATAGCTGAGCCACGGATCGACGATAATCTCGAACTGCTCGCGCGCCGGCTCCAGGAATTGAAACTTCCGCAGCATCCAAAAGTGAGCCATGTCGGCAATATCGTTGCCGACGGCTTCGGCCAGCTGCGCTCGGTCAAAAACTTGGTCAGTCATGGCATCCTCCTCAAACTGATGGACCTCAATTTGAGCTTACGAGGAGGGCGAGCAACCGAGGCAAGCGCGGGCAAAATAGGCCTTCGACTGCAAACCAGATACTAACCAAACACTTGACGGACACTTGACCGAATGAGCGCACCGCAAAGAAACCGCAGGTAGACATAGACAGCCAACCCGCCCTTTTGAGCCAGATGCCCGCTACCACCACAGAAACAACAGGTGGCCACAGCCCAAGAAGTCGACAAATGAACACCCATACGTCGACAAACGAGCAAATCGCTCGCAAAGAGTGTCCCCAACGACTAGACAAAAAATGACTAGTCATTGGGGACGTTCTTAAATGACTACTTTACAGCTCCAGCGCGTCGGCGACTTCGGCTGCGCAGGCCAGGGCATCGGCCATGGCACTCACAACGAGCGAGCTGCCGTTGCGAGCATCACCCGCCACATACACCGGCGCGGCATCCGCGGCGACACCCTCCGTGCGAGCCGCGAGGTGCGAGCCCTCGGCAACCATCACCGGCAGCGGACGGCCCGCGGTGGCAACAGGCACGCCTACCGCATCGAACACGCCATGCTCGGGACCCGTAAAGCCGCAGGCAATGAGCACCAGCTGCGCCGGCACCTCGTGCTCGGAGCCCGCGATGCGCTCGGGCTTTCCCGCCGACCAGTCCAGATCGACCACGCGCAGGCCCGCGGCCGCACCCTTCTTGTCCAGCAGCACCTCGAGGGTATCCACGCCCCAGGCGCGCATCTCGCCACCCATGGCGGCAATGGCCTCCTGCTGACCGTAGTCGGTCTTCTTAACGTTGGGCCACTGCGGCCAAGGGTTGCTCGCTGCACGCTTATCGGGCGCGGCCGGCAAGAACTCAAACTGACGCACGCTGCGCGCACCCTGGCGCACCGCGGTACCCACGCAGTCGTTGCCTGTATCGCCGCCGCCAATGACCACAACGTCCAGGCCGCGCGCGTTCACCGCGGGCTCACCGCCATCGAGCACCGAGACGGTCGAAGCTGTCAGGTAGTCCACGGCATACACCACGCCCGGGGCATCCACATTCGTAGCCGAAAGACCGCGGGGCGCACGAGCACCGGCAGCCACCACAACGGCGTCAAAGCCATTGAGCTTGGCCGCTACCGCAGGGTTCGTAACATCAGCGCCCAGCTCAAAGACGATGCCCAGCTCGCGCATGAGCGCCACGCGACGCTCGACCACGGACTTCTCGAGCTTCATGTTGGGAATGCCGTACATGAGCAGGCCGCCCGGGCGGTCGTCGCGCTCAAACACCGTCACGCGGGCGCCGCGACGCGCAAGCTCCCATGCCGCCGCCAGACCAGCAGGACCGGAGCCTACCACGGCAACCGTGGGTGCGCCCTCCCCTGCCGGCTCAAAGCGACGCGGACCGCCGTTGGCCCACTCATGGTCGCTGATCGCGCGCTCGTTGTCGTGAATCGTCGTGGGCTGGCCATCGACCGAACCCAGGTTGCACGCGGCCTCGCACAGCGCCGGGCACACGCGACTCGTGAACTCGGGCATGGGCGAGGTGAGCGACAGGCGCTCGGCAGCCTCGTCCCAGCGGCCACGGTACACCAGCTCATTCCACTCGGGAATCAGGTTGTGCAGCGGGCAGCCGCTCGGGCGTACCTTGCCAAAGCTCGCACCCATCTGGCAAAACGCCACGCCGCACATCATGCAGCGGCTCGCCTGGGCGCGACGTGCGTCTTCATCGAGCTCCACGTACAGCGGATCAAAATCTTGGCTGCGCTCCTCCACGGGGCGAAGCTCGTGGGTCACGCGATCGATATCAAGAAAAGCACCGGGCTTACCCATGGCACTTACGCCTCCTTTTTGGTCGAAGCAACAGAACCGGTAGCGGCCACGGACGCAGCACCCGCGCCAGCAGCGCCGCCCGCGGCATCGAAGCGAGCGACATCCGCGGCACTCGCGCGACCGGTCACAATGTCAAACGCCAGCTCCTCGGCCTGCGCATGCGTCTTGCCCACGGCCTCGGCCGCGGCGACAATCGCCAGCACGCGCTCGTACTCGGTCGGAATGACCTTCACAAAGTGCTTGCTCATCGTCTCAAAGCTGTAGAGCAGCTTAATGCCGCGCGGACTCTGCGTCGCGTCCACGTGCTCCTGGATGAGCGCGCGAATCTGCGCCAGCTCGCCGGCCGTCGGGGCCTTGAGCTCCACGCTCTCGTGGTTCACGCGGGCGTCGAGCGTGCCGTACTGGTCAAAGACATAGGCCACGCCACCCGTCATGCCGGCGGCGAAGTTCTGCCCGACCTCGCCCAGGATGAGCGCCAGACCACCCGTCATGTACTCGCAGCCATGGTTGCCGCAGCCCTCGACCACCACGGTGGCACCGGAGTTGCGTACGGCAAAACGCTGGCCGGCAAGACCGTTAATGAAGCCGCGGCCGCTCGTGGCGCCAAAGAACGCAACGTTGCCCACGATGATGTTCTCGTCGAACTTGTAGGTCGCATGCGGGTTGGGGCGCACCGACACCTCGCCGCCCGAAAGGCCCTTGCCAAAGTAGTCGTTGGCGTCGCCGCACACGTTGAGCGTAATGCCGCGCGGCAGGAAGGCGCCAAAGCTCTGACCGGCCGAACCATCGCAATCGACGGTGATGGAGCCGGCGGGCAGGCCCTCGGGATGCGCCTTGGTCACCGCGTTGCCCAAGATGGTGCCCACGCAACGGTTGACGTTGGCGATATCGGCGCGGAAGCGAATCGGACGCAGGTGCGCTCGGGCATCGGCCGTATAGGGCACAAACAACGTGGAGTCGAGCGTCTTGTCGAGCTCGCTGTCCGCGGCCATCTGCGGCAGGAAGTGACGACCGTCGGCGCCCGGAATATGGGCACCGAACTCGCAGGTCGCACTCGCCAGCACGGGCGACAGATCGAGCAGGTTGGCCTTGCGGTTGCCCGGGACCTCGATCTGGCGCAAGCACTCGGGATGGCCGACCATCTCGTCGACGGTGCGGAAGCCCAGGCTCGCCATGACCTCGCGCAACTGCTCGGCAACAAAGAGCATAAAGTGCTCGACGTGCTCGGGCTTGCCGCGGAAGCCGCGACGCAGGCGGCAGTTTTGCGTAGCGATGCCGGCCGGGCAGGTGTCCTGCTGGCAGTCGCGCTGCATGAGGCAACCCATGGAGATGAGCGGCATGGTCGCAAAGCCAAACTCCTCGGCGCCCAGCAGGCAGGCGACGGCAACATCGGTGCCGTCCATGAGTTTGCCATCGGCCTCGAGCACCACGCGCGAGCGCAGGCCGTTTTGCAGCAGCGTCTGCTGGGCCTCGGCAAGGCCAAGCTCCAGCGGCAGACCCGCATGCCAGATAGAGTCGCGCGCAGCGGCGCCCGAGCCGCCATTGTGACCGCTGATCAAAATCTTATCGGCAGCACCCTTGGCCACACCGGTGGCGATGGTGCCGACGCCGGCCTCGCTGACCAGCTTGACCGACACGCGCGCACCGGGGTTGGCGTTCTTAAGGTCAAAGATCAGCTCTGCCAGGTCCTCGATAGAGTAAATATCGTGGTGAGGCGGAGGCGAGATCAGGCCGATGCCGGGCGTGGACTGACGGACCTCGGCGATCCAGGGGTAGACCTTCTTGCCAGGCAGGTGGCCACCCTCGCCGGGCTTGGCGCCCTGGGCCATCTTGATCTGAATCTCGAAGGCGCTGCACAGGTAACGGCTCGTCACGCCAAAGCGCGCACTTGCCACCTGCTTGATGGCGGAGTTCTTGGAGTCACCGTTGACCAGCGGGGTCTCGCGACGCGGATCCTCGCCGCCCTCGCCGGAGTTGGAGCGTCCATGCAGGCGGTTCATGGCGATGGCCATGCACTCGTGCGCCTCTTTGCTAATAGAGCCGTACGACATGGCGCCGGTGTTAAAGCGGCGGACGATGTTGAGCGCAGGCTCGACCTCGTCGAGCGAAACCGGCGTGCGGCCGCTGGCATCAAAGTCGAGCAAGTCGCGCAGGCGCACGGCACGGCCATTGCGGTGCAGGCGGGCGCTGTACTCCTTAAAGGTGTCGTAGCTGTCCTCGCGGCAGGAGGTCTGAAGCAGGTAGACGGTCTGAGGGTCGATGAGGTGATCCTCGCCGCCGAGCGGGCGCCACTTGGTCAGACCCAGCGTGGGCAGCTGATCGGGAGCCGGGCTCTTAAGGATAGCGAGCGCGGCGTCGTAGCGCTCGTTTTGCTCGCGCTCAACGTCCTCGACACCCATACCGCCCACACGGCTCACCGTGCCGGCGAAGTACGCGTTGACGAACTCCGGCGTAAAGCCCACGGCCTCGAAGATCTGCGCCGAATGGTAGCTCTGCACCGTGGAGATGCCCATCTTGGACATGATGGAGACGATGCCGGCGGTCGCGGCCTTGTTGTAGTTGGCGATGCCCTGCTCGGCCGTCACGTCCAGGTCGCCGCGCGCCGCCAGATCGCGGATACACGCGTGTGCGTTGTACGGATAGATACCGCTCGCGGAGTAGCCCACCAGTGCCGCAAAGTCGTGCGGGGACACGGCGTCGCCACACTCCACCACGATGTCGGCAAAGGTACGCACGCCGGCGCGGATCAGATGGTTGTGCACGCAGCCCACGGCGAGCAGCGACGGCACGGGCACCTCGCCCGCGGCGGCACGATCGCTCAACACCACGATGTTCACGCCGTCGCGGACCGCAGCCTCAACGTCCTCTGCAAGCTGCTTGAGCGCAGCCTGCAGCGCGCCCTCGCCGGCATCGCGGCGGTACACGGCACGGAAACGGCGGGTCTTAAAGCCCACGCGGTCGATGGCGCAAATGCGGTCGAACTCTTCCTCGTTGAGCAACGGGCGCTCCAAGCGAACCAGCTGGCAGGCCGTACGGGAGTCCTCGAGCAGGTTGCCGTGGTTGCCCAGGTAGAGCGTGGTCGAGGTGACCATATGCTCGCGCAGGGCGTCGATGGGCGGGTTCGTGACCTGGGCGAACAGCTGATAGAAGTAGTCAAAGAACGAGCGTGTCTTCTTGGACAGACAGGCCAGCGGCGCATCGATGCCCATCGAGGCGAGCGGAGCCTTGCCCTGCTGGGCCATGGGACGCACGACCTCGTCAACATCATCCCAGTGATAGCCGAGCTTTGCCATACGCACGGCGGCGGGCACCGCGGCGTCCTCGGTGGGCGTTGCCGCAACGGGCTCATCGAGCGCGTCAACGGTCAGCGTCTCCTCGGCAATCCAGTCGCGGTAGGGCTTTTCCTTGGCGTAACGGGCGCGCAGCTCATCATTGTAGATGACGCGGCCGCGGGCAAAGTCGACCTCGAGCATCTGACCCGGCCCCAGACAGCCGCTCGTCAGGATGTTCTCGGGGCTTACCTCGATGGTGCCCACCTCGCTTGCCAGCATAAAGCGACCGTCGCGCGTCACATAGTAGCGGGCAGGACGCAGGCCGTTACGGTCGAGAGCAGCACCCAGCGTGCGGCCGTCGGTAAAGGCGATGGCCGCCGGGCCATCCCACGGCTCCATGAGCATGGACTGGTAGGCGTCGTAGGCGCGGCGCTCCTCACTCAGGCTGTCGTTGTGGTCCCACGGCTCGGGCAGCAACATGGACGCGGCACGCGTGAGCGGACGGCCGTTCATGACCAAAAACTCAAGCACGTTGTCCAGAATCGCGGAGTCAGAACCCTCACGATTGATGATGGGCATCACACGCTCAAGATCGTGCTGCAGCACGGGGCTGTACAGGTTGGGTTCGCGGGCACGAATCCAGTTGACGTTGCCCTTGAGGGTGTTGATCTCGCCGTTGTGAATGATAAAGCGGTTGGGGTGTGCGCGCTCCCAACTGGGCGTGGTGTTGGTGGAGTAGCGCGAGTGAACGAGCGCCACGGCCGTCTTGACGGCGGCGTCGTTGAGATCGATGAAGAAGCGGCGCATCTGCGTGGCGACCAGCATACCCTTGTACACGATAGTGCGCGAGCTCATGGAGCACACATAGAAGATCTTATCGCGCAGGGCAAACTCGGCGTCGGCCTTCTTTTCGATGGTGCGGCGGCACACGTACAGGCGGCGCTCAAAGGCATCGCCGGCGGGCGTGTCGTCCGGACGGCCCAGGAAGGCCTGCAGGATAGTAGGCATGCAGGCGCGGGCCGTCTCGCCCAGGTCGTGCGGGTCGACGGGTACCTCGCGCCAAAAGAGCAGCGGCACGCCGGCCTCGGCGCAGCCCTCCTCAAACACGCGGCGGGCATCCTCTACGCCCTTGTCGTCCTGTGGGAAGAACAGCATGGCCACGCCATAGTCGCCCTCTGCCGGCAGAATCTGGCCGCACTTTTGGGCCTCTTTACGGAAAAAGTGATGCGGAACCTGGAACAGGATTCCGGCGCCGTCGCCGGTGTTCTTCTCGAGTCCCGTGCCGCCGCGGTGCTCCAAGTTGACCAGAATGGACAGTGCGTCGTCCAGAATCTGGTGATGGCGCTCACCGTTGATATCGGCAAGCGCGCCGATGCCACATGCATCGTGGTCGAATTCGGGGCGATAAAGGCCCTGCTGCTGAGCGGAATCTGCCTGCATCGCGATCCTCCCCTAGATATTTAGACAGTCAGTTGAATAGGCATACTAGGAGCATCGCCGACCCGTTGTGTTTCCCGCCCGTTTCGAAACAATCGCGTAACGCGCGCCCTGCGAGTGGACACCGCCGACCTCAAGGGCCACAACAAGGGCCCCAAGTTCGGTCTTCAAGCTCACCGCTTCAAACATCTCAATCTGTAACAGGAAGACCCAATTTCGACGACTAACTGTTACAGATTGAGATTTTCTGCAGGACGGTTTTGGTTTGTCTCAATCTGTAACACGAAGGGCCGGTTTTGGCGGTCAGCTGTTACAGATCGAGATTTTCCATAGGACCATTTCTTCCTGTCTCGATCTGTAACACCTAGGCCCAATTTCCATCCCCAGTTGTTACAGATCGAGACATTTCGGCAGCCCCTTTCACTATCCTATTCAAGTACAACAATTTTGTTAGTCTTGGTTAACTTTTTGGCCTAAAACGGGTATCCTTTGCGACGTCAAACAAACAGCACGCAGGAGCGCACCATGCTCAACCATCTCAAACAACACTTTGGCTCCCGACGCACCGGTGGTCACGGAGGCCTGGACATTGCGCGGCATATCGGCCCCGGGCTGCTCGTGACCGTCGGCTTTATCGACCCGGGCAACTGGGGCTCCAATATGGCCGCCGGCTCGCAGTTTGGCTACGCGCTGCTGTGGATCGTCACACTGTCCACGATCATGCTCATCGTGCTGCAGCACAACGCGGCGCACCTGGGCATCGCCACGGGCACCTGTCTTGCCGAGGCCACGACACGTTACCTCCCCTGCCTCGTCGGGCGTGCGATACTCGGCAGCGCATATCTAGCCACGATCGCCACCGCCATGGCAGAGGTCCTGGGCGGTGCAATCGCGCTCCAGATGCTCTTTGGGCTGCCCGTGCGCGCGGGCTGCATCATCGTGGCGGCAGTATCGATGGCGATGCTCATGACGAGCTCCTACAAGCGTGCCGAACGCTGGATCATCGCCTTCGTAGGCGTGGTAGGACTCTCGTTTTTGGCCGAGCTTACGCTGGTCAAGGTCGACTGGCCGCAGGCCGCCGCAAGCTGGATCACGCCCAGCATACCCACCGGCTCGGCCGCGATTATCGTAAGTGTCCTAGGAGCGGTCGTTATGCCCCACAACCTCTTCCTGCACTCCGAGGTCATCCAATCCATGCACTTCGAAGGCCAGGGCGAGCAAGTTATCGAAGAACGTCTGCGCTACGAGCTCTTCGACACGCTCTTTTCGATGGGCGTGGGCTGGGCGATCAACTCGGCCATGGTCATCCTGGCCGCAACGACCTTCTTTGCGCACGGCATTGTCGTAGACGACCTCGCCGTCGCAGCGGCCACGCTCTCCCCCATCTTGGGCCCGGCGAGCTCGACCATCTTTGCGGTAGCGCTGCTGTTCGCGGGACTATCGAGCAGCGTGACAGCGGGCATGGCGGCGGGAACCATCACCGCGGGCATGTTCGACGAGGAATACGACATCCACGACCGACATTCCTCGATTGGAGTGACGACCTGTTTCGTCGGCGCAGTGGCGGCGTGCCTGGTCGTCCCGAATCCTTTTGAGGGTCTCATTTGGAGTCAGGCGCTGCTGTCGCTTCAGCTGCCGATTACGGTCTTTGTGCTCATACGGCTCACCAGTTCGCCCCGCGTCATGGGCAAATACACCAACTCGCGCCCGCTCAACGTGCTGCTCGTAGGAATCGGTGCCATCGTGACGATTCTCGACATCGTGCTGTTGACCGGGATGTAACGAGGCCGCATACCCACCCAGTCAAACGTCTCGATCTGTAACATCTAGGCCCGCTTTTGATGTCTAGATGTTACAGATCGAGATCATTCCGAGGGATAGCTCCGTTTGTCTCAATCTGTAACACGTAGACCCGTTTTGAGCCGTTAGATGTTACAGATCGAGACAAACGGTCGGCCGGACTCACAACAGACAGGATCGGCTAACAGCAGCCGTGATCCCTTGGGACGGAGGAAAAGGGCCCCAGCCGAGAATTCGACCGGGGCCCTTGGACAGAGCTATGTGTTGCTGCAAGTCGTGTGTCTACGAGCTACTCCTCGACGAGCTCAAACTGATCGGGACCGACGCCGCACACCGGGCACACGTAGTCCTCGGGCAGCTCGGGCGTGTCGACCTCAACCTCGTAACCGCAAACGATGCACACGAACTTATACGTCTTCTTCTCCTCAGCCATGATGTTCTCCTCTCGAACGCGACTGGTGATGTACTTCGCTTATTAGTATATGTTCTCAATAAAATAATGCAAGTTTTTTTACAACAATTCTAGCCTTGATAGGACGAGGCCTTCGGAGGCGTCTTGCCCTTCAGAACCTTGTGATAGTAGTCGTACGTCAGCGGCGTCTCGTCGCTCAGGCGCTCGGCATCCTCGACCTCGCCGATAAACAGCAGATGCGTACCCACATCCACAGTGTCGATCAAACGGCAGCTAAACAGGGCCGCCGCGTGCTCGGGCACATAGGGCATGCCCAGAGCCGTCTCGCGGGTCTCGTATTTGGCAAACTTGTCATAGTCGCTGCTGGTGCGGAACCCAAAGTTACCGATGTAGAGCATGTCGGCGGTCTGATCGATCACGGTCAGCGCGAACGCTTTGGCCGATGCGATGACGCCCGAGGTAACGTTGTCCTTGTTCACGGCAACCGAAATGCGCGGCGGCATGGACGTCACCTGCACCGCCGTGTTGATGACGCAGCCGGCGCGCAGCCCGTCTGCCGCGGCGCTCACCACGTACAGACCGCTCGGCATGGTAAAGAACGCAGTTTTGTCCATAACGATCACTCCCCTAACCCGGGTTGGAACCTCATGGATGTATGTACCCACAAAAAAGGCGGCGCCCATAACGAACGCCGCCCCATACACATATGTGCCAAGATTGCAGGTCAGCCAAGTCCCTCCACCAAGTTGCGGTGAAATAGTTCCTGCTTGTCGGGTATTTGGCCTTAAACAGGAACTATTCCACCGCAATTTCTACAGAGTGCCTAGCGGTTGCGCTCCTTGAGGGCGCGGTCGATCTCGCGCTGAACGTCACGCTTGGCCATGTCCTCGCGTTTGTCGTAGAGCTTCTTGCCGCGGCCTAGGCCCAGCAGCAGCTTTACGCGGCCGTCGGTATTAAAGTAGAGCTCCAACGGTACCAGCGCATAACCGCGGTTGCGAAGTTTGCCGTCGAGAAAGTCAATCTCCTTGCGGTGCAGCAGAAGACGACGGCGGCGATCAGGGTCGCGGTTCCACACGCCACCATGGCTATAAGGGTGAATATGCAGGCCCACGAGCCAGCACTCGCCGCCACGAATCAATGCAAAGGTGTCGGTGATCTGGCACGCGCGCTCACGAATCGACTTGACCTCGGTGCCACTCAGCTCGATGCCGCACTCAAAGGTCTCATCGATAAAGTACTCGTGATGCGCCGAGCGGTTCTTGGAGATGAGCTTGCGCTCGCGCTTACTGGGCATCGCCGACCTCCTTGGCTCCATCGGCGTTTGAGCCCGCGGCGTCGCGCTTTGCCTTGCGCTCGGCATTGAGCTCGGCGTCGCTCTCGCGCACCAGTTTAATAATCGCCGCGCAGGCCTCCTCGCCCACCAAGTCGCGAGCACACACTGTCAGACGCGTCGCCTCCTGCTTGTCGCCGTCGCTTGCAGCATCGGTCGCGCACATAATCAGGCAGATGGCAATCTCGGCCGAAGGCGAGGTCGGCACGCCTTGCAGGGCCAGTTCACCCATCACGTGGTCATCGCTCTCATCGGCGGCATCCGGATAGGCAGTATGGATCTTGTTGAGCAGGCGCGTCGTATGTGCATCGCCAGGGGCCAAGCGCAATGCCAGACGCGCGCAACCCACGGCCGCCGAGATGTTCTCGGTCTCGGGCTCAAGGAAATACTGGCCCAAGTTGGCGTAGGCGCGGGCGGCGCACTTGCCATCGCTTGCACGTTCCAGCACCGAGAACGAGAGCGATGCCCATTCCTGCTTGTCCTCGAGTGCGCGGAACAGCTCGGCCAAGTCCAAGCGATAGTTGCAGTTCATGGGGTCCCAACGCACAGCCTGCATCAGGGCATTACGAGCGCTCACATAATCCTGCTGACGAATGTAGGCAAACGCCATGTCAGAGTACAGGCGGTCAAACGGCACCTCGACCTGCACGAGCTCGCGCGGATCCTTCTCCACGCGGCGATAGGCCAAGCGCTCAAACTTGCTATCGAAGCTAAAGTATTGGCGCTTCTCCTCCGTCTTGCACTCGGCGTCGATATACTCCTCGGCGAGCTCCACCAGACGCTCCAACAGCGGCGTCGCCGTAGCCAGGTCGCCCTGCGCCAGATAGTTCTCGGCATACGTGATGTCTTGCAAGCTGATGGGCAGATCCATGGCTACTCCTCGATCTGAGCGAAACACGGCAGACGCCGTATATACGGTCGATACACAAAACCCGGGTCTCTTGCGAGGCCCGGGCAATCATTTGTGGGTAGCCCGTACCAGATTCGAACTGGTGATCTCCGCCTTGAGAGGGCGGCGTCCTAAACCGCTAGACGAACGGGCCATATGTAGCAAATGCAATGGCTGGGATGGAGGGAGTCGAACCCCCATTGACGGAACCAGAATCCGCTGTCCTGCCATTAGACGACATCCCAATGACTGCATCGCTGCGCTCGGCTGTGCCTTTGCGCAAGAAAGAAATATACGGGAAGTCTCGCCGTGACGCAAGCCCCAATTTTGACTTTTTTGAAATTCAGTCAAATTGGCCTAATTTAGTCCAACCCGTGAAGGACCTGTGAAGCCGACCGCTGTACACGAAGGGCAAAACGCCGCGAGCGGTAGCCGTCAACCGTTGGCAGATTCTACCGCGAAAACGATAGCACCAGGCAACACAATCGAAGTATCAATGATCGCGTAGATATCGAGGCGCCATGGACGAAGAGCTTGATTACCTATGGGAGACCCTGGGCCTCGAGATCACTGCTGACCTTTGGCCCGAGCGGGACAAAATCCATCCCACACTGCGCCCCGCCATCACGGTAATGCAGGCAAACTACCGCCGCGCCTCATTTTTGATCATGCGGACGTCATGGCATGCGGCACTCCCCGACCTCAAGCGCATCCAGGCAAGCCTCGTCGAGCTGTCCGGCATGCCGACCGTCATATCCGAGACGAACCTGGAGCGGCGGCAGCGCGAGCGCCTGCAGCGGCAACGGATTCCGTTTATCTGCCCCGGCATTCAAGCATACCTGCCCTTTATGGACGAAGAGTACTGGAGCGACACGCCCGACAAGCACGCAAAGATCTACGACCCACACGAATGGGCGCAGCTGGAGGACTGACTGGGGCAGGTCCGCCGGCGGAAAGCGCGTCCCAGATTTCAAGCTCAAACTGGTCCCCACTTTCCCGTCGAGCCCTCAACCGGAAACCATGTCCCAGAATCAGCGCTCGAAACGGGATGTCATTTCCGATAGAGCGCTCAACCGGAAAGTGCATCCCAGAATCAGCACTCAAAACGAGACGCACTTTCCGCAGACGCTACAGCAACGCCTCGGTCCAAGCCGCTTCCCTAAAGCCGGGAATCGCAAAGTCGTCGCCCACCAGCAGCGGGCGCTTAACCAGCATGCCGTCAGTCGCCAGCAGCTCGTAGCACTCCTGATCCGTCATCCCCGCGTCCAGGCGCGCCTTCAGGCCCAGCTCTCGATATTTCATGCCCGACGAGTTAAAGAAGCGTCGCACCGGCAGCCCCGAACGAGCAATCCAGGTCGCAAGTTCATCGGCCGTGGGATTGTCCGTAACGATATTGCGGTCGATACACTCAACCCCATGTTCGTCCAGCCATGCCTTGGCCTTTTTACAGGTCGAGCACTTGGGATATTCAACAAACAGTACGGTCATGGGAATCCTCCGAACATAGATCGGCCAACGCAGGTACACACCATACGAGGCGCTTCGCATGATGGGGCAATTGTAGCCCACGGGTCACACGCTAAACGAAGCGTACCCCGAATCCGCGTTTGATGAACGGCAACAGCTCCATTGCCTCGGGCGTGATATGGCCCGCAACGTTCATGCGCTCGTCACCGGGAAGATCGACCCGCGCAATCTCAAGCTCGCCTTCGTAGCGCCCATAGCCGCTATTGCTCACAGCGATCGACCCCGCCTTTCGCGGCAGGCCGGCACCGGTATCCGTCGGCACGGAATCCGGCTTAAGCGTCGTGCGCGACTCCTGAGACCTAAAGATGAGGGCGCTCGAATCGGGCCGGTCATGATGAATCTGCCCACGTACATAGGCATAGCCGGACTCAAGCTCGCATTGCAGGTCCACGTATCCGGCAGAAACTTGAGCAAACTGCGCCCAACCCGCATCGGAAAGATCGGGGTCGCCAACCAAAACAATGTCGCAATCGGCGCCATGTGCGAGCTCAAGCATGTTGAGGGCAACCTTTGACGCGCGACCGCGCTGCGCCTCAACCGTCGGCAGTCCCTCGAATACCGGCCCGCGAACGTTGGCGTCACCTGGCACAAAAGCCATGATTTCGAAGCCAAGCGCCGCAAGACGAAGATTCGTCCGAGCAATGTCCTCCAGAGCTAAACCGGTATAAGGCTTGGGATAAAAATTGTGGCAGGCGGCAAAACGAGTCACATCGGCACCGGCTTCTCGCCACGATGCGATTTCATCAGAACTCACCGTCGACGCATTGACCACAATGCGAAATTCACCGGACAGCCCCGCGACCCGCTGGGCGCTAAAGCCATAGTCCAAACGAAGGTATTCCAGCCCCAGATCGCGCAGATCTTCGATACGCTCAAGCCCGAGCAAATCGCACGTGCGCGGTCCCACATCGGCAATGAGCGCAATGCCGCGGGCGGAAAGCAGCGACAGCACATGACGGACCTTATCGGCATACGCCGCTCCCCCATCCTCGGGAATATGCAGTGAGGTAAACGCATAGCGCGCACCCGCCGCGGCACCACGCTCAATCGTCCGCTCAATATCCTGCAGAGGGCTGGAAAGATAAATCGAAATACCCGTTTTCACGCTTCAACGCTCCTTTAAAAAAGGCCGGCGGAGCAGTTAGCCCCGCCGGCACAACCATAGCATCAAGAAATCTTCCGCGCGCCGCGAGCCCTGAGCAACACGGCTCGCGATATCAAACTACTCGCCAAAGAACTCGTTGATCTTCTGCTCGTCGACGCCAAAGAACCACGTCAGGACAAAGCCGGCGGCATAAGCAAGCAGCATAGCGGCAACGTAGCCGAGCTGCTGGCCAGGAACGACGATCAACAGGCCAAACAGACCGGAAACACCCTGGGAAACCGTGCCGATGTGAAGCAGCGCCGCAAGCGCGCCGCCAAATCCGGCACCCAGGCAGGCCGTCACAAACGGACGAACGAGCGGCAGCGTAACGGCATACATCAGAGGCTCGCCCACGCCCAGGATTCCAACGGGAATGGACTCTGCGACGTACTTCTTGAGCTTGGCGTTCTTGGTCTTAAAGTACAGCGCCAGACCGGCACCGACCTGGCCGCCGCCAGCCATCATAAGGATGGGCAGCAGGTAGTTGATGCCCTTGGTAGCGCCGTCGGGATCGTTGAGCATAGCGTGGATCGGTGTGAGCGCCTGATGCAGGCCGACGGACACCAGAGGCAAGAAGCCTGCCGACAGGATATAGCCGCCCAGGACGCCCAGCTTCTCGAAGATAAAGGTGAGGACGCTAAAGATGGCAGTCGTCAGCCATGCGCCAACCGGCTGGATGACGAGCATCAGAGCAAAGGCGCCGATGATGAGCACCAGCAGCGGGGACAAGAACGTGTCGAGTGCGTTGGGCATAACCTTGCGAATCTGACGCTCCATCCAGGCAAAAAATGCGCCAGCGATGAGAGCCGCGATCATGCCGCCCGCTGCGGGGTTGTACTGCGCACTGGTGAGGGGCAGCAGAATGGCAGTGGCAGGATCAGCCGCGCCAGGCGCAAGCAGGGGCATGGCACTGTTGGCGATACACATCATGCCGGCGATGCCGCCCAGCGCAGCGGAGCCACCAAACTCACGTGCCGCGTTATAGCCCACCAAGATGGGCAGATAGGCAAACAGGGCCCAGCCCATGGAACGAATGCCCTGGTACCACCACTCGCCTGCAAGCGCGCCTGCCGTCGAGACGTTAATGACGTTGCAGATACCGTTGATGAGGCCAGCCGCAATGATGCCGGGGAGCAGGGCGACGAAGACATTGGAAATCTTCTTGAGGAAGGCCTGAACCGGCTTAGACTCGTACTTGGCCTTCTGCGCGGCCTTGTTTGTGGCCGCAGCGTCAACCACGCTCTCGTCAGCAACGCCTTTCGCGAGGCCGGTGAGCTTGGAGAACTCCTCGAGCACCTTATTCACCTTGCCCGGACCCAGCACGATCTGCATCGTGTCATCCTCAACCAGGCCCATCACGCCGTCGAGCGCCTTAATACCCTCCGTGTCGACGTTGCCCGTGTCTTTGACGGTCACGCGCAGGCGCGTCATGCACGCCGCGTTTGCGAGCACGTTGTCTTTACCGCCCAAAAGGTCCAGCAGCTTTTGAGCCAGCTCTTTGTTCGTCATAACTCCTCCTTGTATTGGGTATCTCGTCTAGATGTCATATCAGCTCACGCCGTGCACCTATTGGACATCGGCATTGCTCTTCTCATGGCCACTCACCGCAGCACGGACATGGCCTCGCGCGCGCTCAAGAGCTGCCGCAGCCTGCTCGGCATCGCAGTCCAGCAGCACCGAGACAATAGCGGTTTTTACGTGGCCGCCGGCATCTGCAAGCGCCTGAACAGCGCGCTCGCGCGTGCAGCCGGTCGCCTCCATCACGATGTTCTGACCGCGCACCACCAACTTCTCGTTCGTCTGCTGCACATCGACCATCAGGTTTTGGTATACCTTGCCGATCTTGACCATGGCACCGGTCGAAATCATGTTGAGAATGAGCTTTTGAACCGTTCCCGCCTTGAGCCTCGTTGAGCCGGTCAGCACCTCGGGACCGGGCACAGGCTCAATGGCAAGATCTGCGCTCTCCCCGATCTTCGACCCTTGGTTGCAGGCAATTGCAATGGTCTTGCACCCAGTTGCCTTGGCGTACACAAGGCCGCCCACCACATAAGGAGTACGACCGCTTGCCGCCAGGCCAACAACAAGATCCTTGTCCGAGAGTCCACGCTCCCGCAGGTCGCTCGCGCCAAGCTCCTCGCTGTCTTCGGCACCTTCGACAGCCTTGATAAACGCCGTCTCGCCTCCGGCAATGAGCCCGACAACCAAATCGGGCGATACGCCAAACGTAGGCGGGCACTCCGAAGCGTCAAGCACGCCCAAACGACCACTAGTGCCCGCGCCCATGTAAAAGACGCGACCGCCGCGCTCGAGCGCCTCGGCAGCCCAGTCGATTGCCGTGGCAACCTGGGGCAACACTTTCGTAACCGACTGGACGGCGCGAAGGTCCTCATCGTTCATCGTCGTGACGATTTGCAGCGATGTCATCGTGTCGAGTTCCATTGACTTTTGATTTCGCTGTTCTGTCGTGAATTTCGTTAAATCAAGCATTTTGTTCACCTCATCTTTCCTGTTTCTCGATGTAGTTTTGCTTGATGGCATGCGTCGCCCGTTCGTAGTCGTTGGCAACGTAAGCAGCGTACAGGGCATCGACAACCATAAGCTGGGCCATACGCGAAGCCATGGCACCGCTGCGGACCAAGGGCTCGCTTGCAGCAACGCCGAGCACGGCATCGGCCACAGTGGCAAGCTTGGACGATCCGTCTACCTTGGTCACGGCCACAACGAGACAGTTGTGGCGTTGGGCCTCGGCAGTGCAGTCCAGCACTTCTTGCGTTAAGCCCGAGTAGCTAAAAGCAATGCCGATATCGCCTTCGTGCATGTTCTTGGCGCACAAGAGTTGGTCGTGCCAGTCATCGTACAGATGGCATTCCTTGTCGACACGCATGAGCTTTTGTGCCAAATCGTGCGCGACCAAACGAGAGGCACCGATACCGAACAGATTGACCGCACGTGCCCGCTTAAGATGGGCCGCGCATCGCTCCAAGACGGTGTAATCGAGCGTTCGCGCCGTCGCCTCGATCGTGCGCACGTTGCTTTTCATCACCTTCCCCACGATACGTTCGACGCTGTCATCCATGGAGATGTCCTCGAGGGCTACGTCTTTCTTGTCACCTAAGAGCGCCAGCTCGGCAATCAGTTCGCGCTGGAACTCCTTGTAGCCCGCAAAACCCAAACGCTTGCAAAAGCGCAAAATGCTCGAGGGCGAGGAGAACGTGACATCGGCAAGACCGCGGACGGGCAGCCCGACCACCTCGTGCGGATGAGCGCTTACATATGCGATGACATTGCGTTCCGCCGGGCTCGCGCTGAGCTCACGCTCGCGAAGCCGCAAAAGCAATCCGTTTGCCATCTCAAACACCTCCGTTGAGAAGAATTAAAGACCAACGAACGATTCGTACCGGATACAAACAGCTTTTGCGGTACATTGTGCCGCATCGTGGCGCACAAAGGACGAGCGTTCTACCGCTCGCCCCTCAAATCCGACCGCTCGGAAATACGCGCGACACAAAATGATTCATCGAGGTCGCATCATTTGCAACAGGGTTGTTAACGGCGTCTCGCATGGGCGCCGATGGGGCGCGTCACGTGGTGCACCCATGCGGAGACCAGCAATACCAACAGCATGGCGGTGACATAGCCCGCGGCATCGAAGCCCAGGTCGATCATGTCGAAATGACGACCAGGAACAAAGATCTTGTGCACTTGGTCACCGACAGAGCAGACGGCGCAAAAGGCTAAGACAGACACGCACCACAATCGAGTGGGCGACACGCGCTTATCCAAGCACACCGCCACCAACGAAGCAAACAGTCCTACAAAGAAGAACTCAACGGTATGTGCGACGCGACGAATGTTGGCACCCATCCACAGACGAACGGGCGCAAGCGGGTCGGGATGAACGGTGGCAGTCGTTGAATCCGCGCCCTCGACGGCATTCCCCGCCTGAGACTCCCGCACGGCGTCGGGCCGCACGTCCGCGGCCTGTCCTTCCACCGCACGCGCGGTGGACTCGCTGAGCGACGACGTCTGCTCCACGTTTTGCTCCGTCAGTATCCAAATACTTGCCAGCGTCACAACCAGCAGGACAACCGAAATCCATCCGACTATGTGCTTCACACGCGCCAAGGGCTAACCTCCGTCATTTTTTGAGCAGCAGCGAGTGTACCCCCAAACGCGGTTGTCGCCGTAGCGAAATCCAAAATGTTCGAATCGGGGTGCCAAAGGACCGTGACGCCCCTACTCCATCTCGCGCATCCAACGATCGAACGTCCCCACGCATACGCCTAGCCGCTTTGCCGCCTGACTCCGCGTGATATCACCCGCCTCGTAGGTATCGCGCACCAGCTCGAACTGCGGAGGACAGGGCTTGCGGGGCCGGCCAAAGCGCACGCCGCGCGCTCGCGCCGCCGCAATGCCCTCGGCTTGGCGCCGGTGAATGTTCTCGCGCTCCACCTGCGCCACATAGCTCAGCAGCTGCAAAACAATATCGGCAATCAACGCACTCGTCACGTCCGACCCGCCACAGTCTCTGGCGCGCGTGTCGAGCAATGGCATGTCCAGCACCACGATGGCGGCGCCGAGCTCTTTGGTTATGCACCGCCATTCCTCGAGGATTTCGCTGTAGTTACGGCCCAGCCGATCAATGGAAAGCACCACCAGCACATCACCGGAATCCAACGCGCACAGCAGCTCGCGATACCGCGGTCGATCGAAGTCCTTGCCGCTCGCATGATCGGCAAAGATATTCGCCGGTTCCACGCCATAGTCGCCCAGCGCATCCAGCTGCCGATTCAAATTTTGATCACGCGAGCTCACTCGCGCATACCCGTACACCGTTGTCATCTCATCCCCGCTCTCTCGTAAACCTCCCAAAAGGGAACAGGTTTATTTTGGTAGGTTTTATCTCCCCTACAGCAGGCGGAAGACGCAAGCGCGCGAGCGGCAAGACGATTGAACCGCCACAAAAAGGCGGCCCCAAAAGACCGCCCCGTTCTCTATCAATCACCAAATTCCGGCTAATGAATAAGCTTAAAGTCCAAGTGCCCGCGCGTGGTGTTGACGCGCGAGACCTCGATGATCACGCGTTGCCCCAGCTCATAGCGAGTCCCCGTGTCGGCGCCCGTGAGCGTGAGCGCGTCCTCATCAAACTCGAACCACTCGTTGCCAAGACTCTTGATCGAAACCAAACCCTCAACCTGCGTCAGATCCAGGCGCACAAAGAGGCCCATGCTGCTGACCCACGAGATCGATCCGGCGTAGCGCTCACCCAGGCGGTCCTCGTAGTACTGGGCGATCTTGATCTTTTGCGTCGCATGGCTGGCGGCGTCGGCCGCACGCTCGGCATCGCTGCACGCGCGGCAGATTTGCGGCAGGATGCGCGGCAGGGACTCGCGACCCTTACCGATCAGCCGCGGCGTACGCACCAAGGCGTCCTTGCCGCCCAGCCGCTCGTAGGCCAGCTGCAGCTTGAGTACGCGATGCACCACCAGGTCGGGATAGCGGCGAATGGGACTCGTAAAGTGGCAATAGCACGGCGCGGCAAGTGCAAAGTGGCCCTCGTTGCGCGGCTTGTACAGTGCGCGCTGCATGCTGCGCAGCAGCAACGTGTTGACGAGCGGCGCGTTGGCCGTACCGGCTGCGGCATCAACCGCCGCCTGCAGCTCGTCGGGGCTTCCCAGAGCAATGCCTGCCGCGCGACGGTCATCGATGATACCCAGCTGTGCCAGCGCCACGGCGGCACCGTGCAGGCTATCGGGACTGGGGTCGTCGTGCACGCGATAGCAGGCCTCGATATCGCGGTCGGCCAGCCACTCCGCCACGCACTCGTTGGCCAGCAGCATGGCTTCCTCAATCAGCGACGTGGCGCACGAGCGCTCACGGGCCACGATCTGCACGGGCACACCGTCCTCGTCCAACAGTGCACGGATCTCGGCCGTATCAAAGTCGACCGAACCGCGTGCGCGACGAATACGACGGCGAAGCTCGGCGAGCTCGTTGGCAGCTACGAGGAAATCCCCCAAGTCGACGTTATGGCCGCGAGCGGTTTCCTCGCATGCAAGCCCGCGCTCGAGCGCTTCCTCGCGCGAGGCTTCAACCGCGGCAACATCCTCGGCGGCACCCTCCAGCACCGAATACTCCACCGCACCGGCACGTACCAGCAGCGCCTCGGCGCCGTCGTAGTCCATGCGCACGCGCGAGCGAATCACGCTGGGATAGGGATCGTAATGGCGCACGCGACCCTGCGCGTCGAGCTCAATGTCGACAGTAAACGCCAAACGGTCCTCGTCGGGACGCAGCGAGCACAAATCGTTCGACAGGCGCTCGGGCAGCATGGGGAGTACACGATCGGCAAGATACACCGACGTCGTGCGATGGCGGGCTTCCAGATCGATATGTCCATCCCAGGTAACATAGTGCGAAACGTCGGCAATATGGACACCCAGCTTATAGCCACCCTCGGGCGTGCGCTCCAGCGAGATGGCGTCGTCAAAGTCGCGCGCGTCGACCGGGTCAATCGTAATGACAAAGCGGTCGCGCAGGTCTCGGCGGAGCGGGTCCTTGAGTGCCGAGGCCACATCGAGCGAAAGTGCCTCGGCCTCGGCTAGCGCGGCCTCGGGATACGTATCGGTATAGCCATAGCGCGCCATCACATACTGAACGCCCAAATCGGGCGCATCATCGCCGCCAATACGGCGCTCGATCGTCACGGTGCCCGATTCCAGGCGCGTCGGATACGTCAAAATGCGTGCGACGACCGCATCACCCGGATGAACGCCCAAGCGCTCCGCCGAAGTGTCCTCCGGCAGAATAAAGAAATCGGCCTTAAGGCGAGAATCAAGCGGCTCGATCACCCCGAGCGGGCCGGCGGTCTGGTACGTGCCCACCACACTAATGGCTGCACGCTCGACGACGCCCTCGATTACGGCGCGTCGCTCGCCATGCGGGCTGTTCTTAATGCTCACGGCAACGGTATCGCCGTCCATAATCTCGCGCTTGCCGCGGCCCATGACCTTGTAGTCGCCGTTTTCGGTTACAACGTAGGCGCTGTGCTCATGGAGCTGCACGCGTCCGGTCAGACTCGGGCGACGCTCGCTGCGTACCGGACCGCGCTTATTGCGAGCTCCACGCTTATGCTTGTTATTGCGCCCCATGGCGCCTCCTTACTATCGATGGCCGTTTACACCCCAAGAGTCTACCCAAATGACCCCTAGGGGACGGCAGGATTGCGGATCGCATAGATAGACCAGCGCCACAATGATCCGCAATCCTGCCGTCCCCTAGGGATCAAAAAACGGGCCGCCCCCAAAAGAGACGACCCGTTGAAGGAACGAATTCCAAGCACGCCTACACGCGCAGATAGCGGCGCATGGCGATGGCGGAACCAAAGAGACCGATAATGACGCCGACCAGAATCAGCGCGGCGTAGGTCACCAGGTAGTACTGCATCGGCAGCGCAAACGACATCCAGCCGATGCTCTCCTGCAGGCGCGGAACCATCAGGTTACGCAGCAGCTCCAGCACGCCGATGGAAAGCAGCGAGCCCAAAATGGCCTGCAGCACGCCCTCGGTAATGAACGGCCCGCGAATGAAGCCGTTGCTTGCGCCCACCAGACGCATGATCGCGATCTCACGACGACGCGCCGTAATGGACAGGCGAATCGTGTTGTTAATGAAAATGAACGCGATAAAGGTCAGCAGGCCGACGAGCACCACAGCGGCGATACGGATGTAGTTCGTCACCTGGAACAGGCGGCTCACTTCCTCCTGGCCGTACAGAACGCTCGCGTTGACGTCGCCGTCGTCCGCGATCTTCTGGAAGTCGGCGTTCTTCTTGAGCTTCTGGGCTGTGCTCTCGACCATGGACGGATCGTCCATCTCGATGGCAAACGAAGCCGGCAGCGGGTTCTGGCCGTCGAGCGCGCTCATGGTAGCGTCGGCGTTACCCGACATCTTGCTCGTGTACTCGGCCAGCGCGTCGTCCTTGTCCTTGTACGTCACGGACTTGACGTTGCTCCACGTCTTGAGCTCGGCCTCAAAGGCCTGAACATCTGCCTGGTCGGCGTCATCGCTGATAAAGGCGTTGATGACGACCTGATCCTCGACGGTGCCGATCACGGAGTTCAGCATCGCGGAACCCATAATGAACAGGCCGATGATAAACAGCGAAAGGAAAATCGTGATGACGGCGCCGAGCGAGGTGGTCCAGTTACGGAAGAAGTGGCTGATTGCCTCTTTGAGCGAGTAGCCCACGTTAGTTGGTGCCATAGTTGCCGTAACCTCCCCTCTCCTGGTCGCGGATTACGTGGCCGCCCTCGAGGGCGATCACGCGACGGTGCATGCTATCGACCATCTCGCGGTCGTGCGTAGCGACGATCACGGTGGTACCGGTACGGTTAATGCGCTCGAGCAGCTTCATGATGCCCAGCGAAATCGCCGGGTCGAGGTTGCCCGTGGGCTCGTCGCAAATCAGCAGCGGTGGGCGGTTGACCATAGCGCGGGCAACGGCCACGCGCTGCTGCTCGCCACCGGAAAGCTGATCGGGCAGCGAGTCCATCTGATCGGCCAGACCGACCAGACGCAGCACCTCGGGCACCTGGCTGCGAATGACGCCCTTGGGCTTGCCGATGCACTGCAGGGCAAACGCCACGTTTTCGTAGGCGGTCTTTTGCGGCAGGAGCTTAAAGTCCTGGAACACGGCGCCAATCTGACGACGCAGGAACGGAACCTTGCGGTTCTTGATCTTCATGAGATCCTGGCCGGCGACCAAAATGCGACCGCTTGTGGGCTTGACGTCGCGGTTGAGCGTCGACAGCAGCGTGGTCTTACCCGAGCCGGAGTGACCGACCAAAAAGACGAACTCGCCCGGATAGATCTCGATGTTGATGTCGTCGAGCGCGGGCTTGTTGGGCTGCGCCGGATAGATCTTGGTGACGTGCTCCATAAGGATGACGGGCTCGACACCGGCCTGCTTGGCCATCTTTTTGCGGCTGGCCTGCGGGTCGATGGGCGCAAACACCGACGTGAAGTCGGGGTTGTTGAGCGCGTTGTCGAGGCTTGCGACCTCGGCGGCCTGATCGCGCTCGACCACGGGAGCTGCAGGCTGCGTGGGGTCGGGAATGCCGGCAAAAAGACCGGACTGCGCGGGCTGCGGCGCGGGAGCCGCAGGGGCCATGGGGTCGGGGATGCCGGCCATGGTGGGCTGCGGCGCGACAGCGCTCGCCTGAGGCTGAGCCACGCGGGCAGTCACCGTCTGAACGGGCTCAAAGCCAGCCGTGCCGGAAAGCGCAACATCGTTGTTGGGGTTGTAGGCAAAGGGATCTGCCGCCGGCTGTGCCTGATCTGCCGGCTGTGCGGGGATCGGGCTAAACAGCTGATCCTCTGAATCCGGAGTGGCGAAACGACTGCCCGCGACGCTCGGCTGCGTCTTGGGGGCATCATCGCCCGCACCGGAGGTACGGAAGTGGTTACCCACTGGTGCTCCTTATCGTCGTGCGTTTAAACTACATGAGCGCTTTGTATTTTAGCAGGATTGCCTTTGCTGCACATAAGAAGCATGGCGGGCTTTGGGATCTGTCCGGCCGGGCACAGGGTTACCTTCCAAATCGTCCTCGGACATGTCGGAGCCCCCGCTGCGCGCTTCGCGCTGCGGGGGCTCCTCCGTCCTGCGGAAAGATTTGGGAGGTAACCCTGTGCCCGGCCTACGGCTACTAAGGGGCCTCTTTAGAAGTTGCGGTGAAATAAGGACTGTTTTAGCAGTTAGAAGCCCTCATCAGTCCCTATTTCACCGCAACTTATATTGGGGCTCATTGTTGCGCAACTTGGGTTGGAGTTTTCGCTTTACAGTTGAGTTAGAAAGATGGTTCTCGGCTTATTGCGAGGTTGGTATGGTTTGTCCGTATTGTGGTGCTGAGCTTGCTGATGGTGCACGGTTTTGCGTGGGATGTGGGGCTGCGCTTGACGGGACACAGGATATGCCCGTAGCCAACCCTGCGGTTGCGCCGGCACCTGTGGGTTCGCCCGCTCCCGGTAAGAAGCCTAAGAAAGGCGTCGTGATCGCTATCGTCTGCGCTGTGGTAATCGTTGTTGGCGGGGGTGGTGGGCTGGCGTATCACCTGTATCAGCAGCATGTCCAGGAGCAGGAGCAGTATGAGTCGGCGCATTCCAAGCATGCGCTCGTGGTGAGTGTAAAGGCTGAAGGGTGGGACACCGATAGCGGCGCTTCGCGTGTGCCGGTGCGCGTAAAGGGCAAGACGGTCGACGGAAAGAAGGTCGACAAGGTCGAATATGTCGCTTCCGACGGCTCGGGCATCAAGCTTATCCAGGGCAAGTACACGCTCAAGGCGGCAGGCTCCCCCATCGCCGCCGATGGCACCATCTACCAGGTGCCTTGCACAAAGGCCAAGCTCACGCTCGACGACGCTTTTGCCAAGGGCGAGAAGATCGACTTGGCAGAACTCGCCGAGCAGGATTCGGTTTTGGACTTTACGCCTATCGATGCCGCTGACGTGACCGACGACGAGATCAATGACGCCGTGACACTCGCCATGGCATACAAGGGCAAGGACGCGCCCAACGTCGACGCGCTGCAACACGCCGCAACGAACCGCCGCGACACCGCCGTCGCGGCCAAGAAAGCCGCCGAAGAGGAAGCGGCGCGCAAGGCCGAGGAACAGCGCAAAGCCGCCGCACGCCACATCGAGGCCCAAACCTTTAGCGTCGACCTGCCCGAGTACTGGGATGGCAGGGTGACAGTGGAAGTCGACGGAGATGCGATAGGGCTGTACTCGACTGCCTTTCCAGATAAAGAGCTTGGATATCTTGCCATGAAAAATGAACCGTATGGAAACGCGGGAGATATCGAGTGCGGCCGTATTCGCGACATCAAGCTCGACGAAAACCACTATGTAAAACTAGTAATTTATCGTTGGGCCTTTGATGCGGGGCAAGACCATTTATCAAAAGCTGAATATCGTCTTAACTTGTGTTCAGATGATGCCGCACGCGAGATAATCGACCTCCAATCGTTGGGGACGATCTCCTACGACTCCATTCTTGCTGAAATAGTTGCGGCAAATGACCCTAACGTCGCAGCGGTATTCTGGCCAGACGACATCTTCGCCAACACCCTGGCCCCGACCGTGAAGCTCCTCTAGCTTCTTCTCTGCCTCTCCTAAACACAAAGCCGGGGTGCCCCACACAGAAGGCACCCCGGCTTATTTATTATCCAATGCGGGAACGGCTCTCAGGTCAAGGCCAAAGCAAAATGCCTTAGGCCAAGAACTCCTTGGTGGTCGCCACGATGTTGGCGGCGTCCAGGCCGTACTTGTGCAGGAGCTCGGCACCCGGGCCGGACTCGCCGAAGGTGTCGTTGACGCCGATCTTCTTGAGCGGCGTCGGGCACTGCTCGCACAGGACGTCGGCAACGGCGCTGCCCAGGCCACCGATCACGGAGTGCTCCTCGACGGTCACGACGTGGCCGGTCTTGGTGGCACTCTTGACGATCAGGTCGGCGTCGATGGGCTTGATGGTATGCATGTTGATGACCTCGGCATCGATGCCCTCGGCAGCGAGCTGCTCAGCGGCCTCGAGCGCCTCGCCGACCATCAGGCCGCAGGCGATGATGGTGACGTCGGTGCCCTCGCGCATGACGATGCCCTTGCCTACCTCGAACTTGTAGGTCTCGGGGTCGTTGATAACCGGCGAGGCCAGACGGGCGAAGCGCATGTACACGGGGCCGTCGCACTCGTAGGCGGCGCGCGTCACGGCGCGGGCCTCGACATCGTCGGCGGGAACAATCACGGTCATGCCGGGGATGACACGCATCAGGGCGATATCCTCGCAGCACTGGTGCGTGGCGCCGTCCTCGCCCACCGAGATACCGGCGTGCGTGGCACCGATCTTAACGTTAAGGTGCGGATAGCCGATGGAGTTGCGGACCTGCTCAAAGGCGCGGCCGGCGGCGAACATGGCAAAGCTGCTCGCGAAGGCAACGCGACCGGTGGTTGCGATACCGGCGGCAACACCCATCAGGTTGCTCTCGGCAATGCCCACATCGAAGAAGCGGTCGGGACAGGCTGCTTTGAACTTGCCGGTCTGCGTGGCGGCGGCCAGGTCGGCGTCGAGGACCACAAAGTCATCGTGCTCGTTGGCGAGCTCGACGAGGGCCTCGCCGTAGCTTACGCGCGTGGCGATTTTCTTGACGTCTGCCATCCTAGAGCTCCTCTCCGGCGGCCGTGAGCTCTGCCATGGCCTGCTCAAACTGTTCATCGTTGGGGGCCTTACCGTGCCAGCCCACCTGGTTCTCCATAAAGGAAACGCCCTTGCCCTTCATGGTCTCGGCGATAATGGCGGTCGGCTGACCCTTGGTGGCGCGGGCCTCGGCAAAGGCGGCGCGGATCTGATCGAAATCGTTGCCGTCGGCGAGCTCCACCACATGGAACTTAAAGGCGCGGAACTTGTCGGCGAGCGGCATGGGGTCGTTGACCTCCTCGACGGGGCCGTCGATCTGCAGGCCGTTGTGGTCGACGATCACGCAGAGGTTGTCGAGCTGCTGGTTGCCGGCAAACATGGCGGCCTCCCAGACCTGGCCCTCCTCGCTCTCGCCATCGCCCAGCAGGGCGTAGGTGCGGTAAGTATCGCCCCAGTGCTTGGCGGCAACGGCCATGCCCACAGCGGCGGAGATGCCCTGGCCGAGCGAACCGGTGGACATGTCGACGCCCGGGGTGTCGTTCATGTTGGGGTGACCCTGCAGGTGGCTGCCGATGTGGCGCAGCGTCTCGAGATCCTCCTTGGGGAAGAACCCGCGCTCGGCGAGCACGGCGTACAGTCCAGGCGCGCAGTGACCCTTGGAAAGCACGAAGCGATCGCGGTCGGCCTTGCGGGGGTCGGCCGGGTCGACGTTCATTTCCTCAAAGTACAGATAGGTCATGATGTCGGCAGCGCCGAGCGAACCGCCCGGATGACCGGACTTGGCAGCGTGCACGCCGGTGACGATGCCCTTCCTTACCTCGTTGGCAACCTTTTTGAGCTCTTCGTCGCTCATTGTGCCTTCCTTTCATCCTCTTTAGACAAGATGCGCACGGCACAGAAGGTCGTCCCAACCCAGCCGCGATGCACGTACGCCATTCATTATGCTGGAAACTGGAAGCTTTACCAGAGTATTTATCATTATTTGAACAATTGAGCAGGCAGAACCGCTGATGAAACGGTTTACCAATGTGAACGTCTTTTGGATGGAACGCAGTCGGCCCTACGCGTTAATGTCCTTGAAGCCCTCGCCGAAGGTTTCTGTAACGTCGGCCACGGTCACGATGGCGCGCGGGTCGCGCTCGCGCACAATGGTCTTGAGTGTGTTGAGCTCGCGACGGCTCACGATTACCATAATCACTGGCTTCTCGGCACCCGAGTACATGCCGGTCGCCTTGAACTTGGTGCAGCCGCGACCCAAGCCATACATGATGTCGGCCGCGATATCGGGAAACTTGTCCGAGATGATGAGCACCATACGGCGCCTGTTGCCACCATCGACCACGGCATCGATCACGTAGCCGCTAATGACCATCGAAAGCCCCGCATACAGCGCGTTTTCGACCGAAAAGACCGGGGCCGACAGCGCGCACACGGCAACATCGATCGCCATGACGGTCGAGCCCACCGGTAGCGACGTATTGCGCGAGATGATCTGGCCGATCGTGTCGGAGCCGCCGGTGTTGGCACCGGCGCGCAGCACCATGCCGTAGCCGATGCCCGTGATAATGCCGCCCCACATAGCGGGCAGCATCAGATCGGCATGTGCCAGCGGCGCCACAAACGGAGCGAACAGGTCGGTGAAAAAGCCCAGCAGCACAAAACCCGTCGCCGTCTGCACCACGTAGAACATGCCACCCTCGCGCATAACGACCAGCAGCAGCAAGGCATTCATCACAATGGTTTGAATACCAACAGGCAGAGAGATGCCATGAGACGCACCGACCGCTTGGATAATCGTGGCGAGCCCCGTAACGCCGCCGGCGGCAAGGCCGTTGGGGATCAAAAACAGGTCCGTCGCGATAGCGGCCAGAGCACAGCCCAGCATAATCTTGGGCAGATCGTGAAAGAAGTTCATCGAAAGAATGCGCTTGATGTCCAGACGATATGCCATGCTGCCTCCCTCAAAAAAGCGCACCCCGTCGGATGCGCTTTGAACTTCTTGTTGTATTCGATTCTACCGATTCACCGAGCAAATACCACCCCTGCGAAGTGTTTGCATCGACCCGGAGCCAACCATGTGCCTAGGCGTCCGAGCCTTCCGCATCGGCGTTGCCGGTTGCCCAGCGATGGTAGCCGATCACAAACGGATCCAGATCGCCATCGTCGAGAACGGCCTCGACGTTGCTGGTCTCCACACCCGAGCGCAGATCCTTGACCATCTGATACGGGTAGAGCACGTAGCTGCGGATCTGGTTACCAAAACCGATCGTGGTCTTGGGTCCACGAATCTCGTCGAGCGCCTCGGCGCGCTTCTCGAGCTCGATCTCGTACAGACGGGCCTTGAGAATCTGCATGCACGCGGCCTTGTTTTGAATCTGGCTGCGCTCGTTTTGGCACGTGACCACGATGCCGCTGGGAAAATGCGTCACGCGTACGGCGGAGTCGGTGGTGTTGACGCCCTGGCCGCCCGGGCCGCTCGCGTGATACACGTCCACGCGGATATCGTCGGGACTGATCTCGATGTCGATATCGTTGGGCAGCACCGGAATGACCTCGACGCCGGCAAACGTGGTCTGGCGGCGCTTCTTGTCGTCGGTGGGGCTAATGCGCACCAGACGGTGGACGCCGGCCTCGGCGCGCAGCATGCCAAACGCGTCCTTGCCCTCAACGGTAAAGGTCGCACGGTCGATGCCGATAACCTCGGCCGCGGGGCAATCGTTGATGGTGACCTTCCAGCCGCGGCGCTGGCAGTACTTCATGTACATCTTAAAGAGCATGAAGGTCCAGTCCTGCGCCTCCAGGCCACCCTGCCCGGGCTTGATGGTCACAATCGCGTCGCCGTGATCGAACTCACCGGTAAACCAGCTCGAAAGCTCGAGCTCGTCGATAGCGCGGGCCAGGCGTTCTGCCGTAGCGGCAGCCTCCTCGCGCAATGCGGCGGCATCGGGGTCGTCGCCCATCTCCTCGGCAAGCTCCAGCGCCGCGCGGGCGTCAGATAGCTCGCCGCGCGCGGTATCCACGGCAGCGATATCTTCCTTGGCTCGAGCGATCTCCTCCATGGTGGCGCGAGCGGCGTCGGCGTCATCCCAAAAGCCGGGGGCCACGCTTTTGGCCTCGAGCTCGGTCACGCGTGTGCGCTTCTCGTCCAAATGAAGATACGACTCGACCTCGCCGAGCCGGTCCGCAAACGCGTCCAGCTCGGCGGGCGTTACCTCTAAAGCCTCGGCCATTAACGATTCCTGCCGTGGCAGTACTTGAACTTCTTGCCGCTGCCGCAGGGGCAAAGGTCATTGCGACCAACGTTGACGTACGGGTCGTCGCTCTCGTCCTTGCGGTAGGTGGTCACCTTGCCGCCGTTGTTGACAGCAGCCGGGCCTCCCTGGACGGCCGTACGAGCCTGAACCTGTGCCTGCTTGCGCAGCACCGAGCTGCCGTTGTCGCCATCGACGTCGGCGGGGCCGGAGAAGCGCGCACCTTCGAGCGCGGGGTCCTCCTTGTGCTCCACGGCCTGCGGGGCGGCCTTGATCTCGATGCGCAGGACGGTGCGCAGGTAATCCTCGTACATGGTGTCGACGAGCATCTGGAACGCGCCATAAGCCTCGGTCTTGTACTCGACCAGCGGGTCGCGCTGACCAAAGCCGCGCAGTCCGATGCCGGTCTTGAGGTAGTCCATCTCCTGCAGGTAGTTCATCCAGCGGGTATCGATGACGCGCAGCATGACCTGGGTGTTGAGCTCGCGCATGAGGTCCTCACCCAGGCGCTCGGCCTTCATGTTGTAGCACTTCTCAACGTATGCCAGGACATCGGCAGCCAGGGCCTCAAAGTCCTCGTCGGGGAACTTGGGCGTATCGATATGGCCAGTCAGCTCCACGACCCACTTGCGCAGGCCCTCGAGATCGCGCTCGCCATCGTGGCTGTCCTTGGTGCAGAACTCCTGCACGCAGCGGTACACGGTGTCGTGCATGACCTCGGTGATGTGGTCGGTCAGGTCTTTGCCATCCAGAATCTTGTTACGCTCGGCGTAGATGACCTGGCGCTGCTTGTTCATGACGTCATCGTACTCAAGGACGCTCTTACGCATGGAGAAGTTGATGCTCTCGACCTTATGCTGGGCGTTCTCGACGGCTTTGGAAATGATCTTGTGCTGGATGGGCATATCGTCGCCCATGTCGGCCGTGACCATCATCTTGGAGACGCGGTCCATCCTGTCGCCGCCGAACAGGCGCATGAGGTCGTCCTCGAGCGACAGGTAGAACTGGGTCTCGCCCGGGTCGCCCTGACGGCCGGAACGGCCGCGCAGCTGGTTGTCGATACGACGGGATTCATGGCGCTCGGTGCCGATGACGGTCAGGCCGCCGGCGGCAAGCACGCGCTCGCGCTCGGCCTTGCAGGTCTCCTTGGCCTCGGCGTTAAACTGCTCGAGCTGCTCGGGCGTCACGTCCTCCATGGTCAGGCCCTCGTACTCCAGGCGCTCGCGCACCAGCTCGTCGGGGTTGCCGCCCAGCAGGATGTCGGTGCCACGACCGGCCATGTTGGTGGCAATGGTCACGGCGCCGTAGCGTCCGGCCTGGGCCACGATATGGGCCTCGCGCTCGTGGTGCTTGGCGTTGAGGACCTCGTGCGCGATGCCGCGCTTGGTAAGGGCGGCCGACAGCTTCTCGGAGCTCTCGATGGAGACGGTGCCCACCAGGACCGGCTGGCCCTTGGCGTGACGGCGCTCGACGTCGTCGGCAACGGCGTTGTACTTGGCCTGGATGGTGCGGTACACCAGATCCTCGTGGTCAACACGCTGCACGGGTTTGTTGGGGGGGATGACCTCGACAGGCAGTTTGTAAATCTCGCGGAACTCGGCGTCCTCGGTGAGTGCCGTGCCGGTCATGCCGGAGAGCTTGTCATAGAGACGGAAGTAGTTCTGCAGGGTGATGGTGGCCAGCGTCTGGTTCTCCTCGCGCACGAGCACGCCCTCTTTGGCCTCGATGGCCTGGTGCAGACCCTCGGAGTAGCGGCGGCCTTCCATGATGCGGCCGGTGAACTCGTCGACGATCTTGACCTCGCCGTTGGTGACCACGTACTGCTTGTCGCGGTGGAACATGTACTGGGCCTTCAGTGCCTGCTGCAGGTGGTTGACCAGCTGGCCCGAAAGGTCGGCATAGATGTCCTCGATGCCCAGGCGGCGCTCGATCTTCTTAAGGCCGCGCTCGGTGGCGGCGATGGTGTGCTTGGCCTCGTCCATGACGTAGTCGCCCGTGGGCTCGACGTCCTCGGTGGCGGTGAGCATGTCGTGCGACACGTCCTCACCGCGCTCCAGGCCGCGCACGGCACGCGCGAAGTCCTTGTAGGTGCTGGCGGACTTTGTGCCGGCGCCCGAGATGATGAGCGGGGTACGCGCCTCGTCAATCAAGATGGAGTCGACCTCGTCGACGATGGCGTAATGGTGGCCGCGCTGTACGCGCTGCTCGGGGCGGGTGACCATGTTGTCGCGCAGGTAGTCGAAACCGAACTCGGAGTTGGTGCCGTAGGTGACGTCTGCCTGGTAGGCCGGGCGCTTGAGTTCGAGCGGCATGTTGTTCTGGAGCAGACCGACGGTCATTCCCAGGTACTTGTAGATGCGGCCCATCCACTCGGAGTCGCGCTTTGCCAGGTAATCGTTGACGGTAACGACATGCACGCCCTTGCCGGCGATAGCGTTGAGGTAGCCGGCCAAGGTGGAGACAAGGGTCTTGCCTTCGCCGGTCTTCATCTCGGCGATATGCCCCTCGTGCAGTGCCATGGCACCAATGAGCTGTACGTCAAAGTGACGCATGCCCGTGATGCGCTTGGAAGCCTCGCGCACGGTGGCAAAAGCCTCGGGGAGCATGTCGTCGAGGGACTCGCCGTTGGCATAGCGCTCACGGAACTTATCGGTCTGGGCGCGGAGTTCCTCCTCGGTCATCTTCTCAAACTGGGGCTCAAGACCGTTGATCTGGTCGACGATCTTGTAGTAGCGCTTAAGGTCCTTATCGGATCCAAAGGACAGCAGCTTTGACATGAATCCCATGTGGTTTTCCTTTTTGGCCATCGCCCACGCCATGCAGCCTTGGGCGAGTTAAACACAGATAAATGTACTATAGCCAAACAAGGCGCGGCCTATACGGTCGACCTCGACCGCCACGTAATAACTACGACCAACCTGCCAAAAAGGGACAGGTTTATTTTGGCAGGTTTTATCTGGGAAAACGCTGTATCTCTGCAATTTGGTGCAAGCTAACCCGTCCCCTTCGCACCAATCTGGTGCAATGGGGACGGGTTAGCTTGCACCAATAAAAAGAAAAGGGCCGCGCACCCAAACGGATGCGCGGCCCTTTAGCCATGAATGCGAGCGATTCCGCGGCGAGCTATTTACTCAGCAGCCTCGGTGGTCTCGGCCTCGGCAGCGGCCTCCTCGACGGGAGCCTCGGCGGCCTGCTTGGCAGCCTCCTCGGCGAACTTAGCGGCACGCTTAGCCTTCTCGGCAGCCTTAGCCTCAGCGGCGGCCTTGCGAGCGGCCTCGGCCTCAGCAGCCTTGGCGGCCTTGGCAGCCTTGGCCTCCTCAGCCTTCTTGAGCTGGGCGGCAGCGGCGCCACCGAACTTGTCGGCGAAGCGCTGGACGCGTCCACCGGTGTCGACGAACTTCTGCTGGCCGGTGTAGAACGGGTGGCACTCGTTGCAAAGCTCGACCTTCATCTCGGACACGGTAGCGTGCGTCTTGAAGGTGTTGCCGCAGGAGCACGTCACCGTGCACTCGACATACTGGGGATGGATACCCTGCTTCATGGTAGGACTCCTTATTAGTCAGGCGCTGGTTACCGATCAGCGCATAAGGCGTCTTGGTTTCCGACCAAGACAACAAACTCGGTTATGTTACCACGGCACCGCGTGTCCCACAAAAGGTTCACGGTCTTTTCGGAACGACACGAATCTGACCCATCGAAACACATCTCCACCGTTCCTTCAACTGGGAAAATGCCGTCCCCGGGGCCTGAGAAGGGCCCCGGGGACGTTCGACTGACTGCGGGAACGGCCTTTCCGCTCAATGTGTTCGACTGAGATCGGAAATCAACCAAACTGAACTAGGTTCAGTTGACATGGTTAAAAACGAGGGGCGACGCTTTTGCGTCACCCCTCGTCCCGGCCGGTTGCTTTAGTTGTACACACGGTAGTTACACTTAAACTGGGTTATGTGTCCATAGTTGGAGCGGTACCAACCCGACGTATAGCTGATTGTCTCTGCGCCTAGATAGTCGTAGCCCTTGTTGTAGCGAAGCTGACGGTAGGTCGTGTCGTACTCTGCTACGTAAAACGTGTCTCCAGAGAAGGCTTTGTACCGGTCCTTAACCGTCGAAGCCATGTACGCGGGTTCGACATCGCCTTTCTCCCCGTTGAGCGCATAGACGGGTGCCGCGATTCCGCATAAAGCCGTTGCCACGAGGATGGCGTAGACAGCCATGCGCGACGCATTGGACTTCAGCTGTTCAAATAGTTTCATGTCATTCACCTCCCTCGTATGTATCGAGGTATTCCTGCTTGAGCGTCTGCGAGGACGACTTGATCTTTTCCACGAGCGTGCCGGCTTCGATGAAGTAGAACGAGTTGGTAAGGTCTGCCAGGTCGTCGAGTAGATGGCTTGAAATGAGCACGCTGCGTCCCCGCGCCACTTCGCTGCGCATCGCGTCGCAGGAGGTTTTCCGTTTTCCCGGATCGAGGCCGTTCAGCGGTTCATCGAGGATGAGGTACGGGCAATCGGTCGCTATCGCCATGGCAAGCTTTACCTGCTGCTTCATTCCTGTCGAGAGTTTACGGGTCGGCTTGTCGAGATATGGGGAGATTCCGAGGGAGTCGCAGAGCGAGTCGATGTCGGCGGCCGATTTCCACGCCTCCCTAACGAAAGCAAGGTGCTCGATGGCCGATAGCGTGGGATAGAGATCCGCGCTGCCCGAAGAGCTCAGGTAGACGAGTTCTGCAAATTCGGCTGATCGACGTTGGCAGATTCCGTCTGCCGCCAGGCTTCCCGAGCGGATGCGGGTGGGAAATTGGCCCGACAGCGCTTCAAGAAGGGTGGTTTTCCCCGAGCCGTTGGGAGCAACGAGGCCCGCCGCCGTTCCCGGGCTCAGGAAAAGCGACCCGATTGAAAGTATCGTCGTGCTTCCGTATCCCACGCTCGCGTCTAGAAGCTCGAGCCCATGGTGCTTTTTAGCGGGTCCAGGCTGTTTGGGGGAACGTGTCGCAACGGCGCCGACCGCAAAAAAGACCGCGACGTATGCCAGGGCCACGGCAAGCATCGATGCGCTGCCTGAACCGGAGCCAATGAATTCTGTCGGGAAGCATCCTACGTAACCCGTTGCCTCGATAGGCGAGAATACGGGCAGTGGCAGGAGCCCGAGCACGGCATTATGCCCTAGTGCCGAATCGGACAATAACGGGAATGCCGGGGCCGCGACAAGCAGCGCGGAGGTAAGGGGGCCCGCGAGGACGCGCCTCGTTGCGGTCGATAGGACGGCGGAGCAAACGGATATCAAGGTTCCGCCCGCAAGCAGCGCGAGAAGCAGGGTCGTGAAGACGTTTCCCGCGGTCGTGGTGGTAAGCGCGCCGTCATGGAAGAAGGCGATCGGGTACCCAATTTGCCCGAAGCCGTTTAGGACCGAGGCGTAAATGCCCCCGGGTGCGAGGCCGGCGAGGAGCATCGCGGTCCCCGCGACGATTATCGAAAACACGATCTGGATAAGGCGCCGGAATTTGGGCACGGGCGCCTTTGCCGCCAGGGTCCCGGGCCTTGTGGCGCCGAGCACGAGTATCGACGAGAGAAGGAAGGGGATGAAGGGAAGGAAAGACGGCGCCGTGGCAATGGCGTAAGGCAGGAAGGAAAGGAATGGCAGGTCGTTTGCGGAGGCCGGGATATCCGTGATGCCGGAGCTGCTCAGGGCGCGGCAATACGCGAGGTCTGCGTCATTGGTCTCTCGGTCTCCCACGATGGACCCGGATTGGAAGCCTTCGCCCATGAGCGCGTAGTAGCTCTCGGCAGAGTCGAGAAAGGCGGCGTCGGTTTGAGCGGCGAGGGCGGCGTTCGCGTATCTTGCAAGCTCAGCGTCATCTTGCTGCTCTGGCGATAGGTCTGTGCCGCTGGCCTGGGGCGCGCGCGTATTGAATGCGTCGACAAAGCCCTGCATGCCCTGCTTCATAAAGAAGGGCCCGTAGATGGGTGAATTGAACGCAATGGGGACGGAAAAGGCTGCAGCGAGAACGAGCGTACAAATCCATACGGCCTTGTCTCTTAGGATTAGTTTGAGAAGAAGTCGACAGTACATTTAGAAGCACCTACGTTCCTCAAAGAATTGTTAGATTAAAAGTAACAGACCGAATGAAGATGTGTGCGATGGGGGCGAGGCAAATAGCTGAGCGGTATCGATACGCGGGTTCAACGGCATCATATTGACCACATAGATTTTTAACTTGCATTTCTACCCGCCCTTTTCGTAGAGTCGCCGATACGTGCTTAGCGCACCCTCGGCGCGTCCGGCAGGCTTTGCGAAATGGGATCCAGGAGACTTCGGCGCAGCATCATCTTGCGGAATGCTTCTAATGAGCCTCCCATCCTTCAAAAACAGAATCTCATCGCACAGCCTATCGACCGAATCCAAGATGTGGGATGACATGATGATGCACGTACCAGAATCGGCCAGCTTCCTGAGAATCTCGGAATGCAAGTCCACCCTGCTGGGGTCGAGCGCGTTCATGGGCTCATCTAATAGAAGGTACCGCGCGCCCGTCGCATACGCAATCGCCAGGGTAAGCTGCTGCTTCATGCCCTGGCTCAGAGTGCGGATCCTCATCTTCGCGAACTCGCCTATCTGCGTTTGTTCCACTATCTCTTCGATATCGCGAGCATGCGGCCACATATCGCAAACCATCTTGAGGTGATCTTCCGCACGCAATCCGGGATACAGCAGCGTCCCCTCACCAGGTGCATAGAAGATCATAGAACGGACCTCTCTCGCACCCGTACCCTGCACCTCATCCAGAACGATGCTCCCGTCCACGCGAGGACCCGGCAAACCTGCCATCGCACGCAGCAACGTCGTCTTTCCATGCCCGTTCGGAGCGACGAGACCGTAGACCGTACCCGGGGCAAACTCAGCGTTCACCGAATCTACGAGCACCTTCTTTCCATAAGAGATCGTCAGCGTTTGAAGGTCAATCATCGAGATCATCCCCTTTCGATCTTTGGAACACTCAGGCGCACCATCAACGGAGATACGGCGCCCAAGACCACCAGCAGAGCGCCCGATGCGCCGACGACCTCTCCAAAAGGCATCGCGTTCGTCCCTCGCCCAAGGAACCCAATCGTCCCCACCTGGGAAGCGGGGTCAAACGAGGCGAATGGAGCCAGCAGCGCGACGCCCATGCCCACGCTTTCAACATGAGCGCTCAACGAACCCAACACCAAGAGAACCGCGCAAACCATTCCGGTGACAACGGGGTTGCGGCTAATCGCTGCTGTCAACGCAGCGACGACGGAAATCACGCCGTATGCCATGACCAGCAACGGAATACTGCACAACACCGCCTCCCCCACCATGGACGTTGTCGAAGCTCCCGCCCGAATGAGAGCGACGGGATACTCCGATCCACCCGCACCGTTCTTAATCACGGACACAACGACAGCGGGAACCATCGACACCAAAAGCAGCACCAAGCCAAGCAGGAGAGCCAGCGCAACAGCCGTCAGAAAACGCACATGCGCTGTTGCGGGGATCTGGAGAACCAGAAGGGAACGACACTGCAGGTGGGTGCACGCGAGCGATGTGACAACCACGGGCAACAGCAAAAATAAGGAGGGAAGCGCTGCCTGGAGATACGAAAGGAGGATTAATGGGGGCATCTTCGTACTTAACTCGTAAACCTTGGGGTCCGGCAAGCTCGCGATCGACTCAAGCAGAAGGGCGCGCGCCTCCGCACGAGAAGGAGTCTCCGGCTCGATTCCGATCGATTGCAGGAGAGTCGCATCTGCCGCGCCCAGCTCACCTCGAGCGCGCTCGTACGTCGCAAGGCTTCGAAACCCCTCCGCAGGCATAGGCGCGTACACGAAACCCGAAAGAGCATCCCGCATGTCTTCCAGGGCCGCTTTGCCCTCGACGTCCATATTCGCAGCGTTCTGCTCTAGATACCGATCTATTGAACGGAGCTCCCCATCCCTATACCGAACAGCGGAAACGTTATCAGCGTCAGGAAACATCTCGACCAGAGCCGGGGCCAGCATCGTCGTCGACATTGCAATCGCGCATACGGCGAGGGTAGGAGAACGCAGGAGCAGTTTCCCCATCGTTCTTACGTATGCAACGGCGGAGGCACAAGCGCTCGAACGAGTTGCCGTTCTCGATGCAGTGAAGGAACCTCTCTCAAGACAAATCGGGGATATCGGGCACGCGCAGCCGCTCTTTCCAGCAACGCAAAGCAGGCTAATTGCCAGCACCTCGATCCCGATTGCGCATACGAGGGCAATCGCGCCACGCTCGAAGCAAAGTCCAGGCAGATTCACTATCTGCGTTGTCGGGTACGGGCTATAGGCGCCGACGGTCAACTCAGTGTTCGCATACGTAAGGGGATTCAACAGGGCGAACTCACGTAAAGCGATGGATCTTCCGTAATACCCGGGAACCATCGTCACCCCCATCAGGGCACATACGAACACGATTCCAAGCGTAGGGTTATTGGCAATCTTCACGGCAAGGTGAACGACAAGCGAGATGAACGCTGCCACCAAGAATTGCAAGATGGCCGTCTGCGCGAACACCAGCCAAGCCGGTTTGATAACCGGAGTCGCATATTGAATGTAGCCTATCGGATAGAACGGCGAGCCCGGGCCATTCTTCACAAGCGCGGCGATTATCCCTGGAAGATTGATGGCGAGGACGGCAAGCATTGCAAAAACACTCGCCCATACGCTCGATGCAACAAGTCTACCCAGCTCGCCCATCGGTGCCTGGATGATGAGCTTTTCACGTTTGTTAAGACGCGCGGCAAGGAACGAGACGGCAACGGCCGTTGCGACCCATAGCAAGTACTCCTTCGATCCGTCATAATAGGTGTACTCTCCATCCGATATCTGCAGAAACGGAAGTAGGGGAGAGAGCGGTGCCAAGATAAGACGTCCCGCGGCAAGAGGGTACAGAAGCGCGGGCATGCTTGATGAAGAGGTATAGACACCGTCCTCCCCCGCATTCACAAGCGCATCCGCATAGGATGCTGACAATTCCTGCTCAACACGGGTTATTCCCGACTCGAGGTATTCGACCCGTCCGTCGATGCCAGCCGCGCTCCTGAAGACGGGCAGAGCACAAAGAACCATCAACGCAACAACGACAACACAGAGCGACCTGGAGGAGAGAAGCGACCTAAAGATCGCCTTCGAGATTTTGAGCATATTCATCGCCAACCTTAACCTCATCCAGTCGGAACAGAGGGGCCGAACAAAATGCTCGGCCCTTATTACTTGTCGGCAAAGTCAATTTAACATAAACTGTTAAAAAGTAACCTGAGTTTTTTAAATTCTTCGGAGGTTATTATGAGTTCCGACAATCGCACTCCCCGGCTTCATTCCTTCCGCATCGCATGTGCGATAGCCTCTGCGACCCTTTGCGCCACCGCCATCGCACAAGTGGCGTTCTCCTTAAAGCCAGCAATCGAAGTGCTCGACAACCCTGTAATTGCAGACTCCCCCGCGTATCCAGCCCTTGCGATCTCGACATTGGTCCCTGCCGTCATCGGTATCGCTACGACCATCCTCAGCGCCGTTCTCGTGTGGACGATCAAGAGCGGAGACCCCTTCAAGAAAGGGTCTGCGACATGCTTGAAGGTGCTCGGCATTCTCTTCGTTGTTCAAGCTGCCACCAGCCTCTACGCCGGCTCACTCAAAACCTCCGTTTCGATGTTTGGCGGCGAGGGGGCCGTCGGCGCCCAAGAGATCGCTTCATCATTCGATTGGACCTCTCTGGTTCTCGGCATCGTCCTGTTCATGCTTTCCCAGTTCTTCTTGTACGCCCGAGAGCTGTACCTCGACTCCGACGAGATTGCGTAAGGAAACGCCATGCCCGTAATTGTTCGCCTCGACAAGATCATGGCCGAGCGATAGATTTCCTCGAACGAACTTGCCGAAAGGATTGGAACCACGCCCGTGAACCTGTCCCGTATTAAAAAAGGGCATATTCGCGGCATTCGCTTCAACACACTCGAGCAGCTATGCCTCGCCCTTCGTTGCCAACCCGGAGACCTTCTCGAAGTCATGAGCGAAGAGGATGCCCGAAAGGAGTTCGGACTCGATTGGTCCGCCGAGGATTAGAGGGCGGTCGTACTCGCCCTGCACACGGGGATGCGAATCGGCGAGGTCTGCGGCCTTCGGTGGTGCGATGTGGATTTCGAGACGGGCCTGATCTCGATCAGGCACTCGGTGGCGTACGCGAAGGGAATGGGTTCGTTCATCAAGGACACCAAGACCCATGACGCCAGGGGTATCCCCATCGACCCGGTCGGCCTACTCCCCTTCCTGAAGGAGACCCACGAGATCGACTGCGGAAAGCTGCGCTTGCTCGGCCTTACCGGGGCGGTCGAGATCGGGGACTGCTACATCCTGTCGGAGCCGGGCGCGACCTTCGCGACGACAAGCTATATCCGCAGGGCGTTCAAGACGTTCTCGGAGACCAACGGCCTCATGGGCACCAACGACGAGCTGATCACGTTCCACGGCCTTCGCCACACGTTCGCAACGCAGTGGATCCGCCAAGGCGGCGATATCAAGGCGCTCCAATCGATCCTCGGCCACAAGGACGCCATGGCGACGCTCAACGTCTACGCCGACATCGAGCCCATCTCCAAAATCCATAACATGCTGCGCGCCACGCCGTGCCTTTGGCGCGGGCACCTCGGGCCGAGGGTCGATCCGGGTCCCATGTTCCAACAGAGGATCCAGGAGTCCATCGAGACGCTCCAGGCGTTCGGCTACGGCATCACCGAGCCGGACGACCGAAATATCGCCATACGCGACGTGAAGACGAACAGTTGGCTCTAGCTCACCGAGTACGCGGCAGTGCTGGGCCCATCCCAACTGAGGTCACGGTGGTCCGATAGGGGCGCCGCCCGCGGCATGCGCCGCGGAGCGGTATCCCCTACCGAAGGGCGGGGATGCCCTCCGCTTCCAGTTCGGAATCAGCCGTCGGAGGCGTTCGGCTGACTGCGGGAACGGCCTGTCCGCTCAATGTGTTCGGCTGAGATCGGAAATCAACCCAACACGAGCCGGACACGCGCCAGACGGCTCTTCCCCGTACGGCCTTCCCCCTTACGCTCATGTTGCAGGCATGTAACGCCGCAGCGAGCGCGCCTTTTTTGCGCCAGACAGGTACAATGATGAACACTGTACCGTAGCGGAGCGCCCCGCGCGCGCCGCAATCACGCGAAAGGGTTTCCCATGGCCGAGATCTCGTCCTCCCGTATCGTCATCACCGTCCTTGGCAAGAACCGCCCCGGCATCGTCGCCGGCGTCACCCGTGTCCTAGGCGAGGCCAACGTCGACATCCGCGACATCACGCAGTCCATTATCGAGGACATCTTCACCATGACCATGCTGGCCGATACCGCCGAGTCCAAGCTCGACTTCGCCGAGCTGCAGAAGGCGCTGGCCGAGGCCGGCGAGCTTTCGGGCGTCAACGTGTCCATCCAGCGCGAGGACGTCTTTAACTTTATGTACCGCCTGTAGCGAACAAGCCGCTCGGGGCAGCTTGACGTCATATCGTCCAAGCGCGCGGCCCCCAAGCGGACCGGAGAGGAGCGCGCATGGCCTACGATGCCAAGAAAATCTACTACCGCTTCGACGATCACCTGAGCCGCCTGGTTCTGGATTACGAGGCGAGCCGTCAGATTTCGCCCGAAAGCGAAAACCTCTACCACGGCCTGCCGACCGCCCCGTACGACGAGGGCTTGTTCGTAGAGCACAACGTCAAGCGCGGCCTGCGCAATGCCGACGGCTCGGGCGTGGTCGCGGGCCTTACCCGCATCTCGGACGTGCACGGCTACAACAAGGTCGACGGCAAGGTCGTGCCCGACCAGGGCAAGCTCACGCTGCGCGGCTATAGCATCGAGGATCTGGTCAACAATGCCCAGGCCGAGGATCGCTATGGCTACGAAGAGATCGCCTATCTGCTCATCACGGGCTCCCTGCCCACCAAGGAAGAGCTTGACGGTTTTTGCGAACGTCTGGGCGCTTTTAGGCACCTGAGCGACGAATACGTCCGCGAGTTCCCCATGACCACGGTGTCGTCGAGCATCATGAATGTGCTTCAGCGCGCCGTGCTGCTGCTCTACGCCTTCGACGCCGAGCCTGACGCCATTACACCCGAGCACGAAATCGACGTCGCCATCTCCATGCTCGCCCGTCTCCCCCGCATCGCCGCCTTCGCGCATATGGCCTCGGTCGCCAAGCGTCGCGGCTCCGAGGTCCATGTACCGCACCCCACACCCGGCCTCTCCACCGCCGAGACCATCCTACAGGTCCTGCGCGGCGGCATGGCGTTCACCCGCGATGAGGCGATGCTGCTCGACGTGATGCTCATGCTGCATGCCGAGCACGGCGGCGGCAACAACTCCACGTTCGCCTGCCGCGTGCTGTCCTCCTCGGCCACCGACCCGTATTCCGCCTACGCCGCGGCCATCGGCTCGCTCAAGGGCCCGCGCCACGGCGGCGCCAACGCCAAGGTCGTGTCCATGCACGAGGACATCCGTGCGCATGTCTCCAATTGGGAGGACGAGGACGAGATCGCAGCCTACCTGGGCAAGATCCTCGACAAGCAGGCCTTCGACGGCACGGGCCTCATCTACGGTATGGGCCATGCCGTCTACACGCTGAGCGACCCGCGCGCCGAGGTGTGCCGCCGTTACGCGCGCACGCTTGCCGCCAAGAAGGACTTGGGCGAGGAGTTCGCGCTCATCGAGCGCATCGAGCGCCTGGCCCCGCAAGTGATGCGCGATCACGGCATGACCAAGCCTATCTGCGCCAACATCGACCTGTACACGGGCTTTATCTACAAGATGCTCGGCGTGCCCGAGACGCTCTTTACGCCGCTGTTCGCCGTCGCCCGCATGGCCGGCTGGTCGGCGCACCGCATGGAAGAGCTCTTCTGCGCGCACCGTATCATCCGTCCCGCGTATCGCCCGGTTATCGAGCCGCTGGAGTACAAGACGCTCGCCGATCGCTAGGATGCGGACCGTTATAGAACCCGAGCGTGGCCAGGGCATCACCGCCCTCGGCCGCGCTTTTTATGCCAGTAGAAAGGATCGCAACGAATGATTGTGTTTTCCGATATGGATGGAACGCTGCTGACGACCGATAAGCAAATGAGCGACGCCACCTGGGCGATGCTCGACGAGCTTGCGCGCCGCGGTATTGAGTTTGTGCCCTGCACGGGGCGCCCGCTGTCGGGCATCTTTGAGCCCATCCTCGCCCACCCCGCCGTGCACTACGCAGTCTGCGCCAACGGCGGCAGCGTCTGGCAGCTCGACGACGATGTGCCCACCGACGCCTCGCGCGCCACGTGCATCTTGAGCCGTCCGCTCGATTGCGGCATTGCCCATCGCATCCGCCGCATCGCCGCCGGCCACGATGTGACCTTCGATATCTTCGCGGACGGGCAGTGCTTCCTCCCCCGCTCGCTCTACACGCGCCTGGACGAATTCTGCGGCGGCGACCCCCACATTGCGGCTTCGCTCAAGCGTACGCGAACACCGATCGACATGGATATCGACAGCAAGATCGACGAGGTTGAGACACTCGAACGCATCGCCATGTACTGGCACGACCCGGCCGATCGCGATGCCATCGCAGCGGAGCTCGACACGCTCGAAGGCATTGAGGTCACGCGTTCATACTCCATGAATATCGAGGTCATGGGCGAGGGCGCCACCAAGGGAACGGCATTGGCTTGGCTATGCGGGCATCTGGGCGAGTCTCTCGCCGACGCCTGGGCGTTCGGCGACAACATCAACGACATCCCCATGCTGCAGGCAGCGCGCCATGGAATGGCCATGATCAACGCCGAGCCCGAGGATCGCGAGGCCGCCGACGCCATTACCGAATACGACAACGACCACGACGGCGTCGCCCGCACCATCATGGCCGCCCTCGCCTAGTCATTGGGGACGTTCTTATAGTCATTGGGGACGTTCTTAAACGACTAGTCATTGGGGACGTTCTTGAATGACTAGTCGTTGGGGACACTCTTCGCGAAAAAGCTGCAAGGACTGTCCCCGGTTGCCGGCAGAAAAGGAACGTCCCTAACTGCCGGATTAGGCGAGACTCTCCAGAACACGGCGGAGCTCCTGCTGGACAGCGTGGTCGCGGTTGCGCCCCACCACGCGATCGGCGACTGCCTTGAGCGCGGGGCGTGCATTTTCCATCGCGCAGCCCGTACCGACAAAGCGAATGATCTCATAGTCGTTCATCGAGTCGCCAAACGCCATGACCTCGTCGCGTTCGACGCCATAGTGCTCCATGAGCTGCTCGATTCCCGACGCCTTCGACACGCCGGGCTGCATGGCGTCGATCCACGCGTTGCCCGAAGGCGCGAAAGAGAACAGGTCGCCCAGCTCGCGCTGCAACACGTAGGCGTTGTCCATCACGTTGCCGTCATCGCAGATAATCGATGCCTTGATGATATTCACATGCGGATCGGGCAGTCCCCAAATGCGTTCGGCGTTGGGCAGATCTTTGTCGATCTCGCGGACAAATTTGTCCTCGTCGTCGAGCAAAAAGGACTTGGTGCGATCAAAGAGCGCCAGATGCATGTTAGGAAACATCTTGACCGTGCGCGCGAGCTTGCGGACGGCGAGATGCGAATATACCTCGCGATCGACCTCGACCCCTTCTGCATAAACCTGCGCACCATTCGCCGCGACAAAGTCCATTTTGTCGACCACGGGCGCAAAGAACTCACATAGGCGGTCGTAACGGCGGCCCGAGGACGCAGCAAAATGCACGCCGTGCTCGCTCAGGGCCTCAATCAGCTCATATGTCTCGGGCGGTACCTGGCTATTCTCATCAAGCAACGTGCCGTCCATATCGGATGCAATCAGTTTAAACATAGAAAAGCTCCCTTCGGACTTGTTGGAATCGAACGTGTATCCGATTCCAACGTACCCAAAGGGAACTCAGATAAGACTCTGCGGGCGTAAACGTTACAAGGACCTAGCAAATAGCTCACGCTCACCAGAAGCCCCACGGTCGCAGCGCCAAGCAACACGCCAAAGAGTGTCCCCAACGACTAGTTGTTTAAGAACGTCCCCGATGACTAGTCGTTTAAGAACGTCCCCAATGACTAGTCGGCGTAGGTGAAGGTGGTGACGTCGAACATGCCCTCGGGGCGGATGCGGAGCGTCGGGATCACCGGCAGGGGCAGGAAGATGATGCCCATGATGGGATCGAGCGGCGGCTCAATGCCCATGGCGCGCGCCTTGACCATAAAGTCGTCGTGCTGCGCGGCGACATCCTCGGCCGTGCCTTCGCTCATCAGGCCACCGAGCACCAGCGGAATACGCGCCACGACCTCACCGTTGCGCACCAGCACGTGGCCGCCCTGGCCAACAGCCTCGACGGCAGCCATCATATCGGCCGCGTTGTCGCCCACCACGCACACGTTGTGCGAGTCGTGGCCGATCGTCGAGGCGATGGCACCGCCCGTAATGGTAAAGCCACGCACCCAGCCGCGACCAATGTGCTTGCCAACAAGACCCAGGCCCGCAGGGCCATCACCGTCGGCGCCCTCGGCCTGCAGTGACAAGCCACGGCCGTGGCGCTCGATCAGCATAATGCGGCGCAGGCCCTCGGCATTCTCGGGACGAGCCATGCCCGTGATGGCCTTGCCCGGCACCACGTCGATCACGGCCTCGCCCGGCTTAAAGGCATAGTCGAACACGTCGAGCGAAAGCTTCGGCAGCTTAACGGAGGCGCGCAGCTCATCGGCAAGGGCCGCAACCTCGGCCATCTCGGGTGCAATCTCGCCCACAAAGGTGCCGTCCTGCGCCACGAGCGCGCCGGCGGCATACACGCGATACGGAGCCGTGGCAAACGTCAGGTCGTTGAGTACCAGCAGGTCGGCACGCTTGCCCGGGGCGATGGCGCCACGCAGCTCGTGCGGGTCGCGGCAACCGTGGTCCAGGCCAAACGCCTCGGCCGTGGACAGGGACGCCATAGAGATGGCAACCACGGGGTCAATACCGGCCTCGATAGCCACACGGCAGGCATTGTCGATCATGCCGGTCGAAAGCGCGTCGGAAGGAGCGCGGTCGTCGGTCGCAAAGCAGCAGCGGCGGGCGCGGGCAGGGTTCTCCAGCAGCATCGGGGACAAATTGGCCAGGTCGTGGCTGCATGTGCCCTCACGCAGCATCACATACATGCCGCGGGACAGCTTGTCGAGCGCCTCCTCGGGAATCGTCGACTCATGGTCGGCGATGATGCCCGCTGCGGCATAGGCGTTGAGGTCCTTACCGGCAACAAGCGGCGCATGGCCGTCAACCTGCTTGGACGGCGTTTGATTGGCAGCGTCGATACGAGCGCAGGTCTCGGGATCGGCCATAAAGACGCCCGGCAGGTTCATCATTTCGCCCAGACCAAAGACATCGCCCGGATGCTCGGCAAAAAACGCCTGCATATCGGCAGCCGAAATAACGGCACCGGCCTGCTCATCGGGCAGTGCGGGCACGCACGAGGGCATCATGTACTTGATGGAAATGGGCGCGCGACGGCCGTCCTCAATCATAAAGCGCAGGCCGTCCAGGCCGGAAACATTGGCGATCTCGTGGCTGTCGGCAATGGCAGTGGTGGTGCCGCGCGTCGCCGCCATGCGCGCATACTCGGCGGGACGGATGTTCGAGGACTCAATGTGCAGATGTCCGTCGATAAAGCCGGGGGCGAGATAGCGGCCCTGGCAGTCAATGACCTCGGTCGCCTCATAGGTGCCAGCGGCATCGTCGCGACCGTCGTAGAGCACGCCGACGATTACGCCGTCCTTGACGGCAACGCTACCGGGCGCCACGCGCTGACCGTACACGTCGACAATCTGCGCATTGGTAAACAGCGTGTCGACGGGCACGCGACCCTCGGCAGCCTCGATCACAGACCTCATGACCTCAACGGACATACATTCTCCTTTAACTGTAGAAATAACTGCGGAGCGGACGAGCCTTCACCGCAGCAAGCCAATAGCAATTGTATGCCCAAACGATAGGTCGGCAATACGCCCCTCCGCTTAACGGCACACGCCACTCGGTGCAATGGGGACAGGCCGCCTTGGGTAGTCGTTGGGGACGTTCTTAAACGACTAGTCATTCAAGAACGTCCCCAACGACTACCCAATAACTACTAACTGCCGTCCCGACAACAAAAACGCCGATGTTTTGGCAGCGCCAGCGAGCGGGCCGCATTTGAGACAGGGTGACGTGAAACGAAAGGGCGCAGACCTTCTGGTCGCGCCCTTGAAGTTGAACGTCAGATTGTCCAAATGCGGCCCGCGCAGCGTCGAGCGGTTACGCGGTTTGGTAAAACCGCGTAACTAAATGAGCTTAAAGCCCTTGCGCTTGCCTACGGAGAGGGTGTCGCCCAGCTTGAGGGCGCTGGGGTCGATGTTGTAGCTCTTAGGAGCCACGGCCTTGCCGTTGATCTTGACGCCGCCGCCGTCAATGTCGCGACGGGCCTGGCCGGCGCTCGCCGAAAGGCCCAGGTCCTTAAGCAGGCCGGCGAGGTAGATCTGGCCCTCGTCGTTGACGGTCAGCTCGACATGCTTCTCGGGGAAGTCGGCAAGCTGGCCCTCCTTGAACACGCGGTCGAACTCGGCCTGAGCCTCGTCGCCGGCACCGGCGCCGTGGTAGGTGTCGCACAGGTCACGGCCCAGAGCGCGCTTGAGCTCATAGGGATCGGCAGAGCCATCGGCCAGGGCAGCGTCGATCTTGTCGACCTCGGCCGGAGTGAGCGAGCTCGCCAGGCGATAGTACTTGCCGATCATCTCGTCGGGGATGGACATGGTCTTGCCGAACATGTCCTTGGGAGCATCGGTCAGACCGATGTAGTTGCCATAGGACTTGGACATCTTACGGACGCCATCGGTGCCCTCGAGCAGCGGCATGGTAAGCGCGATCTGCGGCTCCATGCCCATCTTCTCCATGAGCTCGCGACCGGCGAGCAGGTTGAAGAGCTGGTCGGTGCCGCCCATCTCCACATCGGCCTTGATCTGAACGGAGTCGAAGGCCTGCATCACGGGGTACAGGAACTCGTGCAGGGCGATCGGCGTCTGGGACTGGTAGCGCTTGGTAAAGTCATCGCGCTCAAGGATGCGGGCGACGGTGAACTTGGAGCACACCTGCAGCAGGCCGGCCAGATCCATCGACAGGATCCAGTCGCCGTTGTGCACGATGGTGGTCTTCTCGGGATCCAGGATCTTCATGGCCTGGCTCACGTAGGTCTCGGCGTTGGCCTCGATCTGCTCCTGCGAAAGCTGCGGGCGGGTGGAGTTCTTGCCCGAAGGATCGCCGATCAGTGCGGTGCCGTTACCGATGATGAGGGTGACGTTGTGGCCCAGGTCCTGGAACTGACGCATCTTGCGCAGGGGCACGGCATGGCCCAGGTGCAGGTCGGGGCTAGTGGGATCGACGCCGAGCTTGATGTTAAGGGGTTCGCCCTTCTCAAGCTTCTTGCGAAGGTCGGCCTCGGGGACGATCTGCGCTGCGCCCGAGGTGATGATACGCATTTGCTCGTCGACAGACAGCATTGGGTATCCTCCTTTTGCTATAGCACCCTCACCGGATACGGCGGTGCTCGAAGTTCATAAACCCAGTAATAATAACCAAAACGGCGCGACCGAACACCTACGACAGGAAAATCCTCGTCCTGCCGCACGCGTCGACATCGACCGGCAAACGCGTGCCGTCACGTTCGACCAAAAAGCGCGCCTGCTGACGGCGCGAGCAGTCACGGCAACGGACCTGCCCCGTCGCATCCGTGGCGCAGGCGCCCTCGGCAGTCAGCAAGCAGTGCTCGCACACCATAAGCTCGGGACGGTCGGCGTCGACAGCCCCCAAGACACCGGGGCAAGCGGCAAGCTCGGCAACGCGCTCCGCGTCGTCAGCGACAAGCTCGGCAGGCAAATACACACGGCCCGCGCCGAGCCCGCGTAGCCAGGCAAGCGTAACCCGGTTCGCGCAAAACACCGGTACCGCAACGTCAAACGCCACGCCCAGCTCACGCGCCATCGCCACCTGTCCCAGATTACGGCAGACGACGCGCCCGGCACGCCGCATAAGCGAACGGGTACGCGAGGCATCGGCCGCGCGACAGACCTCGTCGAGCACCACGGTCGCATCGGACAGATCGCGCTCGCCACACGGGTCGGCATCCATCAGCTGCCAGGCAAAGACCATGCGAGCGGAAGCCCCCTTTTCCGTCGGCTCCGCCAACGCCGCCTCGGGCACGTCGTCAACAGTCACGGCGCCCTCAAAGGGCAGTATCTCAACGGCTCGTGCAACGGGTACGACCGCGTCCGTCTCGACCCGCATGTGCTCCAGCGCCGTCGTCGTCTGCTCCAACACGCCGGCGCTGCGAATCAGGTACACCTCGCATCCCGCATCCACCTTACGCTTGCAGTGCACGACAACGCGCTCCCCCGCCGCCGCATCCACCGGGCAGGGCACCTGGGGCCAGCGCTTGGGCACATCGGGGCGCGCATCGGCACCCGGATAGAACCGAATCTCGAGCGTGTCGCCCGCGGCCACGGCGGCATCGAGCTCGACGGTCACCTCTTCGTGACCCACAGTCACCAAGTGGCCCACGCGCACGCCCTGGTTAATCGCACGCTCAAAGCTCATGAGCTCAGCACCCGATCGCCCCCGCAGATACGCATCGGTAAACCCGCGGTTGAACGACCTGCCCAGCTCGCGCTCGAGCGCCGACACGGCAGCGGCATCCCACGCGCCATCGCGCAGCATATCGAGTGCACGACGCCACACCCGCACCACGTTGAACACGTAGTCGGGGTTTTTCATGCGCCCCTCGATCTTGAGCGACGCCACCCCGGCCCCAACAAGCTCGGGCAGGTGCGCAATGCCCAGATAGTCGCGCGGGCACAGCAGACGATCGCCCTCCACGGAAACGACGCTCTCCCCCGCCTCGTCCACCAGGTCGTACGCCAGGCGACACGGCTGTGTACAGTCGCCGCGCATCGCCGATCGTCCACGCCGCAGGGCCGAAAACTCGCAGGCGCCCGAATATCCAATGCAAATCGCGCCGTGGCAGAACACCTCGATAGGCACGCCGGTAGCACACAGGGCGGCAATCTCGTCGACCGCCAGCTCGCGGGCGGTCGTCACGCGCTCGACCCCGAGCTCGTCGGCAGCCAGGCGCACGGCGCCTTCGCTATGGACGCCCGCCTGCGTGGACAGGTGAATCTCGACCCCGGGAATCGCCGCGCGCAACGCGCAGGCCAGACCGGCATCCGCCACGATCAAGGCATCGGCACCCAGCTCATGCGCATGCGCCCCCAGCGCCACCGCGTCGGCCAACTCGTCATCGAACACAAACACGTTGAGCGTCACGTATACACGCACGCCGTGCGCATGCGCCACGACGCAGCCGCGCAAAAACTCGTCGTCGGTAAAGCCGTGTGCGCTCACGCGGGCGTTAAACCCGCCCAGGCCCGCATAGATGGCATCGGCGCCTGCTGCAATCGCCGCGAGCATCTGTTCGAGTCCGCCGGCAGGCGCCAGCAGCTCGGGCAGCGCCGCCTCGGCAGCCCCCAGCTCGTTATCGCATTGTCCGCTCGGCCCCATCGTCCGAATCGCCATCGGCAAACTCCTTACCAACAAGGTATGCATTCACTCTGAAAAATGCCGTCATCCAGCATACACGAGGCCTCGCGCGCCTCGTTTGGTTTATCGTGTAATAACTTATGTCCATCCTGCCCCAGCGGCGCACCCGCCGCCCGGCACGACATACCTGGAGGTCAATATATGGGTCCTCGCCAACGACAGGGACGCAGTCGTTCCAAGACGCACGCCCTGCCCATGATCCTGCTCTCGTTCTTGGGCTTTTTGCTCATCGCGGGCGTAGCGTTTGGCATCGGCATGATCGGCAACGTCAACCGTTGGCTGTCCGATCTGCCCGACTATACCGACGCCAACGCCTATCTGGTGAGTGAACCCACCGAGATCGTCGATTGCAACGGCAACAAGATCGCGAGCTTCTACACGCAAAACCGCAAGTCCGTCACCAAGGACCAGGTCTCTCCGTACGTGCTGCAGGGCACCGTCGACGTCGAGGACGAGCGCTTCTACGAGCACGGCGGTATCGACCTGTGGGGTATCGCGCGTGCCGCCGTGGCAACCGCCTCCGGTGGCCACGAGGGTGCATCGACCATCACCCAGCAGCTGGTACGCAACACCATCCTGCAGGAGGAGCAGTTCGATTCGACCATCGAGCGTAAGGTGCGCGAAGCCTATATCGCCATCAAGATGGAGGAGATGTACTCCAAGGACGAGATCCTTATGATGTACCTCAATACCATCTATTACGGCCACGGTGCCTACGGCATCGAGGCCGCAGCCGAGACCTATCTGTCCAAGAGCGCCGCCGATCTCACCCTGAGCGAGGCCGCGCTGCTCATCGGCCTTCCCAACTCGCCGTCGCAGTACGACCCCACGGTTAATCCCGATCTGGCGCTCTCCCGCCGCAACAAGGTCCTCGACAACATGCTGCGCCTGGGCCACATCACCCAGGAGGAGCACGACGCCGCGCAGGCAGAGCCCATCACCCTCAACGTAACCGAGATTTCGGGCAGCGGCGTCGACGTGTATTCGCAGCCCTACTTTGTCGCCTATGTTAAGCAGCTGCTGGAGCAGGAGTTCTCCACCGACGTGCTGTTTAAGGGCGGCCTAACCGTCAAGACCACCATCGACCCCACGATGCAGCAGACTGCCGAGGAGGCCGTGCGTGCCCAGCTCGACACGCTTTCGCTCGACGGCCTGGACATGGGCATGGTCGTCGTCGACCCCAAGACCGGCTACATCAAGTGCATGGTGGGCGGCTACGACTATAACGCCGACGAGAACCACGTGAACCACGCCACGGCCAAGCGTCCCGTGGGCTCCACGTTTAAAGCCTTTACGCTGGCCACTGCCATCCAAAACGGCATGAACCCCAACGTCACCCTCAACTGCAACTCGCCGCTCAAGGCCAAGGGCACCACGACCGAGGTGCAAAACTACGCCAACCAAAGCTACGGCACCATCACGCTCAAGCAGGCGACGGCATACTCCTCCAACACCGGCTATATCCAGGTTGCAGAGGCTATCGGCAATAACAAGATCATGTCGCTCGTCAAAAAGCTCGGCATCGATCCTTCTAAGGACAATATCGAGGACGTTCCCGTCATGACGCTCGGCACCGGCTCCATCTCGCCGCTCGAGATGGCCGCGGCCTATGCCACGTTTGCCAACGGCGGTTACTATCGCCAGCCGATCGCCATCACCGAGATTGATTCGCGAACTGGCTCGGTACTGTACCAGCACACCGATAACCCCTCGCAGGTGCTCTCCACCGGCGAGGCCGCGGCAGTGACCGACGTCCTGACCGGCGTCATGCAGGGCAGCGGCACGGGTGCCGCCGGCGCTCTGAGCGTGAACCAGCCCTATGCCGGCAAGACAGGTACCACCGACAACACCACCAACCTGTGGTTCTGCGGCTATACCCCGCAGCTGGCATGCGCCCTGTGGACCGGCTACTCCGCAGGTGAGATTCCCATCCAAAAGTACGGCACGGACCTGCTGGGCGACAGCACTAACCTGCCCGTCTTTAAGAAGTTCATGAACACCGTCCTTGCCGGCACCGAGCGCGAGGAGTTCCCGACCGGAACGGCCCCCACGTATAAGAACAACAACGTCTGGAAGTTCTACGGCACCAGCAACACCAAGAAGGCGGAAAGCGACACCGAGGACAAAGACGAGGAAGAGGCCACGACTACGACAACCACGACTACGACCACGACCACCGAGACCACGGGCGGCAGCACCACGGGTGGCACCGGAACGACCGGCGGCTCCACCGGCGGCTCCACCGGCGGCGACGGTAGCGGTGGCGAAGGCGGCGGCGAGGGCGGTTCCCCCACTCCAACGCCTACGCCCACGCCCGATCCCTCTACGGGTCAGTAGGCACCAAGCCATAGCCAATCAAAGGCGCCCGAGCAGATCAATGCTGCTCGGGCGCCTTTTTGTCACGAGAAACCTCGCACACGCCTCAACACGATGCGACAAAAAGGCGCCGACCATCGTCGACGCCCCATAAAAGTCGCTATATGCGCTCGTGCGGCGCTATCCTCACGCGCCACCTCGCCTACTTACGAGAGTTGCTCAGCTTGTTGATGAGGGCCTCCAGGCGCTCGCCGTCCTCGGCGGTCTGGGCGATAACCAAGATGGTGTCATTACCGGCGAGCGAACCGAGCACGTCGGGCAGCTCGGCGGCATCGACCGCAGCGGCAATGCCCGAAGCAGTGCCGGGCTGGGCCTTGATCATAACCAGGTTGTCGGTGCGCAGAACGCCCGTTACCAGTTCGGAAACCATACGCTGCAGATGCAAGTCCTCGGCCAGGACATAGATACCCTCGGGAAGCTTGCGCAGACCCATATCGGCAATGTCGCGCGAAACGGTTGCCTGCGTGCAATCGAAACCCATAGCGCGAAGCTCGTCCACCAGCACGCGCTGCGTGCGAACATCCTTGTTGCGCACGATATCTCTGATGGCATCCTGGCGCCCATTGCGTTTTTTAGCCATACAAAACCTCACTCCATAGATGGCGGAGACAATCAATCAGTAATTGAATAGTTTAGCGCTATTTGATGGTATTTGTGAATAAGAACGCATTTCGAAACAATTCCATGCAAGATTGTTTCGAACATAGCCGTCTTAAGCAGTTTTGACGCCCGTCCGGTTAAAAAAAGCGGCCAGGTGCGTATACATCACGCAACGTGCAGGCTTGGCACTGGCAATCGGTCCAAACAACAGGCCGAGTCCACGATGGTTATCCTTGAGTGCCGCGGCCATCTGACGAGTTCGAGATGCCTCGAGCATATCACGCATACGAGCGGAACGCTCGATTGAAGAAACCCCATGCGGGCTCAAGCACAAATTTTCGATGCAGGCGACCAGCCCGGCAAAGTAAAACATATGGCTCGCAACCTTTAGCTGCGTGCCACCGCCCGCCTCTACAAGCGAATCAGTAAGCTCATCGAGCGCCCGGGCGTCATCGGTAAGCTTGGCAAACAATGTGGGGTCAAAAGCATCTGTAAGCTGTGGCGCCACCGTATGGAAACAGGCGCCACCACACCCGGATATGCGCTGCGCCTGCGAAAGGGCGCATGTCATAAACCCAATCGAGCGAAGCGCACGGTCGCGCGACAAGCACGTCTCGAACAACGAGCGGCTGCACATCACACCGGAAGTCTGGGCAATCAGGCCGCCGGAAATCATCTGAGACAGACCAGCCGCCAAAGAGGCACGATCATCGATCGCAAGAGAGGTGGCATCCAGTACGCGCGAATGGCGCTCACGATGAGCATCGTAGCGGTCGAGCGATGCCGTGGGAATCACCATGTCTGCCGCAGTATCGCACGCAACATCAAGCATCTTGGAAAGGGACTGTGGGGCAAACCACTCGTCGGCATTCATGGCGACAATCTGCAATCCACGCGAGGCGGCAAAACCGGCCTTGAGACATGCTCCGCGCGCCGAATCCTCGACGTCAATCAAATCGATGTGAATATCCCTGCCGGCGGCAACTTCGAGCGAATGGTGCACGCCCGGCGCAACGTCGCGACAAACCACGACAATTTGCAGGTCATAGAGGTCTTGGTTCTGGACGCTCTCGAGCGCGCGCATCGCATAGCTGGGCGAACCCTCGACAATAAGGATCACCGAAAGTCGCGGATGCGAACCACGTCGAACCAAGTTTTCCGTCCTCTCGACAGCGCCAAATCAAACCGTCGTTCATGGTACACCCGAGCTATAAAAGCAACGAGCCGCCTAACATGTTGCACGCCAAGAACAGATGTTGCACACGCGCAGCTCACACATAGTATGTGCCAGGTACGGACGCGCCGAGCACTCCCCTAGTCGAGCACGACAAGCTCGTCGGGGTCGTAATCCACACCCATAAACGTAAGGCCGCAGGCAGGCGCCGTGGGACCCGCAGCGGTACGGTCGCAGGCATCAATGACCTCGCGCATCCACTGGGGACCGCGGCGATGCATGCCGATCTCCACGAGCGTGCCCACAATAGTGCGCACCATCGAATGTAAAAATGCGTTGCCCTCGATGGTAAACGTCAGGATATCCTCGCCAAAAGCGGCCTCGTGGCCAAACTCGGCACGCATCACGCAGCGGTGCGTAGGCTTGCCCACGGCAGAGGCGACCTTGCAAAAGCTTTTAAAGTCCTGCTCGCCCAAGAGCGCAGGGCACGCGGCAGCCATGGCATCGACATCCAAGGGGTAGCGATGCCACCACACCGCGCCGCGCGAGAGCACGGGGCGCGCGTCGCGATCGGCAATACGGTACGTATACGTACGGGAACGCGCATCAAAGCGTGCAGAAAAGCCTTTACGGGCCTTGTAGACCTCGTTTATGGCGATATCTTTGGGCAGGAGGGCATCCATAGCCCTCAGCCACCTACGGCGCGTCAGAGCAAGCTCAGCGTCCGTTACGGGCACGCTGATGTACTGCGCCACCGCATGCACACCGGCATCAGTGCGCCCCGCACACGTCAGATCGATCGAGCGGCGCAGCAGCGTCTCGATAGCGCGGCGCAGCTCGCCTGCAACCGTCGTTTGCCCCGGCTGCTCCGCAAAGCCGCTATAGGACGAACCGTCATAGGCAACACAGAATACGAGCGTGGCATCGAGCTCTGGAATCGAATTGAAATCAGACGGCGCGGTCATGGGCGCTCCCAACAAACAATCAACGGTATCGCGACAAAAAAAGAGGGGTACGCGAACGTACCCCTCGAATATAGCCTATGCAGACAGATTGTCTACTCAGCGGTCTCCTCAGCAGGAGCCTCCTCGACAGCCTCAACCTTCTTGGGAGCAGCGGCCTTCTTGGGGGCCGGAGCAGCCTTCTTGGCCTTAGGCGTGCAAGGCTCGGTGACGAGCTCCATGATAACGATGGGAGCGTTGTCGCCCTTACGGTTACCGAGCTTCATGATGCGGGTGTAACCGCCGTTGCGGTCCTGCCACATGCCCTGGGCAGCCTTGTCGAAGATCTCGGCAACGAGCTGCTTATCGCCGAGCTTGGCGATGGCCAGACGACGAGAGTGCAGGTCGCCCTTCTTGGCCCAGGTGATGATCGGATCGACGACCGAACGCAGCGCCTTAGCGCGGGTCTCGGTGGTCTTGATGCGGTCGTTCTCGAAGAGGGCCTTGGCCAGGCTCTTCTTCATGGCCTTGGTGTGGCTCGCATCGGTGCCGAGCTTCAGGCCCTTCTTAACGTTGTGACGCATGGTCTAGTTTCTCCTCAAATATGCGAAGCATTAAGCCTTCAGGCTCAGGCCCATGGACTCAAGCTTGTCCTTCACTTCCTCGATCGACTTAACACCGAAGTTACGGATGTTAAGCAGATCGTTCTCCGAGAACTCAACGAGCTGACGGACCGAGTGAATGCTGGCGCGCTTAAGGCAGTTGTAGGAACGGACGGAAAGGTCCAGATCCTCGATCTGCTTGTCCAGCTCGGCGTTGTCGTTGGTGACCTCGGGAGCGAAGATCGAAGCCTCCTCCTCGACCTCGGGGGTCTCGGCAAGGTTCATAAAGGCAGCCATATGCTGGTTGATGATATTGGCAGCCTGGACCACGGCGTCGCGCGGAGCGATGGAGCCATTGGTCTCGATCTCGAGGACAAGGCGGTCGTAGTCGGTGTGCTGACCGACACGGCAAGCCTCAACGAGCTTGGCGCAACGGGACACCGGCGAGTACAGCGAGTCGACGTGGATCACACCGATGGGATCGTTGTCGCGCTTGTTAGCCTCGCCAGAGACATAGCCGCGGCCATAGCCGATGCGCATGCTCATGGTGAGATGGCCACCCTCGGTGAGCGTAGCGATGTGCTGCTCGGGGTTGACCAGCTCAAACTCGGACGGAATAAAGAAGTCCGCACCGGTGACCTCGCAGGGGCCGTCAACCGAAATGGTGGCGGTCGCCTCGTCGGTCGTGCCGAGAGCCCTGAAGACAAGACCCTTGACATTCAGGACGATGTCGGTGACATCCTCGACCATGTTAGGGATGGTCATGAACTCGTGCTGCGCGCCATCGATCTGAATAGCCTCGACGGCGGCACCCTCGAGCGAGGACAGAAGAACGCGACGAAGGGAGTTACCCAGCGTATCGCCGTAGCCACGCTCGAGCGGCTCGACGGAGACACGAGCAGACGTCTCGTTAATCTCTTCGACCTGAACCTGAGGCCTAATGAATTCTGACATGTATTACCTCCAGCCTCAGCAGCCCGGATGGACTACTTAGAGTAGAGCTCGACGATGAGCTGCTCGTTGATATCACCGCTGATCTGCTCACGCGTCGGCAGAGCGAGCACGTTACCAGACAGCTTCTCGATATCGACCTCGAGCCAGCCAGGGACCTCGAAACGCTCGGAGGAAATCAGAGCCTCCTTGATGGGGAGGAGGTCACGGAACTTCTCGCCGACAGCGACGACGTCGCCGGCCTTGACGCGGTAGGACGGGATGTCCACGCGCTTGCCGTTCACGGTGAAGTGACCGTGACGGACGGACTGACGAGCCTCTTTGCGGGTGCGGGCGAAGCCAAGACGGAAGACGACGTTGTCGAGGCGAGACTCAAGGATGATCATGAGGTTCTCACCGGTGACGCCGTTCATCTTACGGGCCTTGTTGAAGTAGCCGTGGAACTGCTTCTCCAGAACGCCATAGATGAACTTGACCTTCTGCTTCTCGCGCAGCTGCATGCCGTACTCAGATTCCTTGCGACGGCGCTTGGGCTGACGGATAGATTCCTTCTTGCTGCTGTAACCGAGCTCAGCGGGATCGATCCCGAGCTGACGGCAGCGCTTAAGAACAGGAGTCCTGTCGATTGCCATATTGATACGATCCTTTCAGTTACACGCGGCGACGCTTCTTGGGGCGGCAGCCGTTGTGCGGGATGGGGGTCTTGTCCTGGATGCTCGAGACCTCGAGGCCAGCAGCCTGGAGGGAGCGGATGGCGGTCTCACGACCGGAGCCGGGGCCCTTGACGAAGACGGAAACCTTCTTCATGCCGTGCTCCATGGCCTGCTTGGCAGCAGCCTCGGCAGCCATCTGGGCAGCGAACGGCGTGGACTTACGGGAGCCCTTGAAGCCCACCTGGCCAGCCGACTTCCAGGAAATGACGTTGCCCTGGGGATCGGTGATCGAAACGATCGTGTTGTTGAACGTAGAACGAATGTGAGCCTGGCCCACGGAAATGTTCTTACGGTCCGCGCGCTTCAGACGGGCAGCGCGAACGTTCTTCTTAGCAGTAGCCATCTATCTAGCGCTCCTTATTTCTTCTTCTTAGCACCGATCTGACGCTTCGGGCCCTTACGGGTACGAGCGTTAGTGTGGGTGCGCTGGCCGCGGACCGGGAGGCCCTTGCGGTGACGAAGGCCGCGGTTGCAGCCGATGTCCATAAGGCGCTTGACGTTCTGGTTGCGCTCACGGCGGAGGTCACCCTCAACCATGATCTGGTTCTTGTCGATATAATCGCGGATGGCGTTAACCTCATCCTCGGTGAGGTCCTTAACGCGCGTATCCACGTTAACGTTGCACTCGACGCAAATCTTCGTCGCAGTGGTGCGGCCGATGCCGTAAATGTAGGTCAGACCGATCTCAACGCGCTTCTCACGCGGGAGGTCGACACCATTAATACGGGCCAACGTAGTCTCCTCTCTTAACCCTGACGCTGCTTATGACGGGGGTTCTCGCAAATGACGAGGACCTTGCCATGGCGCCTAATGATTTTGCACTTATCGCACATCTTCTTGACCGAAGGACGTACCTTCATCGTTCTTCCTTTCGGTAGCGCTCAAACTACTTCCCTACTATCTACTCGCCCAGCCGCAGGCGTTTAAAACTATGGCTGGTCTTCACACACAATCCGACCGTAGGTTGAGCTAAGCCTGCAGTCGGAAAAGGAGTGCGTGTATGCGTGCCGCTATTTATAGCGATAGGTGATGCGGCCGCGGGTCAGGTCGTACGGGGAAAGCTCCACGACAACCCTGTCACCGGGGAGAATACGGATGTAATTCATTCGGATCTTGCCAGAAATGTTGCACAGAACCGAATGACCGTTCTCGAGCTCAACCTTAAACATGGCGTTGGGCAGCGGTTCCTTTACCGTACCCTCGAGCTCAATTGCGTCTTCCTTCTTCACAAGCAATCATCTTTCTCTAGAAAACGACAGCGATTGAGTATTCTACAACACGTATGCACGCATCGTAATAACTTCGTAATGGCTCCACAACTACGTGGAACTTGTTACATTTCTCCGCCCTGGAGCGAACACAAGGATCCTTGCGCGTCGGTGGTGAGAATCACCGGACCGTCATCGGTGATGGCGACGGTGTTCTCGTAGTGCGCGGCGGGCAGGTGGTCGTTGGTCGTAACGATCCAACCATCGGAGCCCGTGCTCACATGATTGGATCCCATCGTGACCATCGGCTCGATGGCAATGACCATACCGGCCTGGAGACGAACGCCCCTCCCCTTCTTTCCATAATTTGGAACGTTGGGGTCCTCGTGCATCACATGGCCAATACCGTGCCCCACATAATCGCGAAGCACGCCATAGCCGTGAGACTCGGCGAGGGACTGGACGGCATAACCAATGTCCCCAATATGGTTACCGGGAACAGCCTGCTCGATGGCAGCCTTAAGGCAATCTCGCGTAACCTCGCACAGGGCCTTGGCCTCGGGCGTGGGGGTACCGACGAAAAACGTCCAAGCGTTATCGCCGACCCAACCGTCGACAACGGCTCCCGTATCGATGGAGATGATATCGCCATCACGCAGGATCATGTCGGGATTGGGAATACCATGCACCACGGCATCGTTAATCGATGCACAGATGGTACCGGGGAACCCGCCGTAACCTTTAAAGGCCGGGGTGCCACCATGCATGCGGATAATCTGCTCCGCAAGCTGATCAAGCTCAAAGGTCGAAACACCAGGGCGAACCATGGCTCCAACGTGGCGGAGCGCCATCTTAGATAGCGCTCCTGCCTTCTTCATCTGCTCGATTTGCGTTGCAGACTTAATCTTGATCATAGACCGAGAGCCTCTTTGACATCCCCGTACACGGTCTCGCGAGCCTGGTCACCGTTGACCGACTTGAGCAGACCCTGGCCACGATAGTAGTCGACGAGCGGGCTCGTGGACTTCTCGTAAACGTCGAGACGGTTCTTAATGGTCTCGGGCTTGTCGTCGTCGCGCTGATACATCTCGCCACCACACTTGGGGCAGGTAGCATCGGCAGCGGTGCCGGTGTAACCGCAGGCGCGGCAGGTGCGACGCGAAGACAGACGGTCGATGATGACCTCGGGGGCCACGTCGACCAGAAGGGCGCAGTCGATCTCGCGACCCATGGCAGAGAGCTCGGAATCGAGCGTCACAGCCTGGGCGGTGTTGCGCGGGAAGCCATCGAGAATGAAACCCTGCTGGGCGTCATCGGCGGCAAGGCGCTCCTTGACAAGGTCGATAACGAGTTGGTCGGGAACGAGCTCACCGGCGTCCATGTACTTCTTAGCCTGAATACCAAGCTCGGTGCCACCCTTGACGGCAGCACGCAGCAGGTCGCCCGTGGAAATGTGAGCGACGCCGAACTCGGCGACGAGCTCCTGTGCGACGGTGCCCTTACCGGCACCCGGAGCTCCGAGCAATACGAGGTTCATGAGCAATCCTCCTCTAGCCTATTTAAAGAATCCATCGTAATCATACATCTTGATCTGGCCTTCGAGCTTATCGACCGTGTCGAGCACGACGCCGACCATGATGAGGATGGACGTGCCGCCAAATGCCTGGATCAGATGGTTACCCGTGAAGGAGAAGATGATCGAAGGCACGATGGCGATGAGCGCCAAAAAGACAGCGCTGGGAAGCGTAATCTTGTTGAGCGCGTTCTTGATGTAGGCCGCGGTAGCCCTACCCGGACGGACGCCCGGAATAAAGCCGCCCTGCTTCTTAAGGTTGTCGGCCGTATCATCGGGGTTGAACACCATGGAGGTGTAGAAGTACGCGAAGAACACGATGAGGACAACATTAAGCACCCAGTTGAGCCAACCGGTCGAAAGCGCAGAGGCAACTGCCTGGATCCAGCCGATGCCGGGGAAGAACACCGCAATCTGGGCCGGGAAGTACAGCAGCGCCGAAGCGAAGATGATCGGCACGACACCCGCGGTGTTGACCTTGATGGGCAGGTAGGTGGTCTGGCCACCCATCATGCGACGGCCCACGACGCGCTTGGCGTAGGAGACCGGGATGCGGCGCTGGCCGCGCTCAAGGAAAACGATCAGCGGGATAACCAGCAGGATGATGGCGCAGATGATCACCATGGTGATGATGCCACCGGCGTTACCCTCGGTGCTGGAGAAGATCGCCTGCGGAAGACCGGCCATGATGTTCGCGAAGATGATCAGCGACATGCCATTGCCGATACCGCGCTGGGTGATGAGCTCACCAATCCACATGATCAGCATGGCGCCCGCGGTGAGCGTACCGACGATCATGAGGTCAAAGATGATCTCGGGAGCACCGGCACCGTTGAAGCTAATGCCGAAGCTCTTAAAGAGGAAGAGGTAACCCACGGAGTTGAGGATAGCCAGAGCCAAGGTGAGGTAACGCGAATACTGCGTAATCTTGGTCTGACCGACCTCGCCCTCGCGGGCAAGCTCATGCAGGGAAGGCACGACGGCCTGGAGCATCTGGAGGATAATCGAGCTCGTGATGTACGGCATGATGCCCAAAGAGAACACCGAGACATAGCTCAACGCGCCACCAGAGAAAAGATTCAGGAGGGCCATAGCACCTGCGGCGACCGAGTTGCTCCCGGTCGAGAAAAGGCCCAGCATCCCCTGGAAGGGAATGCCGGGCACAGGAACGTGCGCACCAATGCGGTACACGACGAGCATAGCTATGGTAAAAAGAATCTTTTCGCGCAGTTCTTTGATGCGGAAAGCATTCTTAAGACCATTTAGCACGGCAGCTCGACCTTTCCGCCGGCGGCCTCGATCTTGGCCTGCGCAGAGGCGCTGACCTTGTCGACCTTGACCGTGAACTTCTTGGTGAGCTCACCATTGCCGAGCACCTTGACGGGCTCGAACTCGCTCTTGGTGATGCGAGCGGCCTTAAGAGCGGCACCGTCGATCACAGCGCCGTCCTCGAACTTACGCTCGAGACGCTCGACGTTGACAGCGGTGTACTCGATACGACGGGGGTTGCGGAAGCCGGGAAGCTTGGGCAGGCGCATAGCCAGCGGAGTCTGGCCACCCTCGAAGCCGGCACCCTTGGTGCCACCAGAGCGGGAACCCTGGCCCTTCTGGCCGCGGCCAGAAGTGGTGCCGTGACCCGAAGAATTGCCACGGCCGACGCGCTTGCGGTTCTTGGTGGAACCGGGCGCGGGAGTAAGATCGTGAAGCTGCATTTGCTACTCCTCTACAATCTCGACAAGGTGCTTGACCTTGAAGATCATGCCGCGGACGGACTCGTTGTCAGCAATCTCGCGAACCTCGCGGATCCTGTGGAGACCGAGGGCACGGACAGTACGGACCTGATCCTGCTTGCAACCGTTGGTGCTGCGGACCTGCTTGATCTTGATGGTGTCAGCCATGCTTAGTTCTCCTTACCGACGAACATCTCGGAGACCGTCAGGCCACGACGAGCCGCGACGTCCTCAGGGCTGGAGAGCTCCTTGAGGCCCTCGACGGCAGCCTTGATGATGTTGAGGCCGTTGTCGGTACCGAGGGACTTGGACAGGACGTTCTTGATGCCAGCAAGCTCAAAGAGGGGACGCACGGCGCCGCCGGCGATAACGCCGGTACCCTCGACAGCGGGCTTGATGATGATGCGGCCAGCACCAAAGTGACCGAGAACCTCGTGCGGGATGGTGCCCTGATCGGTCACCGGCACGTGGAACATGTTCTTCTTGGCATCGAGAGACGCCTTGGAGATGGCCAGGGGCACCTCAGCGGACTTGCCCATGCCAACGCCGACGTTGCCCTTGCCGTCGCCAACGACGACGAGAGCGACGAGGCTCATGCGACGACCACCCTTGACGGTCTTCGACACGCGGTTGATGTAAACGACGCGCTCCTCGAACTCGGAGGCCTCGCGCTGCTGCTTCTGATTACGAGCCATGTGCTACATACCTCCTAGAACTCGAGACCGGCGGCACGAGCACCGTCGGCGAGGGCCTTGACGCGGCCATGGTAGATACGGCCACCGCGATCGAAGGCGACCTTGGTGATGCCGGCCTCGATGGCGCGCTTGCCAACGAGCTGACCGACCTTCTCCGCAGCCTCCTTGTTCGAGGTGTGGGTGCCCTTGAACTCGGCCTCGAGGGTCGAGGCAGAGACGAGCGTCAGGCTGGAGCCCTTGCTGTCGTCGATGATCTGGGCATAGATGTTGGCGTTAGTACGGGTCACGCGAAGACGCGGACGCTCGGCGGTACCCGAGACCTTGCCGCGAACACGACGCTGACGACGCTTGAGGCCTTCCAGCTTCGCCTTATGCTTGTTCATACGTAAACTCCTAAAAAGGTTGATCTTGCCAGCACCTGACGGGGTGCTGGTCTTATGCGAGTGAGTCGGTTACGACTACTTGGCGGCCTTACCCAGCTTGCGGCGGATGTGCTCGCCAACATAGTGGATACCCTTGCCCTTGTAAGGCTCGGGAGGACGATGACCGCGGATCTCAGCGGCGATCTGACCGACCTGCTGCTTGTTGATACCCTTGACGTTCACGTGGGTGTTATCGGGAACCTCGAAGGTGATGCCCTCGGGAGCCTCGACGATCACGGGGTGCGAGAAGCCCAGGGAGAACTCGAGGTTCTTGCCCTTCTGCTGCACGCGGTAACCGACGCCGGCGAGCTCGAGCTTCTTCTCGAAGCCCTCGGAAACGCCAACAACCATGTTGTGGATGAGAGCGCGGGTGAGGCCGTGGCGGGCACGGGTCTCACGCTCGTCGTCGGGACGGGAAACGGTGAGGACGTTGTCCTCGACGTTGATAGCGAGCTTCTCAAAGACATCGAGCTCGAGCTGGCCCTTGGGGCCCTTGACGACAACGTTGTTGCCGTTGACTGCCACTTCGACTCCGGCGGGAATCTGGACAGGCTTATTACCGATACGAGACACGGTGATCTCCTTTCCTTCTACCTACCGAGCGAATTACCAGACGTAAGCGATGATCTCGCCGCCGACGTTGTGCTTGCGAGCATCGCGGTCGGTCATGACGCCATGGCTGGTGGAAATAATGGCGGTACCAAGGCCACCGCGGACGCGGGGCATGTCAGCAACGCCGGTGTACTTACGCAGGCCCGGCTTGGAAATGCGGCGGATGCCGTTGATGACCTTAGCCTTCTTGGGACCATACTTAAGCGTGATGTGCAGAGTCTTCTGGGGAACGGTGTCCTCGACATCGTAGCCCTCGATGTAGCCCTCCTCGTGCAGAACACGAGCGATCTCGACGAGCTTCTTGCTGCTCGGCATGGAGACCGTGGCCTTGTTCACAGAGTTAGCGTTACGGATGCGCGTAAGCATATCTGCGATCGGGTCTGTAAGGTTCATACAGATTCTCCTTCGTTCTTGATGAACACGTGCTCTTGGTTCTTCGCCGCCCTTAACGGCAAAGCCTAACTAGCGCGTTTTCCCTGTTCCAAAAGGATGCTTGAAACGCTGGTAGTGACTTACCAGCTGGCCTTCTTAACGCCGGGAAGCTCGCCCTTGAGTGCAAGCTCACGGAAGCAGACACGGCACAGGCCGAACTTGCGGTACACAGAGTGCGGACGGCCGCAGCGCTGGCAGCGCGTGTACTCACGAGTAGAGAACTTCTGCTTGCGATTGCACTTGACGATCATCGATGTCTTAGCCACTTATATCCTCCTCACATAGAGTATTGTTCGCCCCAAACGCCGCCCCCTTGTGGGAACGGCGCTTTTAGGGCAGGTGAACCTATTTCTTGAACGGGAAACCGAAGGCGTCCAGAAGGGCCTTGGCCTCCTCATCGGTATTGGCGGTGGTCACGAAAGTGATGTCCATACCACGCTGGTGATCGACGGAATCGAAGTCGATCTCGGGGAAGATGAGCTGCTCGGTGACGCCCATGGAGAAGTTACCACGGCCGTCGAAGCTCTTGGCGGAGATGCCGCGGAAGTCGCGGATACGGGGGATCGCGACGGAGGTCAGACGATCGAAGAACTCCCACATACGGTCGCCACGCAGGGTAACCTTGCAGCCGATCGGCATACCAGCGCGCAGGCGGAAGGTAGCGATGGACTTGCGGGCACGGGTGATCATCGGCTGCTGGCCGGTGATGGCGCGCAGGTCGCGCACGGCACCGTCGATGGCCTTGGAATCGGTAGCGGCCTCGCCGACACCCATGTTCACGACGATCTTCTCAAACTTGGGGATCATCATGACGTTCTCGTACTGGAACTTGTCCTGAAGCTGCTGCTTGACCTCGTTGTTGTACTTGGTCTTCAGACGCGGCACATACTTCTCTTCTGCCATTGTTCACTCCTTCTTGGGGTTTTAAGCACGGGGCGTGGCCACGATGGGTTGTCCTCGTGCCTCCTGGCTGCATCCGCGCCGCTCATGGCATTTCGCGGTTTGGACTCGACGCAGCAGGAGCCGACAAAACAATCGGTACTATACGCGCATTGGGTGCGTATTTCCAGAAAAACCTCGTCTGCCTGCACAACTCCACAACTCCCCCGCACAAATGGGTCCTAAAAAGCAGTTGCGGTGAAATAGGGACTGTTTGGCGGCCTAACAGGCTTAAACAATCCGTATTTCACCGCAACTTAGGTGGTCCATGGTGATAGAGAAACGAGAGTGGATAATCGGACGCACGAGAGTGGATTATCGGACGCACAACACACGAGAGTGGATAATCTCCCACTTTTGGCCAAGATGCAGGCCAAAAGTGGGAGAAAATCCACTCTCGATGGAGTCCCTCGTTTCTTGGGAGATTGCTTTGGCTGGAGCGTGCCGATTACTTGAGCGTGATGCAGGAGGCGAGGATGTTGGCGTAGTCTTCCACTGGCATGCCGAAAGCATCGTCTGCCTCGAGCTTGTATGAGCCTTCTACCGGATGGGCCGATCCACCTGAAAGCCAAACTGAGTAACCTTCCGACGTTTTCCCTAGATCTCTAAAGAAAACAGGCCCGAAACCACCCAAGCTGTTATCGTGCACGATAATGGTAAAATCCGCGGAGTGGTCATCTTGATCCGCACCGGTCCTATGAACCCTGAACCACTTGGCAAATGAGCCGGATGCCTGACTTTCGGTGACCTCGTAATCATCAATAGGGAACCAGTCGGGAAGAACCATAGTGAAGTAGTCCGTATCGATGGTTCTTGCCTGTCTTGCCTCTTCTGCCTGGCGCTTGGCCTCTTCCTCGGCTTGTTTGTCGGCTACGGCGTCGTCACGACGTTTGGTTGCGGTCTGTGCCAGTGCGTCGGCATCAAAGGAAAAGCCTGCCTTCTTGGCGCCTGCATCTTCCTCGGCGTATTTCTTGGCGGCGGCAATCTCGTCATCGGTCACCTCGGTTGCCTCGACCGAAGCGAGCGAAACGTTGCCGGCATCGATGCTCTTTTTTCCCTCCGGCTTCTTGCTAACCTTGACGTCGATCTTTTTGCCCGGCACGGCGTAGATGGTGCCGTCGGCTGCAATGGGCGAGGCTGCGACCTCGGCCTTATAGCTGCCGCAACGGAGCTCGACGCCCGCTCCCGTACTGTCGACATAGCGAACGACGTCGACCTTCTTGCCGCGCGCCTCCTTGCCGGTGATGTGCAGCGGTAGCCTGCTCGCGCCAGCCGATGTGTCCCAACCCTCGGCCGAGACCGTAAACCGCACGGCGTGCTTTGCGGCGAGGGCCTCTTGCTCGGCAGCCTCGCGCGCCTGCTCGGGTGCATAGATACCAAAGTAATAACCGGCTCCGCCGCCCACGGCGAGCAGCGCCACCACGACGGCAGCGATGATGAAAGGCTTCTTGGAACGCTTGGGGCTGGACGCAGCAGCCTCGGCCGCCATGTCGACTTGCTGCGACCCGATAGGTGCTGCAGCATCAACGGGCAAGGGGTTCGCCCCTCCCGTTTGCGCTTGATCATCTGGTACGACGGATGCGCCGCATACGGCGCAGAACTGGGCTCCGTCCTCGATTTTCGATCCACAGTTTCGGCAGAACATCCAAGCTCCCCCTCGTTCGATGCCCGTTCAAGACGGGCATGCTTGAGCGCCCACGTGCATGGCGGAGCGCAATCTCTTCTAAGCATATGCTAGGAGCGAACTGCCAAACGTTGTTGCGCAACATTGCCGGGTAAGGCCTCAGCATCCAGCCATCCCCAATTAAGTTGCGGTGAAATAGGGACTGTTTGATGGCTTAACGGGCTTAAACGGTCCGTATTTCACCGCAACTTATATATGGAGCGTTATTTTTGGCGAGGCAGGACCAGGTTGAGGACGACGGCGACAAGTGCGGCGACGGCAATAGAGGATCCACCAAAGACGGTGCCGACCCATGCGGGGAATCCAGCGCCGGCAAGTGCGCCGGCCGTGCGCTCAATGCCCGTGCCAAAGGCGATAGACAGACCCATGAGCGTGGTATCGCGCTGAGACAGGCCGTGGCGGGCAAACATGACCACACCGTTCATGCCGATGGTAGCGAACACGCCGATCGTGGCGCCGCCGATTACTGGCTGCGGAATGGACGTGAGCACTGCCGCGCACTTGGGCAGCAGTCCAGCGATGAGTAAGATGGCGGCGGCGAGCGTAAAGACCATACGGTTGACGACCTTGTTCTCGGCGATAATGCCCACATTCTGACCAAAGGTTGCTGTGGGGACGCCGCCCAAAAAGCCCGACAGCATACCGACCAGGCCGTTGGCGATCAGGCCACCCGAGATCTGGCTATCGGTCGCAGGGGTATCGAGCGCAGCGGATGACACGGCGGCAAACTCGCCCATGACCTGCACGGCGTTGACAATGGCGACAACGCCCACGACGGCGCACGCAGCCGGGTCGAACACCAGGCGATGGGCGCCCAGGGCCGGCGGGGCGAACCAGCTGGCAGTCGCGATGGCCGAGAAATCGACCATGCCCAACACCGCAGCCAAAACAAAGCCCGCGCAGATACCAGCCAGGATGCTGCCCAGCCTAAGCGCGCCCTTGCCGTAGTTGCCAGCCATAAAGGTGACGACAAACGTCACGAGCGCGACGGCCCAGTTGGTGACGCTGCCAAAATCTGCAGTGCCCTCCCCGCCCGCCATGGAGGCAACTGCCACCGGGCACAGCGACAAGCCAATGACAAAGATGACGGTGCCGAGCACCGGGGCCGGGAACAGAAAACTCACGCGCCTAAACAGCAGGCCGAAGAGCACGACGAGCGCGCCGCCGATTACCTGGGCGCCCAGCACGGCCTCAAAGCCAAGCTCGAGACCGACCGCCTTGAGCGCCGGCACGAAGGTGAAGCTCGCGCCCATCACGATGGGCAGGCCCGAACCGACGACGCCCTTTATGGGGAACTGTTGAAGGAAAATGTCGAGCGCCGAAAGGACGAGTGACGCTTGGATGACGGCGGCCTCCTCCTGAGGGGTAAAGCCGCAGACCGACGCGATGATGATGGCGGGCGTGACGATACCCGCGAATGCCGCCAACACATGTTGCAATGCATGGGGCAATACCTGCACAAACGAAACTTTTCCCGTACGCTCGAACAGGGCATCCCCTGCTGCCGACTCTGCCATTTGCGCCTCCCATACCCTAGACAGTGGCCCTATGCCGCCCAACGGGCGGACATTATAGGGCATATGACACAGGTAGCATTTTGACCCGCAATCCTGCATCCCCGGGGTCAAACAGCAGTTGCGGTGAAATAGTTCCTGGCTGACCGCCCGTCAGGCTTATCTAGGGACTATTTCACCGCAACTTATTGATGGGGACGGGGCTAGCGCTTGCGGGGGACGAGTTTGGTGCGGCGCAGATGGATCATTTCGGCGGCGATGGAGATGGCGATCTCCTCGGGGTCTTCGGCCTCGATGGCAACACCGATCGGCAGGTGCAGCTCGTCGATTTGCTCCTGCGTAAAGCCCTCCTGCTCCAGGCGGGCGCGCACAAAGGCCGTCTTGCGGCGCGAGCCCAAGCAGCCCAGATAGGCAGGCTTGGCGCGCATGGCCTGGATCACCACGTCGATATCGGACTTGTGACCCGCCGTGGCGACGACCACCAGGTCGCGCGGGCCGATGGGGCACTGCTTGCTTAGGTTCTTGTAATCGACCAGGCGACGATCGTAGACACCGGGCACCCAATCGGGGGTCAGCGTGCCGGGGCGGTCGTCGCACGCCACGACGGCAAAGCCCGCCGCCGTGAGCACGCGCGCCGTCGCAGCGCCCACATGTCCGCAGCCAAAGATGTAGGTCAGGCCCTCGGGGCAGAGCGTCTCAATGTGCGCCGCGGGAATCTCGGAGGCCGCGTTGGTGTAGGTGACCTTACTCCCCTCCTCCACCAGCGAAAGCCCGGGGCAGCCGGCAATGGTATGGCGCGATGCCTCGCCATGGTACTCGGCCACATCGCCCTCGAGGGCCTGGATGACAAACGGCTCAAAGTCAATGACGAAGTCGCCGATGCGCCGATAGGCCAAGACGTCGGCGATTTCCTGGAACAACGGCGCCTGAGTCGCATCCAGATGCAGGTAGCACAGGCAGATGGCTCCGCCGCAGATCATGCCGGTATCGGAGTTCTCGCCGCCCATGGTGTAGCGGACCAGACGCGACTGTCCCGCGCTCAGGAGCTCGCGCGCCTCGTCCAGCGCAAAGAGCTCGATCTTGCCGCCGCCGATGGTACCCGCTTGGCTGCCATCGGCAAAGACGGCCATCCAGGCGCCCACGCCGCGCGGCGATGACCCTGCCGTGCCGGCCACGACCACGAGTTCGCACGTCTCGCCAGCACGCAGAGCGGCAAGCGCCGCATTCACAACATCGAGCTTTTCCATTGCCGCCTTCTATCCTCTAAAGACATCGGTGAGCATGGCGAGCGCCTCGAGCACGCCGCCGCCGACCGACGTCGCCTTGTCCGAAATGTAGTTGATATAGCTGGCATCGACGCGCGGATCGACATCGGCGCACTTAAAGCCCTCAGTCACCTGCACGCCGTTCGCCAAAAGCCCGCGCAGACAGCCATCGATCTGCGTGTACATGGGCGTATCGCCCGCGTAGCCAATCACATCTCCGGCGCTCACGATGTCGCCGATTGCGCGGTCGGACCGAAACACACCGGCGGCGGGGCTGTGGATAACGCGCTCCTTGCCATAGCCGGCGATAATGCCCGGCACGCCCGTGTTGGGCTGGGGCGAACCTTGGGTAATGACACGGCCGAGAAAATGTCCACGCATGGTCTCGACCACGGCGTCGCAATCGACCGGCGCGGTAAAGCCCGGCCCCACGGCGATGACGGCAGGCGCCATGTCGCGCGTGGTACCCAGGTTGCGCTTGGCCAAAATCGCGTCGACCACAGCCGCGGGTTTCAGCTCGCCGAGCATCTTGGCCTGGGGGTCTACCACGACGGCGACGTCTCCGGCCTCGGTAATTGCAAGCGCCTCTGCCGGCGTCTGTGCCAAGCGAGCGCGAATGCCTTCAACCTCGACCTCGCCCAGGTGAATGGCCTCGCAAAAACTGATTGTGCGGCGGATGCACGTGGGAACCGCGATATCGGCCATAACGACCGACACGCCGGCGCGCACCAAGCGAGCGGCGACGCCCGTGGCGATATCGCCGGCGCCGCGAACATAAACGAGCATTCCCGGGGCACCTCCCTGTGCTACGGTTTGAGCAGAGCAAAAGCGGTTCGACCGCACTCTGATGATTATTTATTATCACAGTATTATACGGCGGTGAACAGATGGAAACGGTTAGCGGCAATCTTGCCTCCGCGCTCAAGATCGAGCCGGGCATTACCGCAATTATCGGCAGTGGCGGCAAGTCGACATTGCTGAAGACGCTGGGCCTTGAGCTTATGCGCGCTGGCGGCAGGGTGCTTCTCTGTACCACCACGCACATGTTTCCCGTCGCCGGCGTGCCATGGGACGGGTCGAGCCGTCGCCTGGACGCCGCACCTTGGAAGCCGGGCGCCTCGCATGTCCCCGGCTGCACCTGCGAGGCATGCGCGGGCATGAACCGCGGAAGTATCTGCCAGGCGGGTGTTTTGGACCCGGAGACAGGCAAGCTCTCCGCCCCCGCCGAGCCGCTCAACGAGCTGGCGCAGCGCTTTGACTATGTGTTGGCCGAGGCAGATGGCAGCAAGCGACTCCCGCTCAAGGCGCATGCCACCTGGGAGCCGGTAATTCCCGCCGCCACGGCAAACGTTGTCTGGCTCGTCGGCGCCTCGGGGCTGGGCGAGCCCATCGCCGAGGTTGTCCACCGCCCCGAGCTCTTCTGCGAGCGCTGCGGCTGCGAGCCCACCGACGCTGCCACCCCAGAGCACGTCGCTATGGTGCTCAATGCCGAGTTGCAGATGCTGAACCTCAACAATGCCCGCATCATGCTCAACCAAGTCGACACGCTTGCCGGCCCAACGATGGCAGATCGCTTCGAGGCAGTCCTCGACCGCTCCGTCGTCACCAGCAGCCTCAAGTAGCCGGCGCTGCCCCAGCAGACCTATAAGTTGCGGTGAAATAGTTCCTGAAACGGCCTATTTGGCGGCTAAACAGGAACTATTCCACCGCAACTGCGGAGGGGAATCCGGTGATCTTCCTGCTAGCGGGGGACGTAGCGGCCGGGTTGGGCTCCGGTGGGCTCGCCGTCGCGCACGGCCAGCACGCCGTTCACAAACACAGCCTTGGCGCGGCCGTGCGCCTCAAAGCCCTCGAGCGGCGTGTAGTCCACAGCCTGATGCTGCGTCGCCGCGCGAATGGTCCAGCGCGCCTTGGGATCCCACACGCACACATCGGCATCGGAGCCCTCGGCAAGACATCCCTTGCGCGGATACATGCCAAAGACGCGCGCCGGGTTCTCGCTCATCAAGCGGCACAGGTCCTCGGGGCCCAGCTGCCCCTCAAAGCTCGTGGCAATCGCGACGGGACGATGCTCCACGCCGGGCCCGCCGTTGGGAATCGCGCGGAAGTCGTCGCGCCCGCGGTCCTTTTGCCCGCGCAGGTTAAAGCTGCAATGATCGGTCGCAATCGTATCGATCTCGCCGGCCACAAGCGCCTCGCGCAGCGCGACACGGTCACCGGCATGGCGCAGCGGCGGGCTCATCACATATTTGGCACCCGCAAAGCCGTCCTCGCCCTGCTCCAAGTAGCAGGTATCGTCGAGCATCAGATACTGAGGGCAGGTCTCGACATAGATATTCTTCTGCCCGCGCGCCTTGGCGGCACGGATGGCCTCGAGCCCCAGCTTGGTCGAAAGGTGAACCACGTTGACCGGTGCGTCGCCGGCCAGGTGCGCCAGATACAGCAGACGGCTCACTGCCTCGGCCTCGCACACATCCGGACGGCTGAGCGCATGACCCTCGGGCCCGTGGATACCCTGCTCGTACACGCGCTTCTGCAGTTCATTCACCAACGTGCCATTCTCGCAATGCACGCACAGTATGCCGCCAATACGCTTGAGCTCCTCGAGCACCTCGAGCGTCTCGGCATCGTCCAGGCGCAGGTGGTCGTAGGCAAAGTAGGTCTTGAACGACGATACACCCGCCTCGCGCATGGCTAAAAGGTCGGCGCGGTTGCGCTCATTCCACTCGGCGAGTGCCATATGAAAGGCGTAGTTGGCCGTGCAGGTTCCGTCGGCGCGGCGATGCCACTCGGCCAAGGCATCGGGCATGGTCACGCCGCGATCGGCCGTCGCGTAGTCCACAATGGTCGTCGTGCCGCCGCAGGCAGCCGCGCGCGTGCCGGTCTCAAAGCTATCGGCTGTCCAATCCATGCCGGTCCAGCACTGCATGTGCGTGTGGCCATCGATAAAGCCGGGAAACACCCAGCAGCCCGCGGCGTCCTCGACGGTATCGCCCTCGGCCGGCTCGATCGCCGCGGCGATCCGCACGATCTTATCGCCATCCATGGCAAGATCGGCGCGGCGAAGCCCCTGGGGCGTCACGAGCGCGCCGTTTTTGATGATGATCATAATTGCTCCTTATTGATTGATGCAGTTGGCCACGCGATCAAAATACGAGCAGGCGGCGATATGCTCCGCTATGCGTCGCTGTCCCTTGGCGGTGTCGACGTCCCACAGCTCGTAGGCACGCGCCTCGACCAGCACCACATCGGTACGGCCTTTGAGGATCGAACCGCCGCCGTCCTTGCCCTCAAGACACATAAGTGCATCGAACAGTTCCGCCGGAAAGAGCACCGGGCTCGAAGGCTCACCGTTGCACGCAAGACGCACCGGATGCTTGCGGCCACGCTCGTCAAATGCACGAACCATGGCATCAAAAGAATCCGAACTCACGAGCGGCTGGTCGCCCGGCAAAAAGAGGCAACCTTTCCAGTTGCGTTCGACTCCCCACGAAAGGCCCGCACGGACGCTTTTGCTGCGCAGCTCGCCATCGTGCAGCACACACGGGCAATGCTTGTCCTCGCAAATCTGGGCGACCTCGGGCCAACGCGTCGAAACCACGACGTCAAAGCCCCGGGGAACCGAATCGATGGTCCGGGCAATCAGCGGCTCGCCATAGATATCGGCGAGCATCTTGTTGGAGCCAAACCGCTTGCCCTCGCCCGAAGCCATAATCACGCAACCGAGTTTCATCTCCGCAAACCTCCCCTGGCTGCCTTGGACACCATAGTTGCTATACCCACCATAGCAAGCTCGCACTCCGTCGGAACAGGCACGCACTCGTTTTCCAGCGAACGCCCCTTGGCTCCCCATAGCACAAAGGAGGGCACCCCGCGACGCAGGGCACCCTCCTCAATGGTGCAGATATGCCTACTCAGCGTCGCCGGTAAACGTGGTACCGGTCTTGCCGGCAAGACCGTCACGCGCCTTCTCGAGCAGCGTGATGAGCGCCGTGCGGCCCGGCTTGCTCTCGGCAAACGTCGAGGCGGCCTGGACCTTGGGCAGCATGGAGCCGCGACCAAACTCGTTGGCCTCGGACAGACGCTTAACATCGGCAGCGGTCAGCGTGTCGAGCCACTGCTCGTGGTCGGTGCCAAAGCCAATGGCAACCTTCTCCACAGCTGTCAGGATAATCAGGGCATCGGCGTCGAGCTGCTCGGCAAGCTTCTCGGCCGCAAAGTCCTTATCGATGACGGCGGCAGCGCCCTTAAGGTGGTTGCCCTGGGCCTTGGTGACGGGAATGCCACCGCCGCCGCAGGAGATCACCACATGGTTGGACTCGACGAGCGACTTAATGGTGTCGAGCTCGACGATGTTCACGGGCTTGGGCGAGGCAACCACGCGACGGAAGCCCTGCTTCTCGTCGTGGATGAACTGGTAGCCGCGGTCGGCCTCCAGCTCCTTGGCCTCGGCCTCGCTCATCCACGGACCAATCGGCTTGACCGGGTCGGCAAAGGCCGGGTCGTCTGCCGCAACCTCGACCTGGGTGAGCACGGTGGCGACACCCTTGTCGATATTGCGGTCGAGCATTTCCTCGCGCAGCGCATTTTGCAGGTCATAGCCAATGTAGCCCTGGCTCATGGCGCCGCAAACGGACAAGGGGCAGGGAACGTACTTCTGAGGATTAGAGCGCGTGAGCTCAGCCATCGCGTTGGCGATCATACCCACCTGGGGACCGTTGCCGTGCACGACGACGACCTCGTTGCCCTCCTCGATCAGGTCGACGATAGCCTTGGAAGTCGTCTTGACGGCCTCCATCTGCTCGGGAAGGTTGGCGCCGAGGGCGTTTCCGCCCAAGGCGACAACAATACGCTTAGCCATTTCTCAGCCCAGCTTTAGGCCTGGAACCAACGGGCGGTGTTGCGCTCGTCGAGGGCCTTGAGGGTAGCGGCGGGATCGGCAACCTTCTGCAGGAACATCATGGCAGCGATGGCGTACGGCTTGTAGCTGGCCTCCTTGTACATGCCCACGCGGTGCATGTCGAAGACGTCGGCGTTGACCTCGCCGTGCTCGCAGGAGACACCGGAGATGTCGGCGGGCAGCGGGTGCATAAAGATGGTGTCCTGGCCGTTGGCAGTCTTCTCCATGAGCTCGGTCGTGGAGCACCAGTCCTGATGGGTGGCGTTCTGGGCGAGCAGCTCCTTCTCGAGCGCTGCGATGCCGGCGTCGTCGCCCTCGGCGTACAGGTTGGTGCGCTTCTCCATGGCGGCAAACGGAGCCCAGCTCTTGGGGATCACGATGTCGGCGCCCTCGAAGGCCTCGGCCATGGTGTTGGCCTGCTTAAAGGTGGTGCCGGACTCGGCGGCATAGCTCTTGGCGCGCTCGACGACCTCGGGCATGAGATCGTAGCCCTCGGGGTGAGCCAGGGTGACGTCCATGCCAAAGCGGGGCAGCAGGCTGATCAGCGACTGCGGGCAGGACAGCGGCTTGCCGTAAGAGGGCGAATAGGCCCAGGTGACGGCAACCTTCTTGCCCTTGAGGTTCTCAAGACCGCCAAACTCGTTGATGAGGTAGAGCATGTCGGCAGAGGACTGCGTGGGGTGATCGGAGTCGGACTGCAGGGAGATGAGCGTGGGACGGTGATCCAGAACGCCGTCCTCGTAAGCCTGCTGGACAGACTCGGAGACCTCGGCCATGTAGGCATCGCCCTTGCCGATGTACATGTCGTCGCGGATGCCGATGACGTCGGCCATGAAGGAGATCATGGTAGCGGTCTCGCGGACGGTCTCGCCGTGAGCGATCTGGGACTTCTTCTCGTCCAGGTCCTGCAGCTCAAGGCCGAGCAGGTTGGCGGCCTTAGAGAAGGAGAAGCGCGTACGAGTGGAGTTGTCGCGGAACAGCGAGACGGCCAGGCCCGAATCGAAGATCTTGGACGAAACGTTGTTCTCGCGCAGCTCACGCAGAGCGTCGGCGACGATGTAGAGCGCCTTGAGCTCATCGGTGGTCTTATCCCAGGTGTGCAGGAAGTCGCTGCCGTACATACCCTTAAAATCGAGGCCGTTCAGCTGCTCGACGAGCTCGGTAAACTTGGCGTCCATGTAAATGTCCTTTCTAAAGGTGAAACGATCGCAATGAGTAGATGCGCTCCGGCATGCGCGTGTGGCCAGAACATGCAGAGCGCTATGACGAGGACCCGCCACCGTCGAGGAAGCATGGGAGATAACGACCGCGGGCCCCAAGTCAACAGGAGGCGCCGGGGGCATAAACTGCCCCCGGCTCAACAAGATCGAGGAATGGGACTAGTCGATCTTGTTGTTGGTCAGACCGGCGCGGAACACGGTGGCATCGCCATCGGCCTGGCTCGGATCGTAGAGGTTCAGGGCAGCCACATACATGGCGGCAGCGGTGACCAGGTCGTCCTTGTAGGTGACCTCGTTGGGAGCGTGAGCCTGAGACTCGGCACCCGGGCCAAAGCCGACGCAGGGGATGCCATAGCGGCCCTGGATGGAAACGCAGTTCGTGGAGAAGGTCCACTTGTCGCACAGCGGACGACCGGTGCGCTTGTCCATGCTGGGCTCGCAGCCGATGCGCTCGTCACCGAACATGGCCTTGTGGGCGTCGACGAGGGCCTTGACGTGCGGAGCGGTCTCCTTGTTGATCCACGTGGGGAAGTAAGCCTCGGTCTCGTAGACCTCGCCGGTCCAGGACGGACGGTCGTACATGTACATGGAGACCTTCACGTCGTCGCCGTACTTCTTGGCGGCCGGCAGGTTGCGAATCTCGTCCAGGCAGGACTCCCAGGTCTCACCAGCGGTCATGCGACGGTCGATGGAGATGGCGCAGGAATCGGCCACGGCGCAGCGGCTGGGGCTGGTGTAGAAGATCTGGCTGACGGTGCAGGTGCCGCGGCCCAGGAAGCGGGCATCCTCGTAGTGCTCGGGGTTGTACTTGGGGTCGAGCATCTTGACGAGGCCCTTGATGTCGGTCGACTCGTCGCAGCCGTTGTTGTTGAGGGCGCGGACGTCGGCGATGATGTCGGCCATCTTGTAGATGGCGTTATCGCCGCGGTCGGGAGCGGAGCCGTGGCAGGAGGTGCCGTGAACGTCGACGCGGATCTCCATGCGGCCGCGGTGACCGCGATAGATGCCACCGTCGGTGGGCTCGGTGGAAATGACGAACTCGGGCTTAATGCCGTCCTTGTTGTAGATGTACTGCCAGCACATGCCGTCGCAGTCCTCTTCCTGGACGGTGCCGACGACCATGATCTTGTAGCCCTCGGGGATGAGGCCCATGTCCTTCATCATCTTGGCAGCGTAGGTAGCAGAAGCCATGCCACCCTCCTGGTCGGAGCCGCCGCGGCCGTAGATGATCTCGTCGGTCTCGTAGCCCTCATAGGGATCGGCGTCCCAGTTCTCGATGTTGCCGATGCCGACGGTGTCGATGTGAGAGTCGATGGCGATGATCTTGTCGCCCTCGCCCATAAAGCCCATAACGTTGCCCAGGCCGTCGACCTTGACCTCGTCATAGCCGAGGTTCTCCATCTCAGCCTTGATGCAGGCGACAACCTCACCCTCCTCGCAAGACTCAGAGGGATGGCTGATCATAGCGCGCAGGAAGCGAGTCATATCAGCACGATGGGACTCAGCAGCAGCCTTGATAGCGTCGAAATCGAGTTCTTTAGCCATTATTCATAACCTTTCAAACGAAGGAATCTACCTGTGAGGTGGCGGAGCGATACCTATTTACTCCACCCAGTATTAGCAAGTGGGGTATTCGCCCTCCCAGACGATGCGACGGTACTGATCCGGATCCGTGTCACCTTCCGTGGAGAAGCAGAGCACGGAGCTCGTCTTGTCCAGGCCGATGAGCTCCTTGAGCTCGGCGTACTCGGGATCGAGCATGAGGGTCTCGACCAGGCCGGTGGTCACAGCGCCGGACTCGCCGGAGATGACGCGCGGGTCGCCCTTCTCGGGGGCGCCCAGGGTGCGCATGCCGCGAGCGGTGACCCAGTCGGGGCAGGACACAAAGGCGGTGGTGTGGTTGCGCAGGATATCCCAGCCCAGGATGTTGGGCTCGCCACAGCACAGGCCGGCCATGATGGAGGGCATGTCGCCGTCCACGATGCGTGGATCGCCGTCGCCGGCGGCAGCGCCCTTGTACAGGCAGGCGGCCGGAGCGCACTCAACCACAACGAAAGTCGGCGGGTTATCGGGATACAGGTTGGTGAAGTAGCCCACCACGGCGCCGGCCAGCGAGCCTACGCCAGCCTGGACAAAGACGTGCGTCGGGCGGTTGATGGCCATCTCGCGCAGCTGCTCGGCAGCCTCGGAAGCCATGGTGCCGTAGCCCTCCATAATCCAGGACGGAATCTTCTCGTAGCCCTCCCAGGCGGTGTCCTGAACGATGACGCCGCGCTCGCAGGCATCGGCCTCGGCGGCGGCCATGCGCACGCACTCGTCGTAGTTGACCTCTTCGATGGTCACCGTGGCGCCCTCGGCAGCGATGTTATCGAAGCGGGGCTTGGTGGAACCCTTGGGCATGTGCACGACGGCCTTCTGGCCCAGCTTGTTGGCAGCCCATGCCACGCCGCGGCCATGGTTGCCGTCGGTGGCGGTAAAGAAGGTAGCCTGGCCAAAGTCCTTGGCAAGCTGATCGGAGGTCAGGTAATCGAAGGTGCACTCGGCAACGTCCTTGCCGGTCTCGTCGGCAATGTAGTTGGCCATGGCAAACGAACCGCCCAGGACCTTAAAGGCGTTGAGGCCAAAGCGATAGCTCTCGTCCTTAACGCACAGGTTGGACAGGCCCAGGCGTGCAGCCTGGCCATCCAGGCGGGCAAGCGGAGTGACGGTGTACTGGGGGAACGACTGGTGGAAGGCACGGGCCTTCTTCACGTGGTCGAGGCTCATGATTCCCAAGTGCTTGTCATCGCTCTTGGGCATCGTGTTGCCCACCCACTGGATCTTATCGGCCATACGGTGAACTCCTTAAGTTCTCTCTTGCCGGCCCCCGCATACGCGTTTCAGCCCATTCCCATTCATGCGACTGAACTTTTATGTGGATGCCAAACAAAAAGTTTGTTAGCACTGTTCTATCACACTTTTTGATTGGTAAACCTAACAAATTGTTTGTTGCCGTAATCGGTACCTTTTCGCCGACGAACGGTCACATAACGCAGCGACGCTTTCGTTATTTGCGAACAAGTGGGGTTTATGGCAAAGTGAGCCCAAACTAATTTTTAGGAAGGCACCCATGACCCCCGCACAGATTGAGTTTTACAAGCGCCTTGCACACGGTCTGGCGCTCCAGTTTGGCCCCAACTGCGAAGTCGTCGTCCACGACTTGGAGACCGATGACGTGGACCACTCCATCGTAGTGATCGAAAACGGCCACGTCAGCGGGCGCAAACTAGGTGACGGTCCCAGCCATATTGTGTTTGAGTCCATGCACGAGGGCACCACCGACGTGCACGACCGCGAGCCATACCTCACCAAAACCACCGATGGCAAGCTGCTCAAGTCCTCGACCATCTTTATCCGCAACGACGAGGGCAAGCCCGTCGGCATTTTGGGCATTAACTTTGACATTACGCTCATGAAGGCTTTTGAGCGCTCGCTCGACGCGCTCACCGGCACGGGCGACAAGGGATACACCGAGCCCGAGCCCATCACCAAAAACATCGGCGACCTGCTCGAAGACCTACTGCGCGAGTGCGAGCAGTACGTGGGCAAGCCCGCCGCCCTCATGACCAAGGACGAGCGCATTCGCGCTATCGGATACCTCGACCGCCGCGGCGCCTTCCTTATCTCCAAATCGAGCGAGCGCGCCTGCGAGTTCTTTGGCATCTCCAAGTACAGCTTCTATAGCTACCTCAACGAGGCAAAGGCTGCCGCCGGCGACAAATAGTCAGCGCGCCTGCACCCCTCCCCTTTTGGGCGCGAGTTCTGGAATGCACGAATCCGAGAGTCGGCCGCAAGGCAAGTTCCATATAATCGATGAATGTGAGCATTTCGAAAGGATGGAACAAGATGGGGTCGAGCAACGCATCACGCAACGGCCGCGGAGGCACCGTTTCTGGCGCCAGGCATGCGAAACACGCGTTTGACGAGGGCGAAGAGGGCCTTTTTGCGCTGAGCCTCGACGACGTGATGAGCGACCGCCCCTGGACCGCCGAGGAACTCATGGGCGGCGGAGCTCGCCCGACAAGTGCAAAGCCCGCACCTTCCGCCACGCCCGCGTCGGCATCCGTGCCCGCGGACGACTTTGCCACCCGTCCCATCGTGCAGACGACGCGTAAAGCCGCCCCTGCACCCCGTCCTGCTGGCGATCCGTCCGAGACGGCGGCATTTCTCGCTGCAGCGGCACAGCGCCATGCGCCCAGCAGCGCGCCCGCGTATGCCACCCCGCAGCAGCCGACATACGCGGCTCCCGAACCCCAGCCCGAGCCCGAGCTCGAGCCGCCTGTCATGGATCTGGATGATCTTTCCAACCGCCAGTTTGCCTTTGATTCCTGGACGGCGGCAGATCTGGACGAGACCTCGAGCGGCATGCCGGCGCTCGACATTCCGGTAAACCCCCTGTTTGCGGCTGCCGAGGAACGCAACTCCGCATACGACAACACCGCAGCATACGACAACCGCCCGAGCGAACAACCTCGCGCCGGCCGCATCGAAACCGAGGATTACGGCCAAACGTCGAGGGGCTATTCTCGCGACCCGTTTGCCGCCACGCCCGCTCCCGATTACAACCAAGCGAGCGTAAAGGCAGCCTCGGCATCGTCGTATACCCACGGCGCCGACGATAAGCGCGCTGCCGATTACCACACCGAAAAAGAACCGCCGCGCTTTTCGGAGTTTTCGCAGGCGGCAAAGGTTGTCTTTATCGCCATCATCATCGCTCTGCTCGGCGTGATCGCGTTTGAGGGATTCCAGCTGTTCCGCGGCCCCACCGCGTCCGAATCGGCAACGCAGCAAGCAGAGGACGACAACCAGTACCTGGACATCAATACCCTCAAGGGCGACCCCAACAGCTAGGTTGGAACATAAGCTATGCCGTACCCCTGTTTACGTGCAGTTTTACACTTTTCCGTGATTTCCACGCGCCCATTTCGACACTTTTCCGTAATTTGAGCGGCTCGAATTTGACACTTTTCCGTACTTTCATACGGCTGATTTCGACACTTTTTCGGATGTTGGCCGAATAATTGCCGCGTAATCAAGCGCCGTCCGCGCGTCATTTCGCAGGCGGCGCTTGATTTCTGTCCGCGTGCGCTGATAGACTTCCTCTTGCCCGCAAGGAGCGGGCACGTTTTATCCAGAGTCGGGGTAGAGAGTTGGCTCCACGATCCCGACGCCAACCGGCCAAGAGGCACGGTGGCCCTGCCAACATCGATGAAAGGAGTCCGTATGGACAATTTCTCTGTGCGCAGTGAGCGCAACTTCCACAACCTGGTCGTCAAACCAAAGCGAATGCATCTTCTGGACGGGCCGAGCGGCTATGCCTCGGCCATGGTCAAGAGCAGCCTCTCCCACCAGATGCGCTTTACGGTGCAGGTGCTCGAGGAAGAGCTCTGCGCCGCCGGCGACCCGCACGTTTTGCAGATCAAGCTGCTCGGAGACGACTCGCGCGAGCCGTCGAGTTGGAAGCTGTTTGCAGACGGCACGTGCATCGCAAGCGGCTCGGGTGACTTTGCCCGCGAGTGCTTCTGCAAGGGTGCCGAGGTGTTCCTGAATCTGTGCCGCGACGCCGTCGACGCCGCCGAGCTGCACCAGTGGAGCCAGGGGGAATATGAGCTGCTGAGTGCCGCGCGCGGGATTGCGGGGGCGTAGACGGGCGAATGGGCCATCGACGATTTTGAGCTGGCAAGGGCCGGGAATTAGATTCCCGGCCCTTAACCTAGCACTGCTTTATGAGATCGAACACCGCGGGGATATCGTCAGCGCTACGGAGTGCAACATAGGTCGGCATACCCGGCCCAAATCCGCCCTGCGTGCGTTTGTCCTGGCACATGGCCTCCGGGTCAATCAGCTCGTCAACACTCTTTGCCAGGCCGACGGCAATCCAACCACCGTTGCTGGTCCTGCCTTCTAACACGGCATGCAGTTTTCGCTTGCCCGACCTGAAGCCTACATAGTACTTGGCAATATATGACTCCCACGAAGGGTTACCACTCAGAACAGACTCGCACACCTCATCGAAAAGCTTCTGGTTGAATCCACCTTCGGCAAAAGTGGGGTGATTCTCCTGCAGAGTCCAAATAGGCGCCTCGTCAGACTCCCCGCGAGAGGGGCGATACTTGTCGACGACATCTGCCGGAAGGTCGGGATATTTCCATATTTCACACGCCTCTTTCGCCAGATCGTCCGCGCGCTGCCTAATCTCCTCCTCGCCCCATTTTTCATGCGAGGCGATCGACTTGTTTAGGTAGAGCGGGCTGCATTTAAGCCCCACGTTCGGAAGATTGAGCTTATCCGAGAACGACCGGTTTGAGTACTCCTGGTTGTAGCCCGTCAGCGTAAGATTTCCCAAGTTGTTGCACAGCCTGTCATGAATGTCTTCCCAGTTCTCGCCAAGCGATTTCTTCCAGCCGTGCTCACCATCGATCGTCTGGGGCATGACGTGCTCGATCTGGTAATCGTCAGCCGAGATGGGCTCCTTCGGGTGGTGCCAGTTCTCCATGCGCTCCAGGTAATAGCGCTTTTTAGAGAAGCGATTGTAACAGTCACGCGTCTTAAACTCCTCGACAAAATGCTCGTCTGTCGGGAAGTATGCGGTCATACCGCTGCTATGGATAAGGAGCATCGCCGTAACGTACTCCTCTATATCATCCTGTTGCTCAAGGTTGCGATACATGCCGGCAAAGAAATTATTTAGGCCCGTGGTAAGCCTGCCGCAAACCGCACGCCTGAACAGGAACGACTCGATAGTCTCGCAGATACGTAAAAACGCATTGCGGTCTAGTCCATTCCCCTCGTAAACCGAATAAAGCAACATTAAGAGGGGCCTTATCTGCTTCACGTCGAGGCTTACGATTCTGCCGAACACTCGGCGCAGTCCGTCGTCCTTCTCCTTACCAAGGAACAGACTGACGTATCTATGTGCATACCCACGCAGCTCCTTAAGCAGGCCCTCGGTGTCACCATCGTAGTCGTCGGCGAAATAGCGCTTAAACTCGTAGTAGGCCTCGTTCTCCTTCGGCATCCTATTGGGAACTTTGAGCCACAGCCAGTACCAGATAAATGCATTGAACTCTTCCTCGCCACCTTTTCCGAACAAGCACTCAAGCGGACGCCAGTAACCCTCGTAGAGCTTGGTCTGCTCGTCGTTGGGAAGCGACATAAGAACGTAGTTACGAATGAGGTCAATAGGCGTGAGTGGCTTGCCCTTGGAGTTCATGGACTCAAATATGAGTTGGGCATTATCAACGCCAGCGGTGAGCTTAGTGTCGATGACCTGCACGCGGTTTAGCCCCGCCCAAAGCCTTGCAGGGTCGAATGATTTCCCGTGCATCTTTTCACGGAAGAACGCATGGTTCTCGACAATGCGATCCGATTTTTCATCTGGCACGGGAGACCCAGACACGATGGAGAACAGCGTCTCTTTATCGTCCTGCGAGAGCACCAGCTTGTAGCGCGCCAGACCGTTGTAGTCATCATCGTTAAAGAGGTAGTTCTTCCGCAGCGCTGAGATCTTGAGATCGCCAAGGAAGCCGGCCTTGTCGGGATTACCCTCCAGATAGTCAGCCAAGGCAGCAATCATCAACGAAAACGTCGTCATGCGCTGCTGTCCGTCAATCAGAAGCACGCGCGAAATGCTCGTGGCAGAGCTCTCGGACTCGGGGATATAAAGCATCGACCCCACGAAGTGCGATACGCCATCACGACCCGCTCGCATGACGTCATCCCAAAGCACCTCGCACTCTTTTACACTCCACGAGTAAACTCGCTGGTACACGGGAATGACGAACTGCATCTTCGCCACGCCCATAAGGTCGAGCAGATTTGCCTCGGTTGCTTTCATTTACGCAATCCCCCTTGCCTTGTTTACGCCGTTTGCAGTCAGTCCTCCACTGAGCGGAGGGCGCTAAAGACGAGAGCATCGAAGCGCTGAAGCAACCGGGATGCTCATATCACTAGATTTTACAACGTAGGCAAACGCTGACGCCGTCATGGTGGCGCGCAATCGTTGCACGCCACTCCCCAAAATCATCTGATGTCAAAAGACCGACACTTGTGTATGTCTTTTGACATTGCCACAGTCTTACGGGCATCTTGCCTCATATGCCAAGAGCGGACTTCTGGATCGCTGCCTCTCCCGCCTAAAGGAGCTTGACAAGAACTGATCGAAGGGCAAATAAGACATCGAGCAAGTCACCGTCGCGCTCATCGCGCCTCACAAAAAGATGGGCAAGCACGGCGTCGTCTTGATCGATGGCGATACTGGTAGGGAATTGTAGCCAGATCGCCCGGACCTATTCGCCGCCCGATGCTAACAAGCTGCTGAGCGACTCGCGCTCAGCAGCGGCGCCAACGCGCTTCTGCATCTTCTCGATCTGTTCAAGTGTTGAGGACAAATACTTGAGACCCTTCTTCAGTTGCTTAAGCAACCTGTCATCCCTGCGGTCCCCCTTTCCATTCTCCTTCTCGACATCTTCCTCAACACCAGCGATGCTACGCTGCACGGCCTCGGCCGCCTTCCGCACCAAAATGGCCCCTTCATGCGGACAGCGGTCAGTTGCTACATCAAGAAAAGCAAGGAGCCTCGAACATTCGACGAGCACGAATTGCGCGTAGTTCTCCCCCATCGATGCCGCCAAGGCAACGCCGCCGGAACCCAATAGACCAAGCGCGGCGCCGCCGCCCGTAATCAAAGCAGTGCCACCGGCCATGCCCATGCCGCCGGCGGCCAAGGCCCCACCGCCAGCTGCAGCAAGGCTCGCATTGACAAGCGCAGCCCCGTGAAGGCCGACAAACGAGCCTCCGAAGATACCGACAGCAATATCCGGAGCGAGTACCGCGGCCGCCCCTCCTGCGCCTACGGCCGCCGCCACGACAATGACGCCGCCCACCAAAAGCTTTGGCAATGTACCTGAAAGCTCGCGGAAGCGTGTCCCGCAACGTTTCTCGAGAGAACGTATGGCATCCAAATCAACCGCGTCTTGTCTCCTGGGAAATTCGTGTTTAACCCAAGATCCACTCTCCTTCAAACCTTTATATTCCTTCTTCTCTTCATCTCCCATCTGGGAATAGAGGCGAAACTCGACTAACTCCTGCGCAACCAGCAAGGCGCGTACCCTACCGCCTCGCTGCCGCGAAATAGCCTCAAGGGCTCCGTACGCGTCTTCCTCGCTCAAAAAGTAGCCGTCTGCATCAATGCCTAGGCCATCCGCGAGCGAATCCTGCCACGCGCGGGCCCAGCTCCTCTTTTGCCCTTTGCGCACTTCGTTCTTCTCGTTCCTGCAATCGTAGTTGATGGCGACAAGCTTCAGCGAGAAGGCAATCCTCGTCGTTTCTCTATCTAGGCTATAAAAGTGGAATCCATCGAAGATATCCTGGCGGCGCCTGGCACGCTCAGCCCAGGCCTCGGAAATTTCCTCAGCCATATAGCCCCAGTCAGCATGGAGGGCAAACGCAAGGCGTCCAACTCCGACGTAGTTTATTCTCATGAAGAGCTTCTGAGCGAAAACGACCTTGTTCCCCTCGCATTCGATACCCGCCCTAACTGCTGCCGTCGCTAGATTTGCCAGAACGAACGAAGTGCTCGCAACCGTGACCATGCGAGTGAGGGCCCTGCTGTTGTAGGGCATGAAATGCGAAGCCTTTAGCTTGCGCAAGCCGGAGGCATCACTCACTTCGCAACGTTCTAGCTCGGCCTTGAGCCTTGAAAGCATGTAGAGACAACGAACGATAACCTCGTTGGCCACGACTGCTGGCACCTGGCTTAAAGCCTGATCGAGAAGACCGACTTCCGTCCGAAGGTCGAAGCGAATGGGCTTGCCGTCCTCGGTTTTGAACGCCGTTCCGTTAAACAGCTTTGAGATCCATTGCTGAATGCGAATATCCTCGCCCTTATAGGCAATCTGCATGTCTTGAAAAACAGGCAGGGAGGAGAGCTCCTTTAGCAGGGATAGCACGACGCCGGGAATGCCCGTCCCCTTACCGGGGTTTGAACTAGACCCCGCCATGTCGCTCACGAGATGCATCGCCCAGAACAGAGTGCCAAACGCAATCTTCTCTGGAACGTTCCTGCCTACAAGAGGGCAGTCGGGATCGAAGGCGGCGGCAGGCAGGTCAAAGGCGACAAACCGGCCGGCCGTATCGGTACCATAGCCTTTGCACGTAAATTGCGAGAGGATCGAACACGCAAGGCCAACCAAGCTCGGGTGGTGCGAGAAATCCCGCAGATGATGTTGGAGCCCGCCGCCAAACTCAGCAGTTAGCTTGTCCGTGGCAAGAGGAAACTCTTTCTCTAGAAAGCGAATAGCGTCTTCTAGAGTTGCATCCGCCTTTGTCATACCCGCAGACTTGGCAATCGTAAGAACGAATTTGCCAACCTTCTCGTCGCCCCACTCTTTGGCACCCTCTAGGTTGAAGTCTTTCTGCCAAAGGATATTCAACGCGCCCGTGAGGAGCCCGCTAACGGCTGCAAGTTCATAGTCGAGCTTCGTAGCCTTTTCAGCCTGAGGGTCAAAATCAAAGAGGACCTCCTCCCCATCGGGAGCGTCCTTAAAACCAACCAGCACGGCGCTACCGTTCAGCGGCACAGATGTAACTTTGGGCAGTTGAGGCATGGCGTAAACTATCTCGCCAGCACTAAAAACAAGTTCGTCTGCCATATCGGCTTCCTCCTGCAAACGCGTAAAATCAGATTGCTCTACGCCGCCAAATCCCTCTTCGTAGAAGTATTCGAAAATCTCGGTGATGCAGTTGCTCAGAACCTCGTCGGGATAGTTCGCCACTGGCAGCCTATACACCTCATTGTGCACGATGACGCACACAGCGTCACGGGTCTCTGCCTATCTGTTCAGCGAATCATGTTAGTAAGCCGCTCTTCAATAATGGAAGCCATCTCGATGTCCACGCTCTTGACCTGCTTGGTCCCAGCGAGTGTCAGCGCGTCCTTGAGTAGGATCCCAAACGCAGTCTTCTGCTGCTGATCTTAGAATCCTTCGCGCAACCATTCCGTCCGCTTGTCGCCAAATGAGCCTCCTACCCCCCCTGCCTTCAGCTTCAGCAGCAGGTCGCCCAACTCGGGGCACTTCTTGGAAAGGCGCGTCTGGGCTCGCTCGCCCATCCCCCACCGTTGGCGAACTTCCTGGGCGCGCGGGCTCACGCGGTAGTCCTCGTCCATCACCTGCTTGAGCAACTTGGCGGTCACGCGCGCATCGGCCAGGGCGCTGTGGGCGTGACCCGTCGACTCGTCAAACTCGATGCCAAACCACGTTGCCGCGTCGCCCAACGAGACGCGCCCATGGCTGCCCACGTCCATAATCGAGGTGTAAAACGCCTGCAGGTCGGCCCAGTCCGCAGGAAATGCGGAAAGGTCGATGTGCTTTGCCTGGCACTCGGTCAAAAGCTGTCGACGATCTGCTCCGCTCCAGCAAACCACCTGAGCGGAGTAGCGACCGATCCAATCGCTGAGCCTTTTGATCACCACATAGAGCGGATCGGCCATCGCGGTATCCACGGCCGATATCCCCGTAAGCTCGCGGACGGGAAACGCAACGCCTTCGGTAAATTCCGTCTGCACAAACTGTGAGAACTCGCCCATAACGTTGCCGTGGTAATCGAGCTTGACGGCGCCGACCTCGATAATCTCATTGCGCAACCCACGGCGCTGGCGTTGCTTTGGCACCGGCGCAAACTCAAAGTCCAGCACGATCCGGCGCGCAAAGTTCGTCGTATCGATAGCCGAGATACACGGCGTCTTTTCAGCTGACACGGTTATGGCCTTTCTCCGTTGCCTGCCGCTTGCTACACAGGCGGCTGCATTGCCGTAAGGATAAGTGTCCGTGCGGACATGGAATCGCCCAGCGCGGCCCTCTGACACACTTGCTTAAAGCCGCGCTTTGAGAGAATCGCGTCGTTATTATTATCGAACATATATTCGTATTTATGGCTGCAGTTTGATAGACTGGTTATTATTGACGGCAGTTCCATGTGCCGGGCAGCGCCCTCCATGCGACGGGAGGTGATGCCCATGACCGATCTGATTGATTCCGTGAAGCTCCTGACCGCTCTGGTCTCGCTCCTCACGGCGCTTATCGGACTTTCCGAGGCACTTAAGCAGCGTACGAAGCAAAAGAAGAGGGGTCGACGCCGTTAAGGCATTGACCCCTTGAACTAAGTAACGGCGCTGCCCAGCTATCACCCTTGGGCTGCCGTCGACTTTATTCTACCCACGGTTGCCAGGTTTAACAAATGAATTTTCAGTAATGGAGCCTCGGAGCTCGCTCGCTCAACCACCTTGCCATCGGATTAGCCGGATTCTGGGACACGCCTTCCGTCCCAGGCCTCTACCGGAAAATGCATCCCACCCTGAGGCTCGATTCCGGGACACGGTTTCCGTTTGAAGCCCCGATGGGAAAGCGCGCCCCATTCCGAGAGCTCATTCCGGGATGCAGTTTCCGCTAGAGATGCCACCGGGAAAGCGTATCCCGTTTTGGAGCCAAATTTCGGGTCGCAGTTTCCGCCTGAGGGCCGATCCGGAAACGGCATCCCATTCTGAAGCCGAAATCTGGAACGCACTTTCCGCCAAAGGTCGCAAAAGGAAAGCACATCCCATTCCCAGCATCAAATCAGGACGCGCTTCGTTATCCCCGCCCTCACATCTCGGCAAACGAAATCAGCTTGACGTCTCCCCTACTCTCCGCGGCATCCCGACATCCTTGCGTAAAGCCACGCTTCGAGAAGATCACGTAGCTTTTATACTGCCGTCTAAAGAGCTCGCTTCGATACACGAGCTTTTGCAGCACGTCTTCGCCCGCCGGTTCATTGCGCCATTTGCACTCCGCAAACAGCGCTGTGCCCTCGCCATCGTCAACAATCAAGTCGATTTCTTCCTGCGTATGCGTGCGATTATCCGTCCCCCACCAGCGCCCGACGCTCGCCGGAACCACATCGAGCTTGCCCGCCCGCGCGAGTTCGTACACATACTGCCTGCATATAAGCTCAAAGACCGTACCCATGTAATCCGATACGTGCGGCTCAATGCGCTTATACGCCATCTCGGCCATATCGTTTTGAATCAGCCCGATGTTCTGCGGAACAAACTTGTACCAGAACCTAAACATCTGGTCGCTCAGCAGATACACGGCTCGCTTATTGCTCGTCTCGTTTAGGGGCAGCTCGCGCTCGACAATCCCAAGCGACGCCAGCTTATCCACATAGTTCTTTACGTTGCTCGCAGGGATTCCCGTAGAGCTCGCAATCTCCGAGATCTTCGAGCGCCCCTGAGCAATTGCTTGCACGATCGCATCATATTGCTCGGGATTGCGGCACTCTTGCAATAGCAGGTTACTCGGCTCCTCAAAGAGATAGCCCGTAGGAGTAAGAAAAAGACGTTTGATGTTGTCCTCGAGCGATACGGTAGGATCGGCTTTCTCGATATATGCAGGAATGCCGCCCGTCATGCCATAGCAAACCGCAGCGTCTTCGCGACCCATGCTCTGCCACAAGCCGAGGGTCGTCGTAAAATCAAGCGGCATGATCTTAAACTGGGCCGTACGCCTACCGTATAGCGGACTCTCGTAGCCCAGCACCTGCTCTTCCATGAACGAAAGCGACGACCCACACAGGATAAGCATGAGCTTGGTCTCTTTGTACAAGTGATCGATCTTGTCTTGCAGCAACGAGCTGATCTCGGGATTCGATTGGGCGAGATAGGGATACTCGTCAATCACGACAATCAAACGTTCCGTGCGAGCCATGGTGGCCAATGCATCAAACGCCTCGTCAAAGCTACGAAACGACACACCTGCAGCACCAACCGAACCCGCAAGTATCGCCTGACTAAAGCCATGCAGGTTTGCCTCTGCATTGGTACGACGAGCTTGAAAGTAAATAGCATTCTTGCCTTGGATGAACTCTGTGATAAGGCGCGTTTTACCCACACGACGGCGGCCGTAAATCACAGGCATCTCAAAGAAGCCCGTGCCGTACAGCCGATTGAGCTCGGACATTTCCGTTGTTCTTCCGATAAACATAGGGCCATCCTTCCCTTACGTTATAGCTAGCCATATTATACCTTCCAATAATATAGCTAGCTATAACGTAATTCGACAAGCGGCGCACGCAAAAGGGCGGTATACCACCGCACGTGGACCGTTCCGGAAAATGTATCCCGTTCTGGAGCCAAAAACTGGGCCGTAGTTTCCGCAGATACCAGCCGACGATCCGCCGCCCTTATCACATGCCTTCAAATATGTGATCAAGAAACACAAAACAGCAGATAGATTGCTCTTTTTCGGAAAAGTAAACGTCCCTAAACTTACCAAGGCTTCATATCTAGCTACCGTTCACGGGTGCCGATTACCGCCCACCGATTCAGCTTCAAAAAATGACGTCAAAACCAGGCCATCTACCTGCATGGTTAGATTTTGGTCAGCTTTTGGTCAGTTGGGCGGCAAGTTGCGGCTGATACGTTTTTGCTACCCAAAAGGAGGCGGTAGCTCATGACCCATTGCAATGACCAACTCATCGACCAACTGCTCACTCAAGCCGAACAAGAGGGGCGCTGCCTGATCCCCCCGAGCACGGCGATCCGAAAAGCGCTCCTCCGGCGCACCGGCGGCACGGTCGTCTCCCCCATGCCGGGACTGTTCGCGCGCAAAATGCGCTGGGATGAACTCAACCGGGCGCAGCGTCATTGCGAGATTATTCGCGCCCTTGCGACCATCCACCCCGATTGGACGTTCTGCTCGTTTTCGGCAGCTTGCCTGCTGGGGCTCGAGGTCTCGTGGCGACACCTGAATGTCGTGCATGTCTGCAGCTCGACAAAGCCGTCGGCTCGTCCGGGCGCACATATTCAGCGGCACCAGATTGAGCCGGCCGGAGCAATACGCAGAGTCGGCATATCGGTAACGCCGCCCATCCAAACGGCCACAGATTGCCTGCTGCAAACTGGTTTTGCCGACGGCATGCCCATTGCCGATTCGGCGATCTCAAAGCTCGGCCTTGCGCGGGAACAGCTGATGGAGGCCGTTGAGCAACGAGCGACTGCCCGCAATGGTCACGCGATTCGCACCGCCCGCACAACGCTTCGATATGCCGACGCCCGCGCCGAGAGCGGCGGGGAATCGGTCGCCCGAGCCGCCATGATCGAGACCGGTTTTGCGCCCGACTGGCTTCAATACGAATTGACGGACCCCTTCGATTCGGCCAAGCCCATACGAACGGACTTTGCCTGGGAGCGCCAGGCGCGGGAACTCACGCTGGGCGAGCTCGACGGGCTCATCAAATATACCGACCAGACCATGTTGGCCGGACGCACCACCGCCGAGGCGCTCGTTGCCGAACGACAGCGCGAGGCGCACCTATCGCTCTACGGTCATCCTCTGCTGCGCTTTACCATAAACGAGGTCCGCTCGGCAGGAGTGCTCGCCAAAAAGCTGCAGACGGCAGGCATCCGGCAGACCGCGCTACCGACATGGCTCAACGACGTGGAGCTGTAGGAGCTGTTGAGCTTATGCCCGTCTGCTTGGCAAAGCGGGACACACTTTCCGGTTGGCAGCACCCGCGGAAACCAGGGCCCAGATTGAGTATTCAAAACGGGGTGCGCTTTCCATATGGCATGCCTAGCGGAAAGCACATCCCATAATCGAGGCTCAGAACGGGACAGACTTTCCGGATGAAGCACTCAGCGGAAACGGCATCCCGGAATAGACACTCAAACTGGGATACGTTTTCCGCTGAGGGCCGATCCGGAAACCGTGTCCCACTCCGAGCGTCAATTCTGGGATGAACTTTCCGCCAGAGGGTTCAGCCGGAAACGGCATCCCACTCTGAATCGAAATTCTGGGACGCAGTTTCCGGTTGAGGGCTGTTCCGGAAAGCGCATCCCATTCCAGGCGCGGATTCCGGGATGCACTTTCCGTTTGAAGCCCCAACCGGAAAGCGTATCCCGTCCAGAACGTCGAATCTGGGACGTAGTTTCCGCTCCAAACAAAAGGCCCCGGCTCGCGATGGAGCTGGGGCCAAAGGCGCAGCATATGCAGTTGATGTTGAGCGCGGACGGCCCATCAGTAATGACTGTCCACGCTCTACCCTAGCCGCGGTGACGGGCGCGGCTGTATGGCGTATCCACCATGGGCAGATCCGGACGCAGCTTGCCGTCGAATGCGCGATAGGCGTTCTGTACGGCGGGCGCCGTGGGGATCGTGGCGATCTCGCCGATGCCCTTGCCGCCATATGCCACGGGCAGCAGCTCGTCCTTCTCCACGTAGATGGCATGGATATCCGGGATCTCGGGCGCACGGAACAGCCCGAGCGTGCCGTACCTGGCCTGGGGTACGCAGTCCTTGAGCGGCCAGTCCTCGGTAAGCGCATAGCCCATACCCATGAGCACGCCGCCTTCGATCTGACCCTGGATGGAGATGGGGTTGACTACCTTGCCGGAATCGTGCGCAGCATAGACCTCGCTCACGCGGCCGTCATCATCCAGAATGACCACATGCGTGGCAAAGCCGTAGCAGATGTGGCTCTTGGGGTTGGGCACGTCGGCGCCCAGCTTGTCGGTCGGCTCCAGATACACGTAGCCAAACTCGCATCCCTCGAGCGCCTTGATGGCGGCCGCGGGATCCTGAGGATGCATGCCCTGGCCGGCGACGAGCTCCTGCGTGCGCAGCTGATAGGCGTGACCGTCGTCGTACTCGATCTTGACGCCGTCGCCATGCGCGCTCACGGGAGTATCGGGTGCAGGCTTGCCGGCCTCGATGTCAAGCATGGCATCGCGCAGCAGGAAGGCGGCACCGCGCACGGCCTCGCCGGTCACGACCGTCTGACGCGAGCCAGACGTGGTGCCGGAGTCGGGAGCGTTCTCGGTGGAGCACTCGCCGTTGGCGATGCAGCGAAGCGGCAGGCCGCAGGCCTCGGCAACGTCCTGCAAAAAGACCGTGTTGCAGCCCTGGCCGATGTCGGACGTGGCAGCGTAGACCACGGCCACGCCGTCCTCGATGCGGATCTTGCAGCGGCCGGCATCGGGCAGGCCCACGCCCACGCCGGCGTTCTTCATGGCGCAGGCAATGCCGGCGTGTCCGGGATGCGCGTAGTAGGCATCCTTGACCTCGAGCAGCGTCTCCTTCAGTGCCGTGGAGCAATCGGCAATCTGGCCGTTGGGCAAAACCTCGCCCGGCTCGATGGCGTTGCGGTAGCGGATCTCCCACGGATCCAGGCCGACCTTCTCGGCCAGCAGGTCGATCAGGCTCTCGAGCGCAAACTCGGACTGGCAAACGCCAAAGCCGCGGTACGCACCGGCGGGCGGGTTGTTGGTGTAGTAGCCAAAGCCGCGAATGTCGGTGTTCTGGTACTTGTAGGGGCCGACGGCATGCGTGCAGGCGCGCTCGAGCACCGGGCCGCACAGCGACGCGTAGGCGCCGGTATCAAAGTTGATCTCGCAGTCCAGGCCGGTAAAGTTGCCCTCGGCGTCGCAGCCCAGCGTAAAGGTGCCGTCCATGGCGTGGCGCTTGGGATGGAACGCAAGTGACTCGGCACGCGTGAGCTTGCACTTCACAGGACGCTGGAACTTATAGGCAGCGAGCGCGGCCAGGTGCTGGATGGACACGTCCTCCTTGCCGCCAAAGCCGCCACCCACGAGCATGGTCTCGACGACCACGCGCTCGGGCTCGTTGTCCCAGCCAAACATGTGGGCACACTCTTTGCGCGTATCGTAGGCGCCCTGGTCGGTCGACTGCACCTTGACGCCGTTCTTGTACGGGAAGGCGACGGCGCACTCGGGCTCCAAGAAGGCATGCTCGGTAAAGGGCGTGGTAAAGCGCTGCGTCACGGTGAATGCGCTCTCCGCCAGCGCCTTGGCGGCGTCGCCGCGCGTCACATGGCGGCTCTGGCACACGTTGTCCTTGAGCTCCACCGTGTTGCCAAAGGCAAAGAAGCTGTCGTGCAGGCGCGGGGCGTCGGCAGCTCTGGCCTCGGCGATGTTGCGCACGGGCTCCAGAGGCTCGTAATCAATCTTGACGAGCTTCTTGGCCTTCTCGAGCGTCGCCTCGTCCTCGGCAACCACCAGCACGATGGCATCGCCCACGCAGCGGGTGATGTCACCCTGGGCGATCATGACGTCCCAGTCCTGGATAAGGTGGCCGACCTGGTTGACCGGCACGTCCTCGGCGCGCAGGATGCCCACCACGCCGGGCAGGGCCTCGGCCTTGGAGGTATCGATGGAGAGCACGCGGGCGCGCGGATACTTGGAGCGCACGGCGCTAGCGTAGGTCAGGCCCGGCTGATCGAGCTCGTCGATGTCGTCGGGATACTTGCCCTCGCCGAGCACCTTCTTGCGCACGTCGATGCGGAAGGCGCGCTTGCCCACGCCGTAGTCGTCGCCGCGCTCCAGATCCTCGTCAATCTGCTTTTCGCCGCGGAGCACCGCGGCTGCCAGCGAAATGCCCTCGATAATCTTCTTGTAGCCGGTGCAGCGGCAGACGTTGCCGCGGATGGCATACTTGATCTGCTCCTCGGTGGGCTCGGGGTCCTCGGCGATGAGCGCCGCACCCGCCATTACCATGCCGGGGATGCAAAAGCCGCACTGCACGGCGCCCACGGCGCCAAAGGCGTACACAAAGGCCTCGCGCACGTCCTCGGGCAGGCCCTCGACGGTCACGATGTTGCGGCCGGCGGCAAGGGCGGTGGTCAGCACGCACGCCTTGACGGCCGCACCGTCCACATGGATGGTGCAGGTGCCGCAGGCGCCCTCGGAGCAGCCGTCCTTGGCGGAGTGAATGTGCAGGTCGTCGCGCAGATAGCGCAGCAGCGGTTTGTTTTGGGTCGTCGTGTGCTCGACGCCGTTAACGGTAAAAGTGAATTCCTGTGCCATGGTGATTCCCCTCTACACGCCGGCGGCGATGCCGGTGCGGTCGTGGATGGCGCCATGCGGGCAGACGACGGCGCACATGCCGCACGACAGGCAGTCCACGCCGTCGATATGGGCGCAGTTGTCCTCGATGCGGATTGCGCCGGCAGGGCACTTTTTGGCGCACATGCCGCAACCGATGCAGCTGGTGTCGCAGATCTTGCGCGCAAGGGCGCCCTTATCGGTGTTGTTGCAGCGCACCAGGATGTTCTGGTAGCCGGGAACGAAGGCAATCACGCGCTGCGGGCACGCCATGCCGCACAGGCCACAGCCCGTGCACTTGGAGCGGTCCACGCGGGCGACGCCGTCGACCAGCGCGATGGCACCGTGGGGGCAGGCCGTAACGCAGGCACCACAGCCAATGCAGCCTTCGCTGCAGCGGGCGTCGCCGCCTGCGGAAGCACAGCCGCTTCCGCAGGCAACGTAGGCCACGTGATGTTGAATGGATTTGGCCATAAGAGACTCGCCTATTTCTTAAGAAGGTACGAATAGTTGTCGCGCACAGCCCTGATGGTCAGGCGGACGGCCTCGGGAAGACCGGTGTTGACGGCATCGACCGAGACGGTGCGGACCGTGCCGGCGACGCGGACCTTAAAGTGATCATCGTCCGCGGCCAGGAAGCCCTCGTTCTCGGAGTTCTCCATGTCCTCCTCGCTCCAGAACAGGGTGAGCTTGTCCTTGTAGGGACGGCCCTCCTGGTAGGGGCAGAACACGGCGCAGTTGCCGCACTCGTTGCACATACCGTCGACGTGGACGACCTGATGCTTGGCAAGGCCCGGCACCTTAATGGCCACGTTGGCGCGGTTGGGGCACACGTCGCAGCAGACCTCGCACACCGAGCCGCAGCCCAGGCAGCGAGTCTTGGTGCAGTTGCGCTTGTCGCGGCACAGCGACCCCTTGCGCTCGTAGCAGGTGTCCTCGCGGCCGGCCTGCTCGTTGCAGTCGGCGTACTTGTTAAAGTCCACGCCAGCAATGGCACGGGCGACCTCGGCGGCGTCGGCAATAGCCTCAACCACGGTGGCAGGACCGCGACGGCAGTCGCCCGCAGCCCAGACGCCCTCGACGCCGGTGGAGGTGGCGGCAAGACGGCCGCGACGGTCGTGCTCGACGCCCGCGGCGTCGTACAGGCTGGCATCGATGCCCTCGCCCACGGCGCAGATCACCGTGGTGGCGGGAAGCTCGACGGTCTCGCCCGTGGCGACGGGGCTGCGACGGCCGCTTGCATCCGGCTCGCCAAGCTCCATAACGTCGCAGGTCAGCACGGCGCCATTGAGCGCCTTGGGCGCCAGCAGCTCGCAGAACTCAACGCCGTCCGCAAGAGCAAGATCGAGCTCTTCCTCGTCGGCGGGCATCTGCTTCTTGGTGCGGCGATACACCAGGCGCACGTTCTTCACACCAGCCAGGCGCTTGGCCACGCGGGCAGCATCCATGGCGGTGTTGCCGGCGCCAATGACCACGACGTCCTCGCCCAGCTCGAGCTTCTCGCCCTTCTTAGCGGCCTCGAGGAACTCCAGCACGTCGAGCTCGGCACCCTCGCCCAAACCCGCAGAGCCGGGCATCCAGGCACCGGTGGCCACGACCACGTCGGTGAAGCCCTGGGCCTTGAGCTCTTCGATGGACTCCACGCGGGCATTGAGCTGCACCTTGGCACCAAAGGCCAGGCAGAGCTCGGCATCGTGGGAGATATCGTCGCTCGCAATGCGGAACTCAGGAATCACGTGACGGACCACGCCGCCGAGCGAATCGCGAGCCTCAAAGATGGTGACGGGCACGCCGGCGCGCGTCAGGAAGAACGCCGTCGCCAGGCCGGCCGGGCCGCCGCCGATAACGGCAACGTTGCGCTCGCCGTCGTTTGCGATGGCCTGGGCGCGTAGCTTGGGCAGCACGGCGGTCATGGCCTCGCGGGCGGCCTTGAGCTTGCTGGCGCGGATCTGGGCGCCCTCGGGCTCGTAGAACGCACGCTCGCAGGCACGGCCGCAGGGATGCGGGCAGATGGTGCCGGTAATGAACGGCAGGGCGTTGCGCTCGATGATGATGTTGAGTGCGTCCTCGTAGCGGCCCTCGTCAACAGCCGCCAGATAGGCGGGAATATCCTGCTGGATGGGGCAGCTCGTACGGCACGGCGTGGTAAAGCAGTCGGAAAGCGGACTCTTGCCGGCGACCTTGCGGTCGGGCAGCGGGCGCAGCGGCTTCTTGTAGAGCGGGTTGGTGAGCGAGTCGGTCTGGATTGCGGTCACGGCCTCGAGCGAGACGCCCGCGAACGGCTTGCCATCCAGGTCGGTAAACTCGCCGGCCATCTGGCTAAAGCGCTCGTAGCCACCGGGCTTGAGCACGTCGGTCGCCAGGGTAACGGGCCAAATGCCGGCATCGTACAGGGCGCGGATGTTGTAGACCGTGGCGCCGCCGGAGTAGCTGATGCGCAGTTTGCCATCGAACTGCTCGGTAATGCGGCGGGCGGCCTCGATGGTCAGCGAGAACAGCGAACGGCCGGACATGTACATCTCGGTGGAGGGCAGCTCGTTCCTCGTCACGTCGACGGGGAACGTGTTGGTCAGCTTGACGCCAAACTCCAGGCCGCGCTCGGCGCACAGGGCAATCAGGCGCTCGAACATGGGCACGGCATCGGCCCACTGCAGGTCCTCGCGGAAGTGCGTATCGTCGAAGACGATGTAATCAAAGCCCAGCTCGTTCAGACGCTGGCGGGCAAACTCATAGCCCAGCAGCGTGGGGTTGCACTTAATGTAGGTATTGAGGCCCTTCTCGGTGATCAGATAGGTCGCGATGCGCTCGATCTCGGCCGGCGGGCAGCCGTGCAGGGTAGACTCGGTGATGGAGTTGGAGACGCGTGCCGGGATGGACTCGACAAACGCGGCGTCGACATGCTCAAACTTGTCCAGGTTGGCGAGCGCCCATGTGCGGCACTCGTTCCAAACGTCGGAGCCGCTGGCGTCCTTCATGCCCTCGATGTACGCATCGACCTTGGGGCTCTTAATGCCCTCGAGGTCATAACCCACCGACATGTTAAAGACAAAGCCGTCCGGGCTACCCAGGCCGTACTCGCGAGCGATCAGGTGGCAGGCGAACCATGCCTTCACGTACTCGGCAAAGGCCTGCGGAACCTCGAGCTCGGTCGACCACTCGCAGTTGTAGCACTCGTCCTGCGCCACGATGCAGGGCTTGTTCACACACTTGGAGAGCTCCTCGCCGTCCATCACCTGAACGGTCTTGAGCTCAAAGAAGCGTGAACCGGCCACGTAGGATGCCACGATGTTCTGGGCAAGCTGCGTGTTGGGGCCGGCGGCCGGGCCAAACGGGGTCTCGATGCGCTCGTCAAAAATGGGAAGCGCGCCCTCCTGGTTGGCCGTGACCATCTTGCGCACGCCAAAGATGGCGCCCTGAGTCTTGTGCTCCTCGATGATCCAGTTCATCAGCTGCGAAAACGGGATCGGCCTCATGATGTCGCTCATTATGAGCTCCTCTCTGTAACGCCCGGCGAGACCGCGCGACGGGCGCAAATACGGTGTAGCGCTAGCACAGCGCCGGCGACCCCGCGGAGGTCGCCTATACGCGCATCGAATGCGGCGAAACATCCGACGCGCGTGAATCTACTTGTAATTAGTAGGTGCGATCGTTGAGCGTGCTCCAGAGCTTCTTGGACTCAGCCATGGTCCACGCGTTGATCTTTTCCTCATCAATGCCAACGAACTCGCGATCCTTGTACAGGACGCGGCCGTTAATGATGGTGGTACGGCAGTTTTTGCCCATCATGCCAAAGAGCATGTGGCCGTCGATGTTCTCCTCGCTCAGCGGCGTAAAGGGCTTGTAGTCCATGACGATGACGTCCGCGGCAGCGCCGGGCTCAAGCACACCGAGCTTGCGATCGAAGTACTTGCTGGCCATCTTGGCGTTGTTCTCGAACAGCATGGTCATGGCCTCGCACCAGCCCACGTTGGGCATGGCGGCGTTGTGGCGTTGGATGATCAGGAAAACCTTGAGGCTCTCGAGCATATCGTGGGTGTAGGCGTCGGTGCCCATGCACACGGGGATGCCGCGGCGGAAGAACTCGAGCACGGGGGCGCAGCCCACGGCGTTGCCCATATTGGATTCGGGGTTGTTGACGAGCCAGGTGCCGGACTCCTTGACGATATCCATCTCGGCAGGCGTCACGTGGATGCAGTGGCCGAGCATGGTGTCGGGACCCAGCAGGTTGTGCTGCAGCAGGCGCTCGACGGGGCTGATGCCGCCGCGGTTGAGGCGGGAGTCCCAAACGTCATTCATGCCCTCGCACACATGGATGTGGAAGCCGGTCAGGCCGTTGTTGGCCTCGGCCATCTTGTCCATGGTCTCGTCCGACAGCGTAAAGGTGGCATGTCCGCCAAACATGGCGGCGATCATGTGGTTATCGTTATCGCGACGCTCCTTGGCGGCCCACTGGGCAAACTCGGCGTTCTCGGCAATAGCCTGATCGCACTTTTCCTGACCACGGCGGTCGGAAACCTCGTAGCACAGGCACGAACGCATGCCCAGCTCCTGAGCGGCGTCCTTAATGGTAAAGAGACTGCCCGGAATCTCGCAGAAGCTCGCGTGGTGATCGAAGATCGTGGTGACGCCATCGCGGATGGAATCCAAGATCGTGGCATAGGCGCTGGCCTTGGTGCCGTCGAGCGTCAGGTTGTCGTCGATCTTCCACCACTGCTGCTCAAGATTTTCCAGGAAGTTGGTGGGGTTGCAGCCCTTAATGGCAAGACCGCGGGCCAGACCCGAGTAGATGTGGGTGTGGCAGTTGATAAGTCCGGGCATGATGAGGTTGCCCTGGGCGTCGACGTACTCGGCATCCGGGTACTTGGCCTTGAGCTCGCGCTCGGGGCCCACTTCGACGATCGTATCTCCGTCAATAGCGACCGCACCGTTGGGAATGAACGGAGTCTGAGCGTTGCGGGTAAAGGCGGAACCGTTAGCGACCAGAAGCATAAATGCTCCCTTCAACATCAGGGGCGGGGTTTGACACCTCTGACATGGCGGAAGTGCGAAGCGCCGGCCTACACCGGAAACGGGCCCTCTCCCGTCAACGCTTCACCAAAGGGACAAGCCCTTTGAAGTGCGGCTTGGCGCCGCATGGCGCCGGCGGACGAGGCGATGCGTCCGCCGGCGAATAGCACCGATATTGGTTACTTCTTGCTCTCGGGCAGGACCAGATCCACAGCGGCATCCTTGGCGGCATCGATGTGCTGAGCCACGACCGGCGTCTGCGGAAGGATCAGGTTGAGCACGATGGCCATGATGGCGGTGGGGGTCACAGCGTTGGAGCCGATGACGGTGGACACCCAGGTGGGCATACCCTCGCCGGCAAGGCAACCGCTGGCCATCCAGATACCCAGGCCAAAGACGACAGAGGTGCCGACGATGGTGGTGGTGCGCTGCGTGAGACCCTCGCGGGTGAACATGCGCACACCGTTCATGGTGATGGTGCCAAAGACGCCGACGGTCGCGCCGCCGATGACAGGCTGCGGGATAGCGGAAAGGACGGCAGAGAGCTGCGGGAACAGGCCGGCGATGGCAAAGACGGCCGCGATGATCACAAAGACCCACTTGTTGACGACCTTGTTGGAGCAGATGATGCCCACGTTCTGGCCAAGGGCGCTGGTGGGAAGACCGCCCAGCAGGCCGCCGACCATAGAGGTGAGGCCCTGGGACACGATGGCACCGGAGAGCTCGCGCTCGGTGGGCATACGGTCGATGGAGCCCAGGCAGGCAGCGGAGACGTCGCCGATAACTTGGATGGCGACCATGGGGAACACGACGGCGAGGGTAATGCAGACCTCGGGATCAAACTCGAGCGCGTAGGGCATGAGCTTGGGAAGGGCGAAGACCTGGGCGGTGGCGACACTGGAGAAGTCGATCATGCCAAAGGGAATCGAAACGATCATGCCGACGATCATGCCAAAGAATACGGAGCCCAGCTTGAGCGTGCCCTTGCCAAAGTTGGCGAGCGCAAAGACCACGGCGAAGGTGATAAGAGCAACGCACCAGGCCTGCGGGGTACCCCACAGCGGCGTGCCCATGCCGCCGGCCATGTACTTGACGGCCGTGGGATAGAGAGAGACGCCAATGGAGAAGATGACCGTACCGGTCACGACGGGCGGGAACAGCCACTTGATCTTGCTGTAGGCCAGACCAAAGATGACCGCGACGGCACCGCCAACGATCTCGCCGCCCAGCAGCGCACCAAAGCTAAAGCCCGAGGCACCCATGGCCTGCAGGGCCGGCAGGAACGCGAACGAAACGCCCATGACGATGGGCAGGCCGCCGCCGATGCGACGGAAGGGAGCGAAGGCCTGAAGGGCCGTGTCGATTGCCGAAAGAATGAGTGCAACCTGAATGATGTCGGTGCTCTGCTGGCTATTAAAGCCGTAGACGCCGGCCATGATGACCGCCGGGGTAATAATGCCGGCAAACGATGCCAGTACGTGCTGAAGGGCACACGGGATCATTTCCTTAACGGGCGGCATGCCTTCGCGAGTGAACAGGGCTTCAGTGCCGTTCGTAACCGTCTCCTGGGTCATTTGACCACCAATCCTCGAAATAGTTGTTTTCGCATCTAACGCTCTATTGTGACGCAGTGCGGGGTTGAGGTTGTGCCTTCGTTGCATATCGTATTAAAGATGATTCTCATTCTCAATAATAATTTTTTGTTATCAGACTATTCTTCAGCTGAGATAACACATTTCCGCAGGTCAGGAATGTGTCTGTTCAAAATAACATCTAACTTTTCTTTTGGTCGACCGTTTACCGCCAAATTTCTACCGTTCGTCTGTATTACGCAATGTACCTGCGGATATACGAGATGATGAGCAGCGTGTTACCATGATAAAAAATTGTTATGAACGCCCTCAGGGCATTGGATTTCACCCAAAGGAGTTGCCCGTGAACGAGACCGTACGTCGCTTTTTGCCGATGGTCGATTTCCTGGAGCAGATACTCGGTAAGAACAGCGAGATCGTCCTGCACGATTTCTCGGATCCCGACCACGCCATCGTCGATATTCGCAACGGCATCGTGAGCGGCCGCAAGGTCGGCGGTCCCGCCACCGATCTGGCACTCAAGATCATGCACGACGCCAAGTATCGCGACCTGCCGTTTATTACGGGCTACGAGGGGCGCGGCGCCGGTGGCAAGACGTTGGAGTCGGCGACGTACTTTATCCGTGAGAATGACGAGATTGTCGGTATGCTCTGCGTCAACACCGATCTTTCCACGGTCCGTTCCATCAACGCCATGGCGCAGCAGCTCATGGCGTGCTTCGACGCTGTGCCAAGGCAGGCAGAGCCCGCGTCTATCGAGGTCGAAAGTCTTTCGGAGTCCACCCAGGAGCTCATCGACCGCAGTATTTCCGAGTTGCTGAGCGCGCGCGGGCTGGATGTAGCGTCGCTTGGTCAGAGCGACCGCGTGGACGTCATTCGCCACCTCAACGGCAACGGGGTGTTCATGCTCAAGGGCGCCGTGGCCTGTGCCGCCACCGCGCTGGGCATCTCGGAGCCCAGCGTCTACCGCTACCTGCAAAAAGTCCGCAAGGAAGGCTAAACGTTATCCCTTGGGGACAGAGGGAAACGGATCATTTTTGTCGCATCGCTTGACAAAAGACCCTGCAGCTCGCACTACAGGGTCTTTTTGCATGTCATGTTTAGTTGTTGCCAACACCTTAGAGAGCGGCGACGACCTCGATCTCGACCAGACCGCCAGACGGAAGAGCGGCAACCTGGAAAGCACTGCGCGCGGGGAACGGAGCCTCGAACTTGGAAGCGTAGATCTCGTTCACGGCAGCGAAGTCGGCGATGTCGGCCAGGTAGACCGTGGTCTTGACGACATCGGCAAAGGTGGCGCCGGCAGCGGTCAGTAGAGCCTCGACGTTAGCAAGGGACTGCTTAGCCTGGGCCTCGACGCCCTCGGGCATCTTGCCGGTTGCGGGGTCGATGCCCAGCTGGCCGGACAGGAACACCATGTTGCCGGTCTGGATGCCGGGGGAATACGGGCCGATGGCTGCAGGTGCGTTATCGGAAGACACGACGGTCTTGCTCATGTTTTTCTCCTTACGATCAGATAGAGAGCGTGAGCGCGGCGTTCACACCGGGAGGCACAATTCGGTCTGAACACCGCGCTTGATTTGGATAGTACTCAAGGTTTCTGCGCGATGCAAGATTATTATCACGTTGCGAGAATAATTTATCGCCCAACGGCGCCTGTCGGCCGCTGAACGGCACGACCGGACGGTGAAGCTCAAAAGGATCCGTTTCCCTCCGTCCCCATCGGATCAGGCGATCCATAGGGGACGGAGGGAAACGGATCATTTTTGCTGCAAGGGCTGCTGAAGACTTTATCCTGCTTGGGCCACAGGGCTCGTCCGCCGCAACAGCACCACTATACTTTTGAATATCTGAGCATTTTGAAAGGCAGGATATGACCGCAATCGCCAGTCGAACCACCAACCGCAGACCCGAGCTTTTGGCGCCCGCCGGAGGGCCCGAGCCCTTTGCCGCCGCACTCGCCGCCGGGGCAGACGCCATCTACTGCGGCATGGGCAGCTTCAACGCCCGCCGCAAGGCCACCAACTTTACCGACGAGGCCTTTGAGCAAGCCTGCCGTGCTGCACACCTGGCCGGCTCGCGCGTCTATGTCACGGTCAACATCGTCATCAAGCAGTCCGAGATGGGCGATGCGCTGCAACTCATCCATCGCTGCTCCACGCTGGGCGCCGACGCCTTCATCATCCAGGACTGGGGCCTGTTCTTTGAGGTCAAGCGCACGATGCCCGGCATCGAGACACATATCTCGACCCAGGCGAACATCCACGACGACCGCGGAACCCTTTGGTGCCGCGAGCAGGGCGCCGACCGCGTGACCCTCTCGCGCGAGCTTTCCATCGACGAGATTGCCGCCATTCACGGTGCCGCGCCCGACGTGGACCTGGAGGTCTTTAGCCACGGCGCCATCTGCTTTTGCTACTCGGGCCTGTGCCTGCTTTCGAGCTTTGCCATGGCGGGCCGCTCGGCCAACCGCGGCATGTGCGCTCAGCCCTGTCGCCTGCCTTACGAGCTGATCGACGAGAACGGCCGCACGCTCTCCCCTGCCGGTCGCGAGCGCGCGCTATGCCCGCGCGACACCAACACTTCGCAGCTTGTTCGCCGTCTGTATGATGCCGGCGCCGCATCGCTCAAGCTCGAGGGCCGTATGAAGGCGCCCGATTACGTGTACTCCATCGTTGATGTGTATCGTCACGAAATTGACGACATGCTATCCGGAGCCACCGTTGCCAAGGACGAGGAAGCCGCCCGCCAGCGTCAGCTCAAGCGCTGCTTCAACCGCGACTTTACGCACGCTTATCAGGACGGCACCTCGGGCGACGAGATGATGAGCTATGAGCGTTCCAACAACCGCGGCCAGATCGTGGGCACGGTGCTGGGCAGCCGCCCGGCCAACCGCGATGTGCGCGGCCTCAAGCCCGACGACCGCCGTCGCCGCGCCGCCATCGCCCGCATTGAGCTGTTTGAGCCCGTTGGCAAGGGCGACTTGTTGGAACTTCGCCACGATAACGAGTTTGACCAGTTCCTGACCACCATTGCCGCAGATGATGCCGCCGCGGGCGACATCATCGAGTGCCGCGTGCCCCGCAGCATGCCCGAGGGCTGCCGCGTGCGCGTCATCCGCAGCCAGCGCGCCATTGACGCCGCCGGCGCCGCGCTCAAGCGCGATGTGCTGCGCCGCCGAGCTGTTGATGTGTCCGTCGTGGCGCGCCTGGGCGAGCCGTTTACTGTCACACTCACCTGCTGCGATGATCCTTCGCTTGCGGCCACGGCCACGGGCTTTACCGTCGAGGCTGCCAAGACCCGCGCCGTTGAGGCGACAGACCTGGTTGAGCATGTGGGCCGCATGGGCTCCTCGCCCTTTGAGGCAGCGAGCTTTGACGTTTCGCTCGACGCCGGCTGCGGTATGGGCTTCTCTGCCGTGCACAAGGTGCGCGCCGCCGCCTGTAAAGCATTGGAGGAGGCCATTCTGGCGCCGTACGAGGAGCGCTCGAAAACGCTCGAGTTGCCGGCGATTGTCACCAGTGATTCCCGCCCCGCGCCCGCACACTACCGCGATGAGCCGCAGATCTGCGCCGCCGTCACCACGCTCGAAGTCGCCGAGGCAGCTCGTGCCGAGGGCGCCACGCACATCTACATGACCACCGATGCGCTCGAGGCTGTCGGACTCTCCCCTGCCGATGCATTTGAGCAGGGTATCGTGCCCGTACTCGACGAGGTCTGTCGCGCCGTCGACCACGAGCGCGTCGATCCCTGGATTAATGCCGGTGCCACGGTCGCTATTGGCAACATCTCTGAGCTCGCCGTAGCCGCGCAGGCCGGCGCCACGGCCGAAATTCGCTCTTGCCTGCCGGTGCACAACACGCCCTGCATGGAGGCGCTTGCCGAGCGCGGAGCCGGTGCGTTTTGGCTCTCGCCCGAAATCACGCTCGACGAGATTGTCTCGCTCGGCGCCGCCGCGCCCGCGGCTCTGGGCATCACCGTCTTTGGCCGCCCGCGCGTCATGACAAGCGAGCACTGCATTCTGCAGGTTGCCAACGGCTGCATCCACGATTGTGCCAACTGCCGCCTGCGTGCCCGCAAGCTCTCGCTCAAGAATATCGACGGAAAGGTCATGCCCGTCCGTACCGACATCCATGGCCGCTCTCGCCTGTACGACGCCTACCCCATCGACCTCACGCCGCAGGTTCCTCAGCTGCTCGATGCCGGTGTGCGTCGTTTCATGGTGGACGGAACGCTGCTCGAGGCGGATGAGGTGGGTCGTGCCGTCGCCCGCGTCCGTCGCGCCGTCGAGGCCGCGCAAGCCGGCCGCAAGCCGGCCGCCCGCCTACGCGGTGCCACCTCGGGCTGCATGTTTGTGGGAATTAGCTAACCGAAAGGCTTACACGTGAACGAAGAACCTCAAGTCCTCTACTGCGATGCCTGGCTCATGGCCATCGACAAACCCGCCGGCATGATCGTACACGGTGACGGCACCGGCGAGCGCACGCTCACCGACTACGCCAGCGACCTGCTGCTGGCGATGGGCGACGGCTTTGCCGCGACCGACATGCAGCCGCTCAACCGCCTGGACCGCGACACCACCGGCGTGGTGCTGTTTTCGCTCGACAAGCAGACGCAGCCCGCCTTTGACCAGATGGTCATCGACCACGCTTTCGAAAAGCACTACCTGGCGCTCGCCGAGGGCAAGATCGACTGGAACGAAAAGCTCATCGACAAGCCCATCGCCCGCGACCGTCACGACAGCCGCAAGATGCGCGTCGGCGCCAGTGGCAAGCCGTCTCAAACGCGCGTGAAGGTGCTCAAGCGTCTTAAGAGCCGTCGTGGCCTGCCCACGCGCTCGTATATCGATGTCGAACTGCTCACCGGCCGCAAACACCAGATCCGCGTGCATCTGGCGAGCGAGCGTCATCCCCTGGTGGGCGACGAGCTCTACGGCACGCCGCGTCCCTGCGGCCTGATGCTCCATGCCCACAGCGTGTCCTTCACGCATCCCGTAACCGGTGAGCACATCCACATCGAAGCCCCCTGCCCCTGGGAGCCCTAAACCACCACAATGGGGACAGGCACCTTTGTGGTGGTTTTGGCCTTGTCCCATCGCTAGACCGTGATGACGTTGTCCATCAACTGGTACTTGGCGGGCACCTCGCCCGCAGTGATGATCGTTGCATCGCGGAAGTCCGCGAACTTGACGGGCGCCACCATGCCAAATTTACTGGCGTCCGAGATTACGAAGCGTTTGGCCGTGTGGCGCATCGAGATACGCTTGACCTGCGCTTCCTCGATATCCGGAGTGGTGAGACCTTGCTCGGCGGCGATGCCATTGGAACCCCAAAAGCCGCAGTTGAAGTTATAGCGGTCCAGAGTTGCCAAGGCATCGGGACCGACGAGTGCCTCGGTCTCGGGCTTGAGCTCGCCGCCCAGCACAACGGTGTGCATGCCGCGCAGGGCGAGATGCTGAGCATGGAGCACGGAATCAGTCACATAGGTGACGCCCTCAAGGCGCGGAAGATGCTCAATAAGCTTGAGAGTCGTGGAGCCCGAATCGATATACACAAAGCTCTCGGGCTCCACAAGCGCCGCCGCACGGGCGCAGATGCGCTCCTTGTCATCGTTATGGAGATCGCTGCGCTCGCTGATCGTCAGGTCGCGCGTCACGTGCGCGCGCTCCAGACTCGTCGCGCCTCCGTGCACCTTGGCGATACGGTGTGCGCGGTCGAGCGTCTGCAGGTCGCGCCGAATGGTAGACGCCGTCACGCCCAGGGCCTCAGCAAGCTCCGGCACGGTAACCGAGCCGGCCTGCTGCACCATCGACACAATCGCGTTGAGTCTATCTTCCGCAAGCATCGCTTACTCCTCCTCGGGGTACACGACTCCCCAGTCGGCGCGGAGCTTGGTCATCAGCTCCATAACATCAGAAGCATAGTCCAGAAGCTCGCGCTTCGAATCATCGCCGGCAACGGCCTTCTCCAGGTCGGCCATCTCGTAGCACAGAGCGTATGCCTCGGTGCCAGCGTGGACCTCCTCACGGTGACCGTCCGCAGTCCACACGATGGTCGCATGGTCGGCGCGCGGATACTCGTTGACCTCGATATAGCACTTATCGAAACTGATGACCGAGCGCTTGGGCTGTTTGGAGTGGAGCGTAAGGCTCACGACGCCCAGCTGCTGCTCGGCGTTACGGCAGACAATGCCACCTGCGACGTCAACGCCAGTCTCGCAGGTATTGCCCAGAGACACGACCTCGGCGGGTTGGCTGGCCATAAACAGGCGCATGACGGAGAGCGCATACACGCCAATGTCGAGCATGGCGCCGCCGGCAAGACTACGGTTGTAGAAACGATTGGTCAGATCGCCGTACTCCTTGTAGCTGCCAAAGTTGAGCTGAGCGAGGTTCATGTGGCCAAACTCGCCGGCATCCATGCGGCGGCGCAGCTCTTGATACAGCGGCATGTGGAGCACCGTGGTGGCGTCCATAAGGACCACGTTGTGCTCGTCGGCGATGGCACGGGCCTCGTCGAGCTCAGCAGAGCTGAGGGTAATGGCCTTCTCGCAGAGCACGTGCTTGCCGGCAGCCAGCGCGGCACGCAGATAGGTGATATGCGTGTTGTGCGGCGTGGTGATATAGACGGCGTCGATGTCCGGATCGGCGTAGAGGTCCTCAGCCGTCTCGTACACCTTTTCGACGCCATACTGCTCGGCAAAAGCCTGGGCCTTGGACGGCGTACGGTTGGCGACACCCGCGAGCTTGCGACCGGCCAGAGCGAGGGACTGGGCCATTTGGTTGGCGATAACGCCGCACCCGATCACGGCCCAGCGGAGCTCGGGGGCCGTAAAGATATCATCGGGGAACGGCTGATCCTGGACCGAGGCAAACGCCGCCTTTGCGGCTGCCGCGGAGTCGAGTGGAACCTGCTTGGAATCTGCCATGAATGCCTCCTGCGTCGTGAAAAGTCTTTCAATTCTGACAGCTATATATTCGCACAAATACGCGTGTATGTGCGTACTTCTGCGTATATAACCGCCAAACGGTCAAAATACAACCGCAGATGGCGCATATACACGCATGGTCACGCAATCCTGCGCACGTAAATACGCACAAATGCGCACTAATCATTGCTCAGAGACGGGGAATTCTACTTAGAACTTCAAAGACAGGATGATCCGCTTCACCACGTCACTCATGGCGCGCTGCAACTCTAAGGACCGTCCCAAACTGCCGACAGAAAAGGAACGTCCCCAGGCGCCGGCATTTCAAGAGCACTCATTTAAGTCTGTCCCCAATGAGTGGGAGTAATCAGAGACCCTTTGCGAGGGAGGTCGGAAACGGCCTCCCTCGTTTTTATTCATGGACTTTAGTCCGTGCCGCACGGCACGCGCGGCATAGAAAGCCACCCGCTCAGCGGGTGGAGGCCAATTTCCGCTACGCGACAAAAACCTTCCCCCTAGCATGAGGATTGTTCAGGTCATCATGCTAGGGGGAATGTGATTGCTGTGGCCCAGAAAGCCGACAGCCTCGCGCACACGAAATGGCTATGCAAGTACCGCATCGCACCGAGGTCAAGCTCGTCGCCGCCATCGCCGAGAAGCACCCCAAGGTGCGCTTTGCCGTGAGCTACACCTCGGCCTACGCCGACCTTTACGACCGCATGGAGCAGGCCCTGCGCGAGCGCGTGGCCAACGCGGTGGAGATCGTCCGCTCCGACATCAGCCCCGCGCTTCTTGTCCACACCGATCCAAACCTCGTGGGTGTAGCGGTCCAGGGACTCTAGCGGAGGCGGGGCGTTCTGCCCAAAAACAAATGCAAAAGACGAGCGCTTCTTGCCGCCCAATTGGCAAGAAGCGCTCGTCTTTTCTTAACGCGTTGTATGGCGGAGAGAGCGCAAGTTACGCGAGCGCCCTTCTTGCCAGCTCGGCCGCGCCGAGGATTCCTTGGTCGCCGCCGCAGCCCGGGGCGCAGATGTAGCTCTCCATGTCCTTAAGCTCGGCGGTCTGGATGTAGCCACCCAGATATTCGAGGGTCTTCTTGCGGACGATGCCGTAGAGCTGCTCCTGGTGCATCACGCCGCCGCCGAGGACGATGCGGTGAGGCGAGTACATGAGCACGAGGTTCGCACACATCTGCCCCAGATAATCCCCCTCGAGCATCCACACCTCATCGTTGTCCGCGAGCTCGGCCGCGGGCTTTCCCCAGCGCGCGGCGATGGCGGGGCCGGAGGCGAGGCCCTCGAGGCAGCTCGCGTGGCTCGGGCAGACGCAGCGTCCTTCCTCGGTGGGACGGGTCCTTACCAGCATGTGGCCGGCCTCGGGGTGCAGCATGCCGTGAAGGAGCCTGCCCGCGCACATGACGCCCGCGCCCACGCCGGTGCCGATGGTCACGTAGACGGCGTCCTTGAGCCCCTTGCAGCAGCCGAAGACCGCTTCGCCGAGGCAGGCAACGTTCACGTCCGTATCGTAGGCCACCGGAATCCCGAGGGCGTCGGCAAACGCGGCGCGAAGACCATAGCCTCGCCACGCGAGCTTGGGCGTTTGGAGGACGGAGCCGTAGCGCTCGTCGGCGGGGTCGACGCAGGTCGGGCCGAAGGCGCCGATGCCCAACGCGTCCACATCGCGGGCGGCGAACCACTCGATCATCTGCGGGACGGTCTCGGCGGGCGCAAGCGTCGGGGTCTCCATACGGTCGAGGACCTCGCCGTCGCCGGACACCACGGCACAGACCATCTTGGTCCCGCCGGCCTCGAGGGCGCCGAGCCTCATTTGCTTTTCGCTCATGCGATCCTCCTTACAAAGGGACGCCCGCAGTCATGGTCAACCGCGGACGCCCATAACGTTGGCTTGTTTCGAGGCGACCCTACCTGGGCACGCGGTCCTGCCTTGCGGCAAACGGGGCGAGCACGGCGTGCGGTTCGCTTTGGTACCAGTAGGCGACGGTGGAGATGTCGTCCTCGCGCTCGTAGAGCTTGATGTCGTCGTTGCCGAGGTCCTGGAACGTCACGCGCAGGTCCTCCTTGAACGAGATCGGGTCGGGAAGGTGCCACCTGTAGAGGCCGTGCCTGGGCAGCGCGTCGTCGTTGGTCGCGAGCATCGGGTTCGGGTTCGGCTTGCCCGCGCTGAAGCGGTCGCGCGTGGCGTCGCGCGTCGAGCGGTACGGGTAGCCGGCGAACAGTGTGTTGAAGCACTGCGCCTCGGGCAGCGCGTGGGGCGGCCTGTCGAGGAAGGCCCAGGCACCGCCAAAGTAGTCCTCGGCTCCCGTCGAGGTGACCGTGGGGAACTCCTCGTCGCCGTCGAGGAAGAACTTCATCTCGCCCTCGCCCCACCAATAGCGCTCCAGGGCGCACAGGGCCATGTAGGTGCCGACGTAGTAGCCCTTACCGCGCACGCCGTCGAGCACGGTGTAGTCGACGCCCCTGCGGGTGCTGCGCTCGCGGTTAAAACGGGCGTGGAAGTACATGGCGTCGTCCGGCACGTCGGTGAGCGCGTAGTTGAACGTGTAGAAGATGTACTTAATGAACCCGGGGTGCTCGCTCGTAAGCGTGACTTTGGCGTGCTTCCTGAAGGGCATCTCGAAGTAGCAGTTCATGCCGCCCGTCGGGTTCACGCAGATGGGCATCGAGTTGACGATGGCGCGCTCACCGAAGCCGTTGCAGAAGAAGTCGCCGACAGGGCACTCGACCGAGGGGGTCTCCTCGTCGTCCCAGTAGAAGCGCAGCACGAGGTCGCGCATGACGAAGCTGCCGGCGGCGGTCTTGTCGGGGACGGTCATCCAGATGTGGCGGATGATGCCGGGGCCCTCGATGTCCGCGAGCGTGATGGTCTCGCCGGACTCAAGGGGCACGCAGCACGAGCCCTTGCGGCCGACGCCGAGGTGGCTGGCCGACATGGCGGCGTGGCCCTTCTCGCCCGTGATGTTCTCGGGGGTGATGGCGCGGCTTTCTTCACCGCCGTGCATCCACACGTCTTTAAGGAACTCTCTCATCGTCGACCTCCTCTATTCGTCGTCTTCGCACTCGGCGGAACTGGCACCGTTCACGTAGACGATCTGCTGGCGCGCCTCGTCGACGAGGGCGTCGAAGTCGAGTTTCTCGTCGGGGCGCGCGAGCGCGACCGTCATGGCGAGCGGGAGGTTGACACCCGCGATCACGTGGATCCGGTCGGAGGCGAAGCGGGAGAAGCGCTGGTTCACGCTGCCGCCGAGCGCGTCGGTAAGGACGACGACCTCGTCAGTGCCCGAAAGCGCCGCCTCGACCGCCGCGTCGAGCCCCTCGCCGTTGTCGTTCACGTAGGCGCAAACGGCGGTGACGGCGTCGCTCTTACCCGTAAGGAACTCGAGGGTGTCCTTGAAGCCCTGGGCGAGAAGGGAATGGCTCGCCACAACTATCTTTCTCATTGATTCACCAATCTCTTGGGTCGAAGCTAGGCGAGGATGCCGGCGGCGGAGGCGACCATCGCGAGGACGATCACCACGAGGATGAGGGCCGTCATGCTCGCGTTCTTCTTGGTAAGAAGGTAATACGCGCTTCCCGTGATGGCGGCGGGGATCATGGCAGGCAGGATCTTGTCGAGCAGCGGCTGAATCTCCATCGAGACGTCGCCGAAGCTGAAGCTAATCGGGCAGGTGACGCCGATGACCGAGGCGATGAGGCAGCCGACCACGGTGAGGCCGAGCACGGAGGCGGCGGCAGTGAGGTTGGGAAGCTTCTCGCTGAAGTCGGTGACGAGCTTCACACCCTGCTTGTAGCCGAACTCGAGGGCGTGCATGCGGACCCAGAAGATGGCCAGGATGAGCGCGAACCAGATGCCGGCTCCCACGGGGTTGCCCTCGATGGCCATGTAGGCGGCGATGGAGCCCATGATGGTCGGGATCATGGTCATGAGCAGGGAGTCGCCGACGCCGGCGAGCGGTCCCATGGTGCCGATCTTCAGGTCTTGGACGGCGTCCGCCGCCGCGAGGCCGTCACGCTCCTCCATGGCCACGCAGGCGCCGAGGATGATGGCGGCGAGCCAAGGCTGGGTGTTGTAGTAGCGGAAGTGGTTGTTGAGCGCTTGCTTATAGTCCTCGTCGTTCGTGTAGATCTTCCTCAGGATCGGCGAGAGGGCGTAGGCGACCGAGGCGCCCTGCTGGGTCTGGTAGTTGAAGGTGCACACGCTCATGAGCCAGCGCCAGTTCGCGTTGCGCAGGTCCTTCTTGGTGACCTTATAGCCGGAGGGCTTGCCCTCGGCGACGGTGATGTTCTCGTTTTCCATGGTTACTCATCCTCTCCGATGAAGGCGTCTGCGGAAGCGTGGGCGGTGAGCTCGGCGTCCTTCTCGGCACGCTGATAGAACGCGATCGCGAGGGCAACGCCGACGATGGCGGCACCGATGATGGGCACGTTCAGGAAGGCCGAGAGGAAGAAACCGGCGAGCAGGTACTGGAAGTACTTGGCGGTTGGCATGTAGCGGAGCAGCATGGCGATACCGATGGCCGGGAGCATCTTGCCGGCGAGGGTGAGGCCGGAGAGGAACCACTGGGGCATGACCTCGAGGAGCCAGTTGACGGCGGGCTGGCCGAGCGTCACGGAGACAAAGACGGGCAGGGCGGCGCACAGGCCGAAGAGCGCGGGGCAGACCCACAGGATGGCGTTCATCTGATTGAACTTACCCTCGTTGCAGAACTTCTGGGACTTCTCGACGACAAAGCCGTTGAGGATCTTGACGACGACGTCGAGCTGGATGCCGAGCATGCCGACCGGCAGGCCGATGGCGAGGCCCGTGTCGGAGCCCAGGGTCACGCCGTAGGCGGTGGCGATGATGGCCATCGTGCCGTAATCGGGAATCGACGAGCCGCCGAAGCCCGCGACGCCGAGCTGCATGAGCTGGATGGTGCCGCCGATGACGAGGCCGGTCTGCCAGTCGCCCATGACCACGCCGGTGATAAGGCCCCAGAAGACGGCATAGTTGACGAAGATCATCGGGATGCCGTAGTAGTCCACGTGCTTGATGAAGGCAAGCAGGGTCAAAAGGACGACCTGCAGGATAGTGAAGTTGACCATGATCCCTCCTTAGATGAGGTCGGCGACGGAGACGGGCTTGTCGGCGGGCACGAACTGTGCCGTCACCTTGACGCCGTGGGCGATGAGCGCCTTGTAGCTTTGGACGTTCTCGGCAGAGGCATAGGCGCGCTGGGTGAGCTGGACGCCGCCCTCCTTGACAAGAGAGCCGCCGACGATCAGCGACGGGAGCTCGATGCCCGACTCGACCAGGTGAAGCATCGTCTCGGGTTCCTTGGCGATGACAAAGACCTTCTCGCGGTCGTACTTGCCCGCCGCGAAGTTCTTGAGCGCGGTCTCCTCGGAGATGATCGAGACGGCCATGCCCGCGGGGCGCGCCATCCTCATGGTGGACTTCAGGACCTCGTCGCCGGCGACCTTGTCGTCGATGACCATGACTCGGGTTGCGCCCGACACCGGGGCCCACTGCGTCACGATGATGCCGTGAAGCAGGCGATTGTCGATTCGTGCCATAACAACACTCATGTTTGCTCCTATCAAATCAAGTTTTTCATTCAGCACTGCCTTGGCGCTATCCGGATTCGCGCCGGGCGAGGGATTATCGGATTATTGAAGACGCGCGGTCAGCTCGTGACGGCGCGGGGGGTCACTCGTCGAACAGGAGGCTCGAGGAGCCGAGACGCTCCTCTCGCGCCGGGGCGGCGCTCACGCTGATGTAGTCGAAGACGTAGGCGATCTCGCTTACAGGAACCTCCACGCGATAGCGCGTCGAGATGCTCGAGAAACTCTGCCTGAAGGACTCGATGAAGTCGGCGTGCTCTTCCTCGAAGCGATCCTGGCCGACGTAGGTCTCGATGGGGTTGCGGGTGACGAGGCGCTCGACGAGGCAACAGAGGTGAACGTACAGCCCGATGATGGCGTTGCTGCTGATCTTCTCGCCCGTTCTGCGCTGAAGCTCGTGCACGGCGCTCTCGATCTCGTGGAACAGCCGCTCCGGGTCGAGGATGGTGATGGAGCGGATAACGTTCTGCAGCGTCATATTCGAAAGCAGCTTCTCGTGGAAAGAAGCGAGCTCGGAGACGTCGAGCCACCTGCCGAACACGGCATCGACCTTCGAGGCGGACGCCGTCGACATAATGTCTTCGAGGGCGACGAAGGGAACGGAGGCAATCCTGGGGTCTCCCGTGCCGATGACGGCGCAGACGCGGTGCTCGGAGAAAACGGCGTCGTTCGACCCGTTCGCGGCAAGCTGCTTGAAGGGCCTCGTGAGCAGGCGCGCGCCTATGGTGCGCGGGAGGCTCTGCGAGACGAGCTGACGTATCCTCTCGGCCGCGTCGACCCCGGACTCGGAGCAGAAGACGATGGCGTCCTCACGGTTGACGCGCTCGATTACCTTGCAGTGCGTCACGCACACGGCGGTCGCATCGCCAAGAACCTCGGCGATGGACTTGCCGCCGAGCAGCCCGGACCCGATCTCGAGCGCGAGCCCGGTGGAGACGTTGTTCACCACCCCGATGGTGGAGTCGGTAACGTTCTCGAGGGCCTTATAGGCCTCCTCCAAAGAGCCCATGTCAACAAGAAACACGACCCCGGTGCAGTAGGAATGGCGGTCGACGAGGCGCTGGAGCGGACCGACGATGTCCTTCAGCTGCTGGTCGTAGGGCATGTCGACCGCCTCGTACACATGCACGCCGAGCATACGGTTCGCCGCGTCGGCGATGCTCGTCGCCGTCGAGTAGCCGTGTGACAAGATGACGCAGAGCGTCCGAAGGGCCTTCGCGTCGCGAGACTCCGATGCGACGCACAACGTCAGAAGCGTCTTAGTGAAGTGATCGAGCGAGATTCCGAGCGCCCCTTCCATGTCTGCGGCGACCTGATCGGAGACGCTCGAGGCAAACGGCAATTCGGAGGTCACGGCACCGAGGAGATGGGAAATTCGCTCCGCACAGGCAGACTTTCGCTTAGCCAGGCCGATGCCCGGCCACAACTGCAGGCAAATCTCCTGGGCCAGTAGAAAAGTGACCTTCCTCGAAAGCTCGATGCCATAAGAAGAGCCTGCGTCGGCAAGGACCGCGCCCACGACGCGCTCGAAGGCGCGCGGCCTCGATGAGGCGACGCCGTGGCCGAAGATCAAGTGATCCTCAACGCCGCGCACAGCGGAGACAGCTTGCGAGACAAGCTCGGAGACAGAGAGCTCCCCGGCGCAGAATCGCTCATCGAGAGAGCACAGGGCATCGAGCGCCTGCTCGACCGGCCCTGTGCTCTCGGCGGCATCCAGGGACGCGTCGATCAGAACGCCATCGTCGGGCTGTTGATCGATCTGCGCGGAGGAGAGGAGCCCGCTGGGAAGAAGATACGGGCGAACGACGACGTAGTCGCCCTCGCGATTGAGGAACGCTTTGGCGCAGCAGTTCGTCACGCAGGCGCGCAAGCCGGCGATGTTATCGGAAAAGTCCGCGTTCACGAGGCAACGGTATGCGCCGCGGCTGATCTTCACATCAGAACCGATTCGGCACCCCTCGCTGCGCAGGAAGCTCAAGATGAGATCCTCGCGCTCCTCGGGGGTCCGCTCCTTGAGTGAGGGGACGCGGGCACAGATGGGCATTTTGCTGTAGGCCGAGGAAACCTTCGGGTCATCGGCGGAAAGCGTCGTCGAAAGAACGAGGCGAGCGCGCGGCGCATCCTGGGAGGCATCGAGCCCGAGGGCCGTCGCAAGGCAGTGTTCCATCGCAGAGGGAGAGAGTGCCTCGATGCCGTTGACAAAGACCACACCCCCGCGCGATTTCGCGATCGACTCGTCAAGAAGCCCGTTGAACGAGGCGGCGTCCGGGACCCCGGCGCAGTCGATGCGCACATAGGAGGAGTCGCGGGACAGCAAGCCCTGGTTCTTGCCGTACTCGTACACAAGGCGAGAAAGGAAAGACTTACCGACACCCACGCCGCCGCTCAAGAGGATGGGCAGGCCAAACGGAGGGTACTGAACCGCAGCCTTGCACTGCTCGACAACGGAGCTGAGGCTCAGGTCGAAGCCCACGGCACGCGCGAAGTCGCGGTGATCGGCGATTCCCGTCGCCTGGATGAGGTCGGCGAGCGAGGCGTACTCGCTTGCAGAGAGCTTTACCTGAAAACGCTTCTGGAACGCGCGGCGATGAAAATAACGGACAGGCCTGCCCGCCACCTTAACCACAAAGCCGGCGCGAACAAGGTCGTTGAGGTACTGGCTCGCCAGGCTCCTGGAGATGATGAGCGTCTCGGCGATGTCGGAGGTGGACAGACGGGCAAGGTCGTCGAGCGAGACGGCAGAGGTGAGGGCCTCGAGATGCTCGAGAATCCTGTCCCTCATGTCGACGGGTTTCTTTGCCAAGCTGTCCTGTGCGGTCTTGTCCATGACTTCTTACCTCCTCGTACAAGGAGTATAAGGGGAACACAGAGAACGGAAAGGGGCGCGTGGGGGAATCAACAGCCCCGAGGAAAAGTCCACCACTTGAGGGGCAGAAAACAACGGCCATTGAACATTCAGGGCCGACGCTCAACACTTCGGCTCGACACTTCGCTTTGGAAAGGGCCCTGCGCGCCGGGGTCCCAACATAAAGAAGGGCCCCGGCGCGCAGGGCCTAAAGCTTAACCATGCGCGCGGCGATGCGGGCGCAGTCGCAGGCGGCCTTCTTCTCGAAGGTGTTGTAGTCGACGACCTGGCCCTCGGCGCAGGGCTTGTCGCTGATGGCGCGCACGACGACGAGGGGCACGCCGTTGAGATAGGCGGCCTGCGCGATGGTGCAGCCCTCCATCTCGCAGCACAGGTCGCCGAAGGTCGCGAGGATGCGCTCCTTCTGTTCCGCGGGCGAGACGAACTGGTCGCCGGAGACGACGCGGCCCTCGAGGACCTTAATGTCGGGGGCGACGGCGGCCGCGGCGGCGCATGCCGCCAGCAAGGGCCGGAACGGATCGCGCAAGATCAAGGCGTCGCCCAGGAGGTCGGGCGTTACCGTCAGCCGGCGCCGCGTCTGCCGCATCATGAGGGAGAACGGCCTGGCCGGCACATACGGCAGGAAGAGGTTCAAGGTGCACCCCGGGGCGGTCAACGAGGCCGACGTGCCGAACGTCGTCGCGCGCGGCTTCGGCGGCAGGGCGCCGCGCACCCAAATATGCAGCGACCTGGCCTGCGTACGCGTCGGGGCATCGTGGAACTACGTCTGCCTGCTCGTCGACCTCTGCAACGGGGAGATCGTCGGCCACTCCGCAGGACCGAGGAGGGGCGCGCGAGCTCCGAGCCAAGCTCTCGGATTACGTGCACTGGTACAACAACTTCAGGATCCACTCGACACTGGGCTACATGTCGCCGGTCGAGTTCAGGGAGGCGGGACCGTCCCTCCCGGAATCGTCCAAATTGGTGTTGCCAATCCATAGCCAATCCAGCCATCATCTCCGCGAAGGCGGACGTCAGGAAAAGCTCGGCTTGAGCTCGGTCGGACGCGGTCTGTGGGGCATCATTCAGGCTCAGGGGGTCTCCTTGTCTTCTTCGGTCGCAACCTGAATGATAGGAACGGCCCCTTCTCTCTTTCCCTTTCGTTTTCGACGCGTCACTCTCTCGGCGGGCTTAAGGCCCGCGCTCGCGGGTGCAGGGGCTGCGCCCAAACCCCAAAAACTTAACGCCGTGTTCGAAGCGTTTCCGGACGTCAGCGTAATCTCAAATCCCGTTAGTCAACTCATGAGCAAGCCACCTGAGACTACTCATTTCTCCTACTGGCAATGAAGACCTGCGACCTGCAGTTTTGCAAACTGTTTGAAAGCCACCTGCGTTGATTCACTTCCTATTGCAGCTGGCGTCTTGCACGCGAAAAGGCATTTGAGTTTCAAAACGGGCGTTTCGGCGCTATCGAGCCTTCAAAGGCATCCCGCCGCGCCCTTTGGGACTAAAACAAAAACTCAAAGCCCTGAGTTCGAAAATAGTTTTTGGAGTTGTCCCGGCTTTTGTCACCGAAGCCGACGAAACGCGACAGGGTGTCACCTGGCGGCACTCGATTCGAGACGGCACCGAAAACTGGATGCAACCGGAATGACGGGACGGCAAACCCGAAGCCATCGAGTAGCGATAGAAAAAAGGCCCGGGTGCCGTGGGACATCCGGGCCTTTGCTAGCAACTTGATGTTGCGGGCAGCTTAGAACTTGTGGCCGCACTTCTTGCAGACGCGCAGCTTGTTCTTGCCGTCCTTCTCGTGACCGACGCGGGTAACCTTACCGCACTCGGGGCAGACGAGATTGACGTTGGAGGCGTCGATGGGAGCCTCCTGCGAAACGATGCCGCCCTGCTGGTTGGCAGCGTTGGGCTTGACGGCCTTCTTGACGACCGAAACGCCCTCGACAACGACCTTGTTCTCGGCGGGGAGAGCACGCAGGACAACGCCCTGCTTGCCGCGATCCTTACCAGAGAGAACCTGGACCTTATCGCCCTTCTTGATATACATATATCTCCCCTAACTACAGGGTCTCGGGAGCGAGCGAGACGATCTTCATGTACTTCTTGTCACGAAGCTCGCGAGCGACGGGCCCGAAGATACGGGTGCCGACGGGCGAACCATCGTTGTTGATGACAACGCAGGCGTTCTCATCAAAGCGAATGTAGGAGCCATCCTTGCGGCGGATCTCCTTAACGGTGCGAACGACGACGCAACGGACAACGTCCTTCTTCTTGACGTTGGCGCCAGGGGTAGCCTCCTGGACAGCACCGATGAACACATCGCCGATGCCTGCATAACGACGCTTGGAACCGCCAAGCACCTTGATGCAGCGAATCTTGCGAGCGCCGGAGTTGTCGGCGACGTTCAGCATGGTTTGCATCTGAATCATGGTAGATGTTCCTCCGAACTAAGAACCGAAGAGAGGTGCGCAGCCTTTATACGGCCCGTGGTATGCAAGCCAGGCATACGCACATCTTCGGAAACGTACAAGTCGTAAGAGCGACTGCTTATTTAGCGCGCTCGACGACCTCGATGAGGCGCCAACGCTTCATCTTGGACATAGGACGGGTCTCCATAACGCGGACGGTATCGCCCACGCCAGCCGTGCACTCCTCGTCGTGAGCGTGCAGCTTCTTGGAGCTGGTCATCATCTTGCCGTACTTGGGGTGACGCTTGCGCTCGGTGATGGTGACAACAATGGTCTTGGCACCGGAGACGGAGGTAACGACACCCGTACGGACCTTACGCGAGTTACGCGAATCAGTCATGTTCTCTCCTTAGGTCCTACTCGGCGACAGCGGACTTCTCCGCTGCGATCTCGCGGGCGCGCTGCTCCGTGAGGACGCGAGCGATGTCCTTCTTCACGGTGTTGACGCGAGCGGTGTTGTCCAGCTGGCTGGTGGCCATCTGGAAACGAAGGTTAAAGAGCTCGGCGCGCATTTCCTTCAGCTTCTCAACGAGCTGAGCGTCCGAGAGCTCACGAATCTCTGCGGGCTTCATTAGTTCTCCTCCTTGGCGGCGGCGGCGTCCTCAGCAGCCCACTTGGCCTCGAGAGCGGCCTCCTCAGCCATCTCCTTCTCGATGCGCTGCTCAGCGTTCTTAGCAGCAACAATCTTGGTCTTGATGGGAAGCTTGTGCTGTGCAAGACGCAGAGCCTCGCGAGCGACCTCCTCGGGCACGCCCTTGACCTCGAACATGATGCGGCCGGGCTTGACGACGGCCACCCACTCCTCGGGGTTACCCTTACCAGAACCCATGCGAGTCTCGGCAGGCTTCTTGGTGATGGGCTTATCAGGGAAGATCGTGATGTAGACACGACCGCCACGCTTCATGTAGCGGGTCATGGCAATACGAGCGGCCTCGATCTGACGGTTGGTGATCCAATGGGCCTCGAGAGCCTGGATACCAAACTCGCCGAAATGCAGCTCGGTATTACCCTTGGCCTGGCCCTTCATGGAGCCACGCTGCACCTTGCGGTGAAGAATACGCTTAGGGGCAAGCACTACTGACCCCTCCTCTCGGAGTTACGACGACGAGGACGGGAAGAGCCCTCGAGTGCAGGGTTGGGAACAGGCTGGCCCGGGAGCTTCTCGCCCAGGTAGATCCAGACCTTCACGCCGCAAGCGCCCATGGTGGTGCTGGCGACAGCCGTGCCGTAGTCGATCTTGGCACGGAGGGTGTGCAGAGGCACGCGACCCTCACGGTACCACTCACGACGGCCCATCTCGGCACCGCCGAGACGACCGGAGCACTGGATACGGATGCCCTTAGCGCCGGCCTTGCGGGCGGACTGGACAGCCTTGCGCATAGCGCGACGGAAGGCAACGCGGCCCTCGAGCTGCTCAGCAATGGACTGAGCAACGAGGTTGGCGTCGAGCTCGGGGCGCTTGATCTCGACAACGTCGACGGAGAGCTGGCCCTTGGAGACGCCAGCGACCTTCTCGAGCTCGGTGCGGAGGGTATCGATCTCGGCACCCTTCTTACCGATGACAACGCCGGGGCGAGCGGTGAGGATGATGACCTTCACCTTGTCGCCAGCGCGCTCGATCTCGACGCGGGAGACAGCTGCGCGGGAAAGACGCTTCTCGAGGTACTTGCGGATCTCGAGATCGTTACCGAGGGTCTTAGCGTAATCCTTCTCTGCGAACCAGCGGGAGCGCCAGTTCTCGGTGATGCCAAGACGGAAGCCGGTGGGGTAGACTTTCTGACCCATACAGCTTTACGCCTCCTTTCGAGGAGCAACGACGACGGTGATGTGGGAAGTACGCTTCAAAATGCGAGAAGCGGAACCCTTGGCGCGGGGACGGATGCGCTTAAGCGTCGGACCCTCGTCAACATAGGCAGCGGCGACAACCAGGTTGTCGGCACGCAGACCGTTGTTGTTCTCGGCGTTCGCAACGGCGGAACGGAGAACCTTCTCGACATCCACGGCGACGGCGCGGTCGCAGAAGTGGAGGATGTCGAAGGCCTGAGCGACAGGCTTGCGGCGGATCAGATCGACCACCAGGCGGGCCTTGCTGGGGGAAACACGCACGTACTTAGCGACGGCGCGAACCTCGGTGGCCTCAGTTTCAATAGACTTAGTTGCCATTTACGGTTAACCCCCTATTTGGCCTTGTGGCCACGGAACGTACGAGTCGGCGCGAACTCGCCGAGCTTGTGACCAACCATGGACTCGGTAACATACACGGGCACATGCTTGCGGCCGTCGTGGACGGCGATGGTGTGACCAACCATCTCGGGGAAGATGGTGGACGCGCGGGACCAGGTCTTCACGACGTCCTTCTTGCCAGCCTCGTTCATCGCGGTGATACGCGAGAGAAGGCGAGTCTCCACGAACGGGCCCTTTTTGAGACTTCTGCTCATAAGTGCTTTCTCCTAAAACTCGGTATCCGAAATTACTTCTTACGGCGACGAATGATGTGCTGGTTCGAGACCTTCTTCTTCTTGCGCGTACGAAGGCCCTTCGTCGGCTTACCCCAGGGGGTAACAGAGGGACGACCAGAGGTGTGGTTCTTGCCCTCGCCACCGCCGTGCGGGTGGTCGACAGGGTTCATGACGGTACCGCGGACGGTCGGGCGCACGTTCATGTGACGCTTACGGCCGGCCTTGCCGATGACGATGTTGGCGTGATCGGCGTTGCCGACCTCACCGACGGTGGCGCGGCAGGTAACGAGGATGCGGCGCATCTCAGAGGAAGGCATACGGACGATAGCGTACTTGCCCTCCTTACCCATCAGCTGGCAGGAGTTACCGGCGGAACGGGCGATAGCGGCGCCCTTGCCCGGCTGGAACTCGACGGCGTGGATGAGCGTACCGACGGGGATGTCGGCGAGGGGCAGAGCGTTGCCCGGCTTGATGTCGGCGTCAGAACCGGACATGATGGTCTGACCGACCTCGAGGCCCTTGGGGGCCAGGATGTAGCGCTTCTCACCGTCAGCGTAGTGCAGCAGAGCGATGCGAGCGGAACGGTTCGGATCGTACTCGATCGTGGCAACCTTGGCGGGCACGCCGTCCTTGTTGCGCTTGAAGTCGATCACGCGGTAACGACGCTTCACGCCGCCGCCCTGGTGGCGGGTGGTGATGCGGCCGTTGTTGTTACGACCGGCCTTCTTGGGCAGGGGCTCGAGAAGAGACTTCTCGGGCTTGGTGCAGGTGATCTCGGAGAAGTCGGAGATCGTCTGCCAACGCCTACCAGCGGAGGTCGGCTTAAGGTGCTTTACAGCCATTACAATCCCTTTCAATAGGAATCCGTTAGCCATCGCAGACAGGGATTCGAGGTTCTGCCTCGGGTGCGATGACACCGGACGTATACACGGTTCCGGGCGTGTCCATTTAATACGCCCAAAACCTTGAGCTCTCGCCTCCCCTATTTGGGAGGCATGAGCTCACTCAACAGCAGCGAGTCTTAGGCCTGGTTGCCAAAGACCTCGATGGTGTCGCCCTCGGCCAGCGTGACGATGGCCTTCTTCCAAGAACGGGTCTTGCCGGCGACATAGCGCACGCGCTTGGTCTTGGGCTTGACCGTCAGGGTGTTCACGCGAACGACCTTGACGCCGAAGATCTCCTCGACAGCGTCCTTGATCTGATACTTGTTAGCATCCTTGGCGACCTCGAACGTGTACTTGTTCAGCTCCATGCCGGAGAAGGAACGCTCGGACACGATCGGACGGATGATGATCTCGTGGGCGGTCATTTATGCAAGCACCTCCCCGAAGTGAGCGGCGATGTCGGCGGGCATCAGCACAGCGTTGTTGTTGACGAGATCGTAGGTGTTGGCCTCGTCGGCAGTGATGATGAACGTCTTGGGAATGTTGCGGAACGACAGGTAGGCGTTGACGTCCTCATCGCGAACGATGATGGTCAGACGCTTGCCCTCAAGGCCGAGAGCCTTGAGCATAGCGACGGCAGCCTTGGTGGAAGGCTTCTCGAAGCCGTAGTCGTCGACGAGCACAAGCTCGCCATCGGCCAGCTTGGCGGACAGCGCAGAGCGCATAGCCAGCTTGACCTCCTTGTTGTTCATACGCTTGGCGTAGGAACGGGGCTTGGGGGCGAAAACAACGCCACCGTGACGCCACTGGGCAGCACGGATGGAACCCTGGCGGGCACGGCCGGTGCCCTTCTGACGCCAAGGCTTCTTGCCGCCACCGGAAACCTCAGAGCGGCCCTTAGCGGACTGGGTGCCCTGACGCCAAGAGGCCATCTGGCACTTGACGATGTGGTGCATAACGTGGATGTTCGGCTCGATGCCGTACACCTCAGCGGCGAGCTCGGCCTCGGCGACCTTCTTGCCCTCGCTGTTCTTTACTTCAAACTTTGCCATTTAAGTGTTCTCCTTGGTATGACGCTGGGCTAAATGGGCTGGGCCCTTAGGCCATACGGATGGCGACGAGACCATTCTTGGCACCCGGGACAGCGCCCTTGACCAAGATGAGGTTCTGCTCGGCATCGATGCGGACAACGGAAAGGTTCTTGACGGTAACGCGCTCGTTACCCATGTGACCGGCCATCTTGACGCCCTTGAGGACGCGCGCAGGATAGGCGCACTGACCGATAGAACCGGGGTGACGCTGGAAGTGAGAACCATGCGTCATAGGACCGCGGCGCTGACCCCAGCGCTTGATGCGACCCTGGAAGCCCTTACCCTTGGAGGTACCGATGACGTCAACCTTCTCGACATCAGCGAAATCAGCGACGGTGACGACCTCGCCGACCTTGTGCTCCTCGCCGTTCTCGACGCGGACCTCACGAAGGAAACGGACAGGCTCGACGCCAGCCTTGGCGAAGTGACCAGCCATGGGCTTGTTCACGTTCTTAGCCTTGATGTCGCCGAAACCGATCTGGACGGCGTCATAGCCGTCGGTTGCCTGAGTTTTAACCTGCGAGACAGCGCAGGGGCCAGCCTGGATGACCGTGACGGGAACGACGTTGTCGTCCTCGTCCCAAACCTGGGTCATGCCAATCTTGCGGCCGAGAATCATGCTGATCAAGATATGATCCCAACTCTCGCGTGGTCTTGGGACAATGCGTACACCACCGAGCGTACGCCCCTAGAGGACCACTACTTACACGACGTGCTCCCCAGTCTTGTATTGCGTCCGGACTACCTGACAACCCTATTAAGCAGGCATTTTGTCCAGCCAGAATACTCCCCTGGTTTCACACAGCTGTTTAGTATACACGGCTGCGGGCGTATCCATCGAGATTCATATTTCACTCACATTGTTTACGCAGGTAAAGTGCGTGGCACGTTCCCAGTGTGCGGCGGAGGGGGCGGGCCTGAGACATATTAAGGTTGCTGCTCTACAGTCCTGCTCACGACGGAGAGCACATTAAGTGCTCTCCTGTTCGTGCGGAACTCGCGACAACCTTAATATGTCTCAGGCCCGCCCCCCTCCGCCGCACACTGGGAACGCCACGTTGATGCCTGCTTAACTTTGCTCGTTCAGGCTAATGACTTTGTTGAGGGTCCACTATTTGCTGGAGGGTGAACTTGCATTGCATTGGCTCGCCTTCTGCTTGTTGCTTTGCCTCATCGAAATCGAAGATCATGATGGCGCAGTTGGGGAGTTTTGCTGGGAGCTCGAAGCCCTCTGGGGCTGCGGCCTTGATGAATTGGCGGCTGGCGCTGCCGTGGCTTACTGCTAGTAGGGTTTCGGTGTCCTTAGCACTCATGAGATTGGTGAGGGTGTCTACCATGCGTTCTTGCAGCGCGCGGCTTCCTTCTCCTCCGAAGGGGACCAGGTCCTCGCCCGGATCCCAGACGTCGGTGGGAAGGGCATCGTGGGGACCTTCTTCGAAGGTGCCGTAGCAGCGCTCGATGATGCCTTCGCAGGGCTCGACTGCCGCGTCCGGGCCGAGGAGCTCGCATGCAACGAGACTAGCGGTGTCCATGGCTCGGCCTAAGGGTGATGAGGCCACTTTGTCGGGAACGACGTTGTGGGCTTTGAGCCATGCGGCTGCCATCCCGGCTTGCTGACGGCCCAAATCGGTGAGCGGTGAATCGCAGCGACCCTGGACGAGCTTTTTAACGTTGAATTCTGTCTGGCCGTGGCGGAGTAGATATAGACGCTTCATGCTCTCCCCTTCTGTATAACTTGCTTTGCCGGCGCAACCCTACTCGTGGGTATGGCCTACGTAGTCTTCATCGATCGTGATCTTGGCAATCGACTTGGGGTATTCCGACTCGACCCGTTGTGCCAGCGCGTGTTTTACGTCCTCGGCACTCATCTGCAGATCCGAGGGACGCACGCAGTCAAAGATCACGTTGGTGTGCGTGGGACCCGGCACACAGCGCAGATCGTGAATCGAAAGGCGGCTATCGATCTGTTGGGCCATGGCGTTAATGCGTAAACGCATGCTCGCCACCTTGGGATCGTCGGTCACGATGGGGTCGTAATGGAGCGTGACAATCATGCCGTCTTCGTTCCTAAACGACTGCTCGATGTTATCGAGCGTGTCGTGACTTTCCAGCGGGCTGGCCTCGGCTGCCATCTCGGCGTGAGCGCTTGCGAACTTCCTGCCCGGGCCGTAGTCGTGAACCATCAAATCGTGAACGCCCAAAACGCCGGGATAGCTCATGATCTTGTCTCGAATGTGCTTGACCAGCTTAGGATCGGGCGACTGACCCAAAAGCGGGCTCACCGTATCTTGAATAAGTTCAAAGCCGCTCCAGCCAATATAGGCGCCAACGGCAAGGCCGACCCATGCGTCAAGATTGATGTGCGTCACCTGCGAAACAATTGCGCACGCCAGCACGGCGCCCGTGGCAAGGACATCGTTCTTGGAATCCTGCGCGGTCGCATGCAGCGTCTCGGACTCAATGCGATCGCCGAGCTTTTGGTTGAGGGCCGCCATCCAGAGCTTTACGACCATCGAAAGCACGAGAACTGCCACCAGGGCAAGCGAGAACTCGACAGGTTCGGGGTGGATGACGCGCTCAACCGAGGACTTCACCAGCTCAACGCCAATCAGCAGCACGAGCGCCGCCACGACCAACCCCGAGAGATACTCATAGCGACCGTGGCCGTAAGGATGCTCGGGGTCGGCCGGCTTGCTCGCCAGCTTAAAGCCCAGCACGCTCACGATATTCGAACTGGCATCGGACAGGTTGTTCATGGCATCCGCCACAATCGAAACCGATCCCGAAACCACACCAATTGCGCCCTTCGCAGCACAAAGCGCCACATTGGCGACAATACACACCATGCCCGCTAACGTGCCCACACGCGCACGATCGCCCTGCGCGCGCTTAACTATCCACTCGACCATCTGCATCCGCCCCCACGGTACTACCTATATATCTATTGCTCAAACGGATTGTAGTGTAGCCACTTTGTCCTCAAGATACAAAAAGGCCGCAGCCCACACGGGCCACGGCCTTGGAATGTGACAAAGGAATCGTCCTTTTGTCGCACAGGTTTATGCGCTTACTTCAGCAGCGCTCGCCACTGTATCGGGCGAATCGGCTCCGTCCCCCGTCGCCTGTCCCTTCGCCGGCACCACGCCAAAGCAGTAGCTCAGCGCCGCAGACACCACAAAAGCCGTGCCGCCGGCAACGCAGCACCACAGCAGGTTCGAGATGCCGCCCGTGGCAAAGCCAATGACCATGAGGACATTCGTCATGCCGATGGTATAGGCCGTAACGTGGCCCACGGCCGCAACAAGGCCTCCGACGGCGCCGCCAATGGCCATGCACGTCAGGCACCTGCCATATTTAAAGCCGCAACCGTACAGCGCCGGCTCGCTTACGCCGCCAAGAACACCCGAGATCGAATAACCCAGCATGAGCGCCTTCTCGTCCTTATCCGCAACGCGGAGCGATGCGCCAAAGGGCATGCCCCAAACGGCAAACGTTGCCATCGTCGCGGCGATCAGGATGCACGAATCCGTTCCCACACTCATAAACTGCGCGTAGGCGAGCGATAGGATGACGTTGCTGACGCCCGCGATCTTTAGGAACTCCCAGCCCGCGGCAAGCCCCATGAGCGTGAGCAGCGACACGATGCCACCGGAATTGCCAAGCATAAACATAAGCTGGCCCAACAGCATGCCCAGATAGCTGCCCGCCGGTGCCGTGATACACAGCGAAACCGGGACCATGACAAGCATGGTCGCAAACGGAACAAACGAAAACGCCACGGCCTTAGGGATAACGCGCTGAAAGAAACACTCCACTCGCCATAGCACGGGCACCGAAATGAGAACCGGAATAACAGTCGTCGTGTAATCGTTGACCGGCGCGGGAAGCAGGCCATACACGGAAGTCATCGATGCCCCCGTCGTCGATGCGGCATCGACGAGCTTAAGCAGATCGGGCGCAATCAATACGCCGCCCAGCATCATGCCCAGCTGCTCCGAGCAACCGAGCTGGCGGGCGGCCGCCCAACCAAGATAAATGGGCAAAAAGTAGTAGCCGGCGTTATAGAGCCAACTGTAGAACAGGCGATAGATTTCGGAATCGGCAGACCACAGGCCCAGCATGCCTTCGCCCATAATGACGGCGACGGTACGAAACAGCGCCGCACAGACAATAAACGGCAGCGCCGACATCATGCTTTTGGACAGATAGTCCACCACGGCCATGGCGTTTGATGAAACCGTCGTTGTAAACGAGGTGTTAGAAACTTGTGGCATGGAACGCCTTTCCCAATGTGACATGTGGGCTGTCCCTTTATCACATCGTGCGGTACTGACCGATTGCGCGGTACTTTTTGTAGCGGAGGTTTGCGAGGGTCGCGTCGTCGAGCTGCCCAAGCGTATCGAAGGCATCAAATGCCGAGGACATGACGGCACCGGCGATCTCCTCATGCGACAGGCCCCTATCGTCGACAATGCCGTCGATGATGCCGAGCGCCAACAGATCGGGGGCCGTGAGCTTCAGCGCCTCGGCGGCCTCATCCGCGCGCTCGGTATCCTTCCACAGGATCGACGCACAGGCCTCGGGGCTCACGACCGAATAGGCCGAGCTCGAGAGCATCAGGATGCGGTCGGCCACGGACAGCGCCAGCGCGCCACCAGAGCCGCCTTCGCCCGTCACCACCGAGACAATCGGTGTCTTAAGGCCGCTCATCTCCATGAGATTCTGGGCAATCGCTTCGCCCTGACCGCGCTCCTCGGCACCGATGCCGCAAAACGCGCCCGAAGTATCGACCAGGCACAGAACCGGTCGGCCAAACTTTTCGGCCTGGAGCATCAGGCGACGCGCTTTGCGGTAGCCCTCGGGATGTGCCATGCCAAAGTTGCGGCGCATACGCTCTTTGGTCGTGGTGCCGCGCTCGATGGCGATGACCGTTACGGGACGTCCGTCTTTCCAGCCAATGCCAGCCACCACAGCGGCGTCGTCGCCAAAGTAACGGTCGCCGTGCAGCTCCACAAATCCATCCAGGCCCAGCGAGATCATCTCACCCGCCGTGGCGCGATCTGCCGAGCGGGTCTGCTTGACAATCTCGAGCGCGGTTTTTGGTGCCGCCGAGCGCTTAAACAAGTGTCCCAGCTTTTTGCCGCGGCGACCCGTATGCACGATCTCATGTGGTGCCCCCAGGCCGGGCGCGTGCCCTTCGTGCAGCGCCAGCAGCTCGCACACCGTGAGCGCGATCTCGCCACGCGGAACAACGGCATCGCAAAAGCCGTGCTCCAGCAAGAACTCGGAGCGCTGAAATCCCTTGGGCAGACGCTTGTGCATGTTCTGCTCGATCACGCGCGGGCCGGCAAATGCCGTCAGGGCATCGGGCTCGGCCAGGATAATGTCGCCCTCCATGGCAAAGCTCGCGGTTACGCCTCCGGTCGTGGGGTCGGTGAGCACCGTGATATACAGGCCGCCCGCCTCGCTGTGGCACCTAACCGCCGCAGAAATCTTGGCCATCTGCATAAGCGATGTCACGCCCTCTTGCATGCGCGCACCGCCCGAAACGGTAAAGCCGACAACTGGCAATCCAAGCTCGGTCGCTCGCTCAAATGTGCGACAGATCTTCTCGCCCACCACGGAACCCATCGAGCCCATCATAAAGTTGGCGTCCATAAAGAAGAGCGCCGTATCGCAACCGCAGATTTTGCCCTTGCCGCACACAACGGCATCGCGCTCGCCCGAACGTTCGCTCACGCTCTTGAGCTTGTCGACATAGCCGGGAAACGAAAGGAAGTCCTCCGGCGCCAGACTGGCATCCCATTCCTCAAACGTGCCCTCGTCAATCGTCATGCGCATGCGGTCGCGCCCGCTCACGCGAAAGTGTTTGCCGCAGCGAGGGCAGACCTCGAGGTTGTCGTGCAGGCGCGTCTCATCGATCACGCGGCGGCACTCCGGGCACTTGATAAACACGTGGCGCGCGGGAAACTCGGCGCACGACTCGGTCATCGGTCCCTCGAGGACGTTGACCGTCTTCGCTTTTCTATTCATCAGCATAGAGATGCCCCATCAGATCGGTGTGATACATGCCCGACAAGAACTCGTCGTTTGCCAGCACGTCGAGCTGAAGCTCGCTGTTTTCGCTCACGCCCTCAATCACGAGCTCGCCCAGGGCCGAGCGCATCTTGCGAATGGCGCCGTCACGCGTGGGCGCACACACGATGAGCTTGCCAAGCATGGAGTCATAGTATGGCGGAACTTTCGCACCGGTAAACATGGCGGAATCCCAGCGCACGCGCGGACCACCCGGCACACGCAACGCGGTGACCGTTCCGCATGACGGCAGAAAGTCCGGCGTTTCGGCATTGATGCGGCACTCCATGGCATGGTTGCGGACCGGCATGTCCTCCTGCTCAAAGGGCAGAGGCTGGCCGGCCGCCACGCGCAGCTGCCACTTGACCAAGTCGGTATCGGTCACAAACTCCGTAACCGGATGCTCCACCTGCAAGCGCGTGTTCATTTCCATAAAGTAGAAATTGCCGTCGTCCGAATACAGGAACTCGATGGTACCGGCTCCTTCGTAGCCGACGGCACGAGCCAGGTCGCGCGCCGCCTTGTGCATACGGGCACGAATGTCGTCGTGTCCATCGAGGCACGGCGCGGGGCTCTCCTCGATCAGCTTTTGGTTGCGGCGCTGCACCGAGCACTCGCGCTCGCCGAGCGAAAACACATGGCCCTGCTTATCGGCCATAATCTGCACCTCGACATGGTGCGCCGGCGCGACGAACTTCTCCATGTAGCACTCGCCGTCGCCAAAAACGGCCTCGCCCTCGGCGCGTGCTTCAATAAAGGCCTTTGCCGCATCTTCCACGCGCTCGACCTTGCGAATACCGCGACCGCCACCACCTGCACGCGCCTTAATAAGCACGGGGCAGCCAATGCGCTCGGCCTCGGCCGTCGCCTCCTCGGGACTTTTGAGCAGATCGCAGCCGGGCACGATGGGCACGCCCGCCGCAGCAGCCGTTCGACGTGCGGCGTCCTTGTCGCCCATGCTGTCGATCACCTCGGCCGAAGGACCGACAAACGCCAGGCCATACTTGTCGCAGTCTCGCACGAAGCTCGCCTTCTCGGAGAAAAAGCCATAGCCGGGATGAATTGCCTTAGCTCCTGACTTTACGGCACAGGTGAGCACGGCATCGTCGTTGAGGTAGCTCTCGGCAAGACGCGGGCCGCCGATGCAATACGCCTCGTCGGCAAGCTGCACGTGCAACGCGTCCGCATCGGCCGTGGAGTAGACGGCGACGGTCTTGATGCCCATATCGCGGCACGCGCGGATAACACGGACCGCGACTTCGCCGCGGTTGGCGATGAGCACTTTGTCGAACATGAAGCCTTCCTTAACTTTCGTGCATGAGTGCAAAAGACATATCGGCGCGGCAGCAAACCTCACCGTTGACGCTCGCAGTACCCGTCGCAAAGCGGAACGGCCCGCGCGCACGCGTGATGGAGCACACCAGATCCACCGTGTCGCCCGGGCGCACCGGGCGCTTAAAGCGCACCTTGTCCAGACTCGTGTAGAACGGCGTCGCGCCGCGCGCCTCCTCATCGCCCATCAGCAGCACGCAGCAGTTCTGGGCGAGCATCTCGCACTGGATCACGCCGGGAACGACCGGGTTTCCCGGAAAATGCCCCTGCAAAAAGTACTCGTCGCCCGTGATCGTGATCTTGCCGTGGGCCTCGTCGCCCACCAGCTCGGCTTCGTCAAGCAAAAGCATCGGCTCGCGATGCGGTAACAGTTCTTTAAGCTCTTCTTTGTTCATGGATATCACCTATCCGATCCTCATGAGGCAGCTGCCAAACTCCACGAGGTCGCCGTCGGCCACGCAGATCTCGAGCACCTCGCCATCCCCCTCGGCCGTCACCTCGTTGAGAACCTTCATGGCCTCGATGATGCAGAGGGTCTCGCCGGCCTTGACCTTGGAGCCCACGCGCACAAACGGCTCGTCGCCCGGCGCCGGGGCAGCATAGAAAACGCCGACCATGGGAGCAGTCACCTCGGTGCCCTTGGGCTCCGGTGCGGCGGCAGTCGCCTGCGCGGCGGGCTCCGGTGCGGCGGCAGGCATGGCGACAGGAGCCACCGCCGGAGCAGTCACGGCACCCGGCATAGGCATGGGCACGGCAACCGGCTGCGCGGCACTCGCGCGCTCGAGCTCGACCGCGGTGCCATCGGGCTCCTCAACACGCACGCGCGTGAGGCCGCGGTCCTCCATCACATCGGCTATCTCGGCAAGTCTTTTGGAATCCATGCTCTAGCTCCTCGTATATCTACGCAGCGCGATGGCGGCGTTGTGCCCGCCAAAGCCCAGGTTGGTCGAAAGCGCCCAGGTAAGGTCGGCGCGAACCGCTCGATTAGGCGTGTAATCAAGATCGCAGGCGGGATCGGGCGTGTGGTAGTTAATGGTCGGCGGCACCACGCCCTGCTCGAGCGCCATGGCACAGGCCATGACCTCGATGGCTCCCGTAGCACCGATCATGTGGCCGGTCATCGACTTGGTCGACGAGACATGTGCGGCGCGTGCCGCGTCTTCGCCGAGCGCACGCTTAATGCCCGCCGTCTCGGACGAATCGTTGAGCTTGGTCGAGGTACCGTGGGCGTTGATGTAGAGGCCCTCGGAAGGCTTAACGTCGCCCTCGGCCACCGCCAGCGATATCGCACGGGCGATGCCGGCAGCCTCGGGATCGGGGCTCGTGATGTGATAGGCATCATCGGTGTTGCCGTAACCCACGACCTCGGCATAAATGTGTGCACCGCGGGCCTGTGCGTGCTCCATGCCCTCGAGCACGAGCACACAGGCGCCTTCGCCCATCACAAAGCCGTCGCGATTCGCATCGAACGGACGACAAGCCGTCGACGGGTCGGGGTTGGTGGTGAGCGCACGGCAGGACGTAAAGCCCGCAACGGCATCGGGGATGATTGCGGCCTCGGCGCCGCCAGCCAGGATTGCATCGGCATAGCCGTGCTTGATGGCGCGGAACGCCTCGCCCACGGCATGGGCCGAGGTCGCGCACGCGGTCACCACGGGCAGGGTCGGACCCTTTGCCTTGTGGCGGATCGCGATATTGCCCGATGCCATGTTGGGGATCATCATCGCAATCATATAGGGCGATGCGCGGCGAGGCCCCCGATCGGCGATCGTGTGGACGTTCTCGACGAGTGTCTGCATGCCGCCCACGCCTGAACCCACGTAGATGCCCAGGCGCTCGCGATCGATGACGCCTTCGACATCAAAGCCCGCATCGTGCATGGCCTCGTCCGACGCTGCCAGGGCAAACTGGACGCAGGGGTCCAGGTGCTTGGCGTCACGCTTGCCAAAGTACTCGTTGCCGTCAAAGCCCTTGACCTCGGCTGCCACCTTAACGGCAAACGCATCGGTATCGAAGTGCGTGATTGGGCCGATGCCGCACGTGCCGGCGCACATTGCCGCCCAGGTGGCAAGCGCGGTATTGCCGAGCGGCGATACGGCACCGATGCCGGTGATTGCAACTCTCTGTTCCATCATGGTCTCCTCATCCAAGCCGTTGTTCGGCCCTGGTTTCTACATCGCCATTCCGCCGTCGACGCGTATGACTTCGCCCGTAATGTAAGCGGCGGCATCACTCGCCAAAAAGCGCACCACGCCGGCCACTTCCTCGGGGCGCGCCATGCGCCTCAGGGGAATCTGCTCCTCGCACGCCGCACGCACCTTATCCGATAGCTTTACCGTCATATCGGTCTCGACAAACCCGGGTGCGACCGCGTTCACTCGTACGCCGCGGGGCGCAAGCTCGCGCGCTACCGCCTTGGTCAGGCCGATCACGCCCGCCTTAGAGGCAGCGTAGTTGGCCTGCCCGGCATTGCCCATCAGGCCCACGACCGAGCTCATGTTGATGACGCAACCGCCGCGCTGGCGCATAAAGGTCTTGGTGAGTGCGCGCGTCGTATTGAACGTGCCCTTGAGATTGACATCGAGCACGCGGTCGAAGGCATCGTCACCCATACGCATGAGCAGGCCGTCGCGCGTGATGCCGGCGTTGTTGACGAGCGCCCAAATGGAGCCAAAGTCGTTGAGGACCGCTTCCACGCATGTGTTGACGGCGGCGGGGTCGGCCACGTCACATTGATATGCGCGCGCCGTGGCGCCAGATGCCTCGCAGGCCTCGCACGTCTCGCGCGCCGCATCGACGCTGCCGGCATAGACGACAGCGATATCAAAGCCGTCCTGCGCCAAGCCAACCGCACAAGCGCGGCCGATACCGCGCGAGCCGCCCGTGACCAGTGCCACGCGACGTGAGTCGTTGCGCTCGAGCGCGCCGTTGTTCAAGTTGCCCATGTCATTCCTTTCGGGTTACAGCCCTGTGGACTATGCGAGCTCGTCGGCAATAGCTGCGACCTGCTCGGCCGTTTCGCACGAATACACGCGAACGTCGCTCAGCGTACGCTTGACCAGGCCCGACAGCGTTTTGCCGGGGCCGACCTCAATAAACGTGTCGATGCCCTGATCCTGCAGAGTATGCAGCGTGTCGACCCAGCGAACGGCATGGCTCACCTGGTTGGCCAGCACCTCCGATGCCGCCTGTGGGTCGGCCGGATAGGGTGCCGCCGTCATATTTGCCATAACAGGAATCAGCAACGTGGACGGCGCGTGACCGGCTTGGATATATGCAGCAAGGCCACATGTCGCCTCGGCCATATAGGGGCTATGGAATGCACCCGACACCGCGACCTTCATGGCGCGACCGCCAGCCTCTTTTACTAGGACGTCGAGGGTCTGCAACGCATCGGGCGCTCCGGCCACAACCGTCTGCTGGGGGCTGTTGTAGTTGACCGGCCAGCAGTCCTCGCCTGCCTGTTTTGCCAGGCCCTCAACTTGCGCCGCATCGAGCTTGATGACGGCGCGCATGCCGCCCGGATGGCGCTCGGCAGCCGTGGCCATCAGCGCCGCGCGCTCGCACACGAGCTCAAAGCCCGCTCGCGTATCGAATGCCCCCGCAAAGGTGAGCGCGGCGACCTCGCCCAGCGAGAATCCCGCACAGGCGGCAGGCACCACGCCGCGCTCGCGCAGGGCGACGGCGACAGCCAAGTCATGCACGAACACGCAAGGCTGCGTGTTCTCGGTCTGCGAGAGCTCCTCTTTCGAGGCGCTCCGGCACTGCTCGCTGGTCCCCGGGCGTACCTCATCGGCAATGGCGAACACCTCGGCAGCCGCCGGCGATGCTTCGATGAGATCGACGCCCATCGCGGGATGCTGGGCACCCTGACCGGCAAACAGAAACGCTACGCTACCCATGCGGACGCACCCTTCAGGACATGCTCGGCGCCAACGACCAGATCGTCGACGATTTCGAGTGCGCTCTGGCGTTCGTTGACCATGCCAGCAATCTGTCCGCACAAATACGAACCCTCTTCGTAATTACCGTCCTTTGCGGCTTTACGGAGCGCGCCCGTGCCCATGGCCCCAAGCTCCTCGGGGCTTGCGCCCGCCGCCTCACTTTTGGCGTAGGCATTGGTGAAGGGGCTCTTGAGCGCACGCACCGGATGTCCCGTCGAGCGACCGGTCGCACGCGTCGACGTGTCGCCTGCCTTGAGCACCAGCTCTTTGTACTGTTCGGATACGGTGCACTCGTTTGCGACCAGAAAGCGTGTTCCCACCTGGACGCCGACAGCGCCGAGCATAAAAGCGGCCGCCACGCCGCGGCCGTCGGCGATACCGCCGGCAGCCACGACGGGAATGTCGACCGCATCGACGACCTGCGGCACCAGTGCCATCGTCGAGGTCTCGCCAATATGGCCGCCTGATTCGGTACCCTCGGCAACCACGGCAGTGGCTCCGCGACGTGCCACGAGACGCGCCAGCGCCACCGAAGCCACGACGGGAATGACCTTGATGCCAGCCTCGTTCCAGGCCTTCATGTACTTGGTGGGATTGCCGGCACCGGTCACCACAACGGGCACCCGCTCATCAATCACCACTTGTGCGACCTCGTCGACAAACGGGCTCATGAGCATAACGTTGACGCCAAAGGGCTTATCCGTCTTGGCGCGCAGCTCGTGAATCTGATCGCGCAGCCAGTTTGCGTCGGCATTCATGGCCGCGATAATCCCTAAGCCGCCTGCCTCGGACACGGCAGACGCCAGCGAGGCGTCGGCAATCCAGGCCATGCCACCCTGGAACACGGGTTTTTCGATGCCGAGCAGATCGCAGAGAGGAGACTTGAGCATCACTACTTCTCCAATGCCGCCTCGACCGTATCGACAAACTCGCCGACCGTCTTGGGGTTCTCCTCGGTATCGAGCTCAATGCCAAACTCGTCCTCGACGGCAACGAGGATCTCGACGGTACCCAGGCTGTCGAGGCCAATCTCCTCGAGCGTGGACTCGGGCTTCATCTCGACATCGTCAAGGCCGGCGGTCTCGCGGATAACGTCGCAAACGCGCTCGAAGGTCTTCTGATCTGCCATGGTAGTTCTCCTTTGTTTGTGCCCCAGGGGCGTTTTCATTTCCTATGTGCAACTACTTCCAGCGAAGTAGATAGCCACCTACATCCAAGCCGGCGCCAAATCCGACCAGGGCGATGGTGTCGCCCGCGTGCAGCGCGCCGGTATTTGCCAGTCGATCGAGAGCAAGCGGAATACAGGCGCTCGAGATGTTGCCAGTTTCACGCAACGTTCGGACCACACGGTCGTCCGGCACACCCAGGCGCTTGACTGCCTGGCTCAAGATTCGTTCGTTAGCCTGATGGAATACAAAGTGGTCGATGTCCTCGACCGCGATGCTCGCGTCGCAGGCGAGCTTGTTGACCGTGTCGCAGATGGCATTGACGCCAAACTTGAAGACGCGACGGCCGTTCATGGAAAGCACGCTTTCGCAGTCCTGCGCCGTCTTATACGGCGAGGAGCCCGCCAATCCGGGGACGCGCAGTGTTTCGACGTCAGGCGACGTCGAAAGCTCAACAGCAAGGGGATTCTCTCCCCCAGCCTCTATGACCGCAGCACCCGCGCCATCGCCAAAGAGCACGCACGTGGCACGGTCGGTCCAATCGAGCGCGCGCGTCATCTGCTCGGCGGCAACGACCAGCACGTGCCTGGCGCGACCGCGGGCGATATAGCCCTCGGCGACATCGAGCGCAAAAACGAAGCCGGCACAAGCCGCCGAAACGTCGAAGGCAGGACATGTGGCACCCAGGCGCTCAGCAACGGCACACGCCTCAGCGGGAACAAGGTGGTCACCCGTCGTCGTCGAGCAGACGATCAGATCCAGCTGGCTCGCGTCGATTTCGGATACCTGGAGTGCCCGCTCGCTCGCCGCTACGGCAAGGTCGTCGAGTGACTCAGTGGTGCAGACGTGGCGGCTCTTGATACCGGTGCGGGTAAAAATCCACTCATCCGAGGTATCGAGGAACTCGGACAGCTCGTCATTGGAAACGCTGCGCGCAGGAAGTGCCGAGCCCGTTCCCAGTATCGTGAAACCCATCACTAACCTCCTTTGAGTTGTTGACGTGTTTACATCGACTAAGAGAGGATAGCGCATTCTTCGCTTTGTTGACGTGTTAACATCAAATTGTCCAAAAGCGACAAAGGCTTCACATTGTGTCGATCTCTCGACACCATTGCGTTATTCACTTATTCATTAAGGAGGTAGCAGCCGCTATGGATGCCCAATTAACGATAGTCGACGTAACCGGATCGACCAACGATGACCTGCTCGAAGCGGGAAAACAAGGAGCGCCGCATGGCACGGGACTTGCCGCCCGCGCGCAAACGGCAGGACGCGGCAGACGCGGCCACAAGTGGGATTCAACCGCCGGCAACCTGTTGCTCTCGATTCTCCTGCGTCCACGTGTTGATCCCGCCAAGTACTCTGGTCTTGCCGCCGTCAGCGGCTTAGCGGTGCTCGAGGCGCTCGAAAAACAGGGTCTTGCTAACGAGATCGGCCTCAAATGGCCCAACGACCTCGTCGCGCGAGGGCGCAAACTCGGCGGCATTCTGGTCGAAGCCGCGCGCGATAACGAAGGCAAACCTTTCGCCGTCTGCGGCATTGGCGTCAATGTGAACTATGTGCCTTCGGAGGTTCCCGATGGCGGCCTGGCGGCAATTGGCCTCTCAGACCTCAACGAGAATGTTCCCGCCGTCGATGTGCTACTCAAGGAGGTCTATTACACCGTCGTAAACGCTGTGGACGCGTGGGCAGATCTGCTCGACGCCATGAAAGAAAACACCGGACCGCTCGCGCCCGTCCACGGCGAATATGTCACTCACCTCAATTGGATTGGAGAGCACGTTATCGCCCGTTCCCCTGCCGGTGACGAGCTGGCACGCGGTATCTTTAAAACCGTCGATGCCTTTGGTCGCGCATGTATCGAAACGGAAGGCGGCTTGCGATCCTTCCATTTTGAGGAGGCATCGCTGCGTCCCTTGAGCGAATAGGGCGCTGCAGCCACCTACTCGGCAGCAATGCCCGGCAGTCCAAACCATTATTCAAAACAAAAGAGCCCCGCTACCAACATGGCAGCGGGGCTCTGTAAGCTATGAGCGATATCGCTTAGAGCTTGATGTCGATGTCGACGCCAGCGGGGAGGTCGAGACGCATGAGCGAATCAACGGTGCCCGAGGTGGGGTCGAGGATGTCGATGAGGCGCTTGTGGGTGCGCATCTCGAACTGCTCACGGGAGTCCTTGTTCACGTGCGGCGAGCGGATAACCGTGTACAGGTTACGCTCGGTGGGCAGGGGGACAGGACCGGAAACGCGAGCGCCGGTCTTCTGAGCGGTCTCGACGATGAGCTTCGCGGACTGATCGACGACCTCGTGATCATAGCCCTTGAGGCGAATGCGGATCTTCTGGGTAGCCAACTTAAACCTCCAAAGAGTGCGAGAGATGTTCTCGCGGATTACGTAACAGGGAGCTCGAACTTAGGCGTTCTTGCTCATGACCTCGTCCACGATGGACTTGGGCGCGGGCTCATAAGAGTCGAACTGCATCGTGTAGGATGCACGGCCCTGGGTCTGGGAGCGAAGGTCGGTAGCGTAACCGAACATCTCGCCCAGCGGCACCTTGGCACGGATGAGCTTGCTGTTCTTGCGATCCTCCATGCCCTCGATCTTGCCGCGGCGACCGGAGAGGTTGCCCATAACGTCGCCCATGTACTGCTCGGGGGTCTCGACCTCGACAGCCATGATCGGCTCGAGCAGCTGCGGATCGGACTTCTTGAGGGCGTCCTTGATAGCCATGGAACCGGCGATCTTGAAGGCGGCCTCGGAGGAGTCGACCTCGTGGTAAGAACCGTCGAACAGGGTGACCTTAACATCGAGGACCGGGAAGCCGGCGATAACACCGGTGTTCAGGGCCTCCTGGATGCCCTTGTCGATGGACGGGATGTACTCCTTGGGCACGACGCCGCCGACGATAGCGTTGACGAACTCGTAGCCGAAGCCCTCCTCCATCTTCTCGAGCTTGATGACGGCGTGGCCGTACTGACCGCGACCACCGGACTGACGGACGAACTTGCCCTCAGCCTTCTCGACGTCGTGACCAGCGGTCTCACGGTAGGCAACCTGGGGCTTACCAACGTTAGCGTCAACCTTGAACTCGCGGAGCAGACGGTCGACGATGATCTCGAGGTGCAGCTCGCCCATGCCGGCGATGATGGTCTGGCCGGTCTCGTGGTTGGTGGACACCTGGAAGGTCGGGTCCTCCTCGGCGAGCTTGGTCAGAGCCAGGGACATCTTGTCCTGCTCGGCCTTGGTCTTGGGCTCGATGGCAACGTCGATAACGGGCTTAGCGAACTCGATCTTCTCGAGGACGATCTCCTTGCCCTCTTCGCACAGGGTGTCACCGGTGGTGGAGTTCTTGAAGCCGACGCAAGCGACGATGTCGCCGGCGGCAGCGTCGTCACGGTCGATACGCTCGGCGGCGTTCATCTCGAGGATGCGGCCGAGGCGCTCGCGCTGACCGTTGGAAGCGTTGATCACGTAGGAGCCGGACTCGGCACGGCCGGAGTAAACGCGGACGTAGGTGAGCTTACCGACGAACGGGTCGGTCATGATCTTGAAGACCAGGCCGGAGAAGGGCTCGTCGAAGGAAGGATGACGCTCGATCTCCTCGCCGGTGTCCGGATCGGTACCGGTGACAGCCTCGACGTCGAGCGGGCTGGGCAGGTAGTCGACGACAGCGTCGAGCAGCTCCTGGACGCCCTTGTTCTTGTAGGCGGAGCCCACGAAGACGAGGTTGAGCTCGTTGGCCAGAACGCCCTTGCGCAGAGCAGCCTTGAGCTCCTCGACGGTGAAGTCCTCCTCCATGAGGATCTTCTCCATGAGCTCGTCGTCAAAGCTGGCAGCAGCGTCGAGGAGCTCCTCGCGCTTGGTGGCAGCGATGTCAGCGAACTCAGCCGGGATCTCGTCCATCGGCTCGGGGTAGGTCATGCCCTTGTCGTCGGCCTTGAAGTCCCATGCGGTCATGGTGACGAGGTCGATGACGCCCCAGAAGTTGTCCTCGGCGCCCATCGGGACCTGAGCGGCCACGGCGTTGGCGTCGAGACGATCCTTCATGGTCTCGATAGCGTTGAAGAAGTCAGCGCCCACGCGGTCATACTTGTTAATGAAGGCGATGCGGGGGACGTTGAAGGTAGAAGCCTGACGCCAAACGGTCTCAGACTGGGGCTGAACGCCGGCAACGGCGTCGAAGACGGCGACAGCGCCATCGAGGACGCGCAGGCAGCGCTCGACCTCGGCGGTGAAGTCAACGTGGCCCGGGGTGTCGATGATCTGGATGCGGTAGTCGGTACCGTCCTTCTTCCAGAAGCACGTGGTAGCAGCGGAGGTAATGGTTACGCCGCGCTCCTGCTCCTGAACCATCCAGTCCATGGTGGCAGCGCCCTCATGGACCTCACCGATCTTGTGGGTCTTACCGGTGTAGTAAAGAATACGCTCGGTCGTGGTGGTCTTACCGGCATCGATGTGAGCCATGATGCCGATGTTACGGGTATCGGAAAGCTTGTACTTAGGCTTAGCCATGTTAGTTCCTTACCTTAACTTACCAACGATAGTGAGAGAACGCGCGGTTGGCCTCGGCCATCTTGAAGACGTCCTCACGCTTCTTGACGGAAGCGCCCAGGCCGTTGGAAGCGTCGAGGATCTCGTTGGCGAGACGCTCGGCCATGGTCTTCTCCTTGCGAGCGCGGGAGAAGTTGACGATCCAGCGGATACCCAGAGCGGTGGAACGACGGGAGTTGACCTCCATCGGGACCTGATAGGTAGCGCCACCGACACGCTTGGGCTTGACCTCGAGCGTGGGCTTGACGTTGTCCATAGCCTTCTTGAAGGTAGCGAGAGCGTCGCCACCCTCGGACTTCTCGGCAACGATCTCGAAAGCGGTGTAAACGATGCGCTCAGCGGTGGCCTTCTTGCCGTCAAGAAGGACCTTGTTGATGAGCTGAGTCACCAGGCGGTTGTTGTAAACGGCGTCAGGCTGAACCTCACGACGATTAGCTGCTGCACGACGCGGCATGTGAAATCTCCTTAAGTGTCTACCGTGCGGCGCTTAGGCGGCACACGGCGAAAGTATCAAAACGTTATCTGGCTTATTTAGCCTTGGGGCGCTTAGCACCGTACTTGGAACGGGCCTGCATACGGTTCTGGACCGGAGCAGCGTCGTAGGCGCCACGGATGACGTGATAACGGACACCAGGGAGGTCACGGACACGACCGCCGCGGACGAGCACGATGGAGTGCTCCTGCAGGTTGTGGCCCTCACCCGGGATGTAAGCAGTAACTTCGATGCCGTTGACGAGGCGAACACGGGCAACCTTACGAAGAGCCGAGTTCGGCTTCTTGGGGCTCGTGGTGAAGACGCGGGTGCACACGCCGCGCTTCTGGGAGTTGTGCTGCAGAGCAGCGTTCTTGGACTTCTTGGGCACGGAACGACGGCCCTGGCGAACCAGCTGGTTAATAGTAGGCAAAGCGTACTCCTTCTCGAATGATTCCAGCTTTCTGTAAAGTGCAACGGCTTGAATCGAGGGGTCAGCATCCCCCTACGAAACACGCAGTTCGATAGGATACGTGGCGTTAGCTGTGCCGTCAACAGACCACGCCGCCGGGCGTATCCCAAAATTGGTACATTTCCGCAAAGCCTACACAAAAGGAATCCCCTCCTGTGCGCTTGGGAGGATTCCCGGCCCGGGCGGCCCAGGTTTTAAGTTTGCTGCTCTACAGTCCTGCGCAAGACGGAAAGCACATTAAGTGCTTTCCTTTGCGTGCGGAACTCGCGACAAACTTAAAACCTGGGCCGCCCGGGCCGGGAATCCGACGTGCTCGATGGGGCAACGCTACCCGCCAAATAGGGACAGGTTTATTTTGGTCGGTTTTATCTGGGGAAACGTCGCGCTCCGGCGGTGATCTGCTTTCGTCTGTCGCATGGAAATCGGCGGCGTTTTCGGAAGTATGCGGCAAATTTTGGACTTGCTGAGCGCGCAGGGGTTTTGCGATAACAAATCAGCAGGTAGAGCGCTTGAGCATATGCGGTGTGGTCGGCCCATCAAGATTTTGCCGCATACTTCCGAAATTCAGACGAATATCGCTCGCTTTAACCGCCCATTTACCGCAAAAGAGGCCGCTTTCCCTAGTAGGAAGCGGCCTCAGACCTTACGAATAGACGATGGTAAAGGGTTCCGACGTTTCGGCGTCCCCTGTTGAAGTGCAGCGTGTGCCCTCAAGCGTTACTGAGACCACTTGGTCGACATCAATCAACTTCGTTGGCACCCAGATGTTCTCTCCGCTATTGCGCGTATAAGAAAAATATAAGTTGAACGCCCCTGCGTCGTCATCTTCGATAATCTGCTCCGATCCATCCTTGTAGGTAACCGTCAACTTCTTCGTGACTGCGTCAATGCCCAGATCATCGATGTGTGTCTGGATAGAAAACGGGCTGATCTCGAGAGGCGAGTCATCGGAGCGGAGTTCCTTTGTATCGACGTACGCTCCAACGCTAAACTCGGGCGTCGATGCCTCGAACGGCTTCGCATCCTCGCCTTCGCCCTCGGTCCACGAGATATTCCAGGTGACCGCATGTTGAAAACCTCGCTCGCGATCCATAGAAGCAAAGTACATCGTGCCATTAATGACAGTATCGCTTGATGTGTCCTTATCAATGGTGCAGCGTGTGTCAGCCCATTCCTCGCCGAAGTTCATGCTGGGTGTACCGATGCCTTGTTCTTCTTCACCATAGAGAACAAGTTCGCCTGTCTCTGCTGCCGGCTTGTAGTAGTTAACGCCATTTGGATTGGACAACGTAAACGTCACGGCTCCGCAGCCGTTTTGGTCAATAGCCATCTCATGGATATCAAGCGTATAGCCGTTACCCTCGACGGACAGATTGACCTCCTGGACTGCACCCTCCAGGCTTTGGGGCGCGGTGCCATCACCAAACTCTCTGGTGTAGGTATATTTAGTCCCCGATGAGCCACCGTTGGTCCAGGTAATGGAATCCCCATTGCCGTGGTTTCCCCAGGCTGAGGCAAAATATCTGGAATTGACAACGGCGTAGGCGACCCCTCCAGTCGCTAACACCCCGGCAAGACATCCGATCACGGCAACATACAGAGGTTTCGCGTGACCCTTTCGGCGAAGCGGCTCACCAGCAGCGGCATAAAGAACACGGTCAGCAAGATCGCTATCGGCTTGGACGGACTCGAAGGCCTGCTTGATTTGATTGGATTTCACGGTCGCCCTCCTCTAGGATGAATTTGAGCTTCGATCGACCGCGAGTTAAACGCGTTCGAACAGTCGCGGCTGGCACATGCAGTAACTCGGCAATCTCTGAGGTCGAAAAGCCCAGATAGTAATAGAGCACGATGGGAACACGGAATCGCTCCGGAAGTCGCATAACGTCTGACAAGACCGCCTTGGTCTCATCCTGCGCCGCCGAAAGCGAATCGGCCAGGTTCTCAATATCCTCCACACGCCTCCATGGCTTTCGAAAGAGCGATTTGCATTCATTGATCGTGACTCGGATAAGCCATCGACGAAGATGTTCCCAACTTTCAAAATGTCCATCGCTTTTAAACAGCTTAAGAAAGACATCCTGGGCAACATCGTCGGCGTCGGCACGATCGCGCAGGTACGTCAATGCGATTCGAAACACGACATCACGGTGATCCTCGACCGCCTGTCTAAATGCTTGTTCTTCCATAATCACCTCCCGGTGATGCTGATGTTTCTTGCTGAGGCCCTCACCATAGATACGCTCTGGCCGGACGAAATGTTTCAAATTCAAGCAGGAAAAACCTACCAAAATAAACCTGTCCCTTTTTGGCAGGTTTTCTTCAACAAAAAAGACCCGCTTCCCTGTTGGGAAGCGGGTCTTTGGAAGGGCGGTTAACGTACTAGGAAATTATTCCTCGTCGTTGTCCTTGGCCTCTTCGGCGTCGTCGGTGTCTACGAGCTGGTTGAGCAGCTCGTCGAGGGAAGCCATGTCCTCGTTGATCGCGCCGTTGGCGGGAGCCTTCTTGTCGTCGATCGGGGCGCCCAGAAGCTCCTCGTCGGCGTCGGCGTGATGCGTCGGCGCGGCGGAGGTGCCCAGCAGGATGTCGTCCGGACCGTCGGGGCTAAAGACCATCTGCAGCAGCTGCGAGAGGTCTTCCTCGTCGGCAACGTCGTCGTTGTTCTCGAGGATGTAGAGCAGGTCATGGGCCTCCAGGCCATCACGGAGCTCCTCGATCGCCTTGGCACCGATACCATCGATGCGCAGCAGATCCTCCTCGGACTTGCCGACCAGGTCGCCGACCGTCTCGATGCCAACCTCGCTGAACTTGTTGGTCCAGCGCTGCGACACGCCCAGGTCGTCGAACAGGTACAGGCGAGCCTTCTCGGCGGAGATGGTGTGGCCGTTGCGGGTGAACGAACCGTCAGCACCACCGAACTCGTCGTAGCCGGCCCAGTCGAGCTGCTGCGGGAGTTGCTCGTCCAGGTCCTTGAGCTCAACCGGAGCCCACTCGGGCAGCGACTTGGCGTTGGGCGAAGCCGGGCCGTCGATGTCCACGTAGCCGTCGGCCGTGCGATACGTCAGCTTGGCGTTGGCGTACGGCTTGAGGCCGGTACCGGCCGGGATCTTCTTACCGACGATGACGTTGGACTTAAGGTCGAGCAGGTGATCGACCTTGCCCTCGATGGCAGCCTCGGTAAGGACGCCGGCGGTACGGATGAACGAAGCGCTCGACAGCCAGGAGTCGATGTTGGACGCGACCTTGAGCGTACCCAGGATGACGGGCTCGGCCACGGGAGCCTGACCGCCCAGACGGGCAACGCGCTCGACCTCGTCGGCGAACTCGTAGCGGTCGACGTACTGACCAAGCAGGTACTTGGAGTCACCGGGGTTGGTGATCTGAACGCGACGCAGCATCTGACGTGCGAGCACCTCGATGTGCTTGTCGTTCAGGTCGACGCCCTGGCTGGTGTAGACGTCCTTGACGCTCTCGACGAAGGTGTGCATCGTCGACTCGATGTCGGTCAGCTTGCGCAGGTTGCGGAAGTTGACGAAGCCCTTGGTGATCTGGTCGCCGGCGCGAACCTCGCAGCCGTCCTCGATCTCGGGCATGAAGCGCACCGAAGCGGGGACGCGACGCTCGTCGAGGACACGGGTGTGGTCTTCGGAGTCGGTGAGCGTCAGCACATACTCGGACTTCTCGGGCTTAATCGAGAGGTGGCCGGAGTACGGAGCCAGCTCGGCCTCGCGACCCAGGATCTTCTCGTTGACGTTGCCGACGATATCGAACATACGGCTGACCGTAGGCAGACCCTGCGTAATATCGTCGACGCCAGCAACGCCGCCGGAGTGAATGGTACGCATCGTAAGCTGCGTACCGGGCTCGCCGATGGACTGGGCGGCAATAATGCCGACCGCGGTACCGATAGCGACCGGACGACGGGTGGAAAGATCCCAGCCGTAGCACTTCTGGCACACGCCGTACTTGGAGCGGCAGGTGAGCAGCGCGCGAAGCTTGACCTTCTTAAGGCCCGCATCGACCATCTTCTGGATGTCGGCGACCTTCTCGATGTAGCCGTCCTGCTCAAAGAGCACGGTGCCATCGGGAGCCACGACGTCCTCAATGAAGCAACGGCCGACGAGGTCGGTGTTGAGGTCGGTGGTGCCGGGGATGATGAGGTTGTAGGTGACGCCCTCGTGCGTACCGCAGTCCTCCTCGCGGACGATGACGTCCTGGGCCACGTCGACCAGACGACGGGTCAGGTAACCAGAGTCCGAGGTGTGGGATGCGGTATCGACCAGGCCCTTACGGGCGCCGTAGGTCGAAATGAAGTACTCGAGCGGCAGCAGGCCCTCGCGGAAGTTCGCCTTAATGGGAAGGTCGATCGTCTCGCCGGACATGTCTGCCATCAGGCCACGCATGCCGCCGAGCTGACGCAGCTGAGTCTTAGAACCACGGGCGCCGGAGTCGGCCATCATGTAGAGCGGGTTCTCCTCGTCGAACAAGTCGAGCATGAGCGCTGCGACCTTGTCGGTACAAGCGGTCCACTCGTTAACGACTTCGATGTGGCGCTCCGTCTCGTTGATGAAGCCCTCCTCGAAGTACTCGTTGATCTGGTCGACGTTAGCCTGGGCGCGGTCGAGCAGCTCCTGCTTCTCATCAGGGATGAGAGCGTCCCACACCGAGATGGTGAGGCCGGCGCGGGTAGCGTAGTGGAAGCCGGAGTACTTGATGGCGTCGAGGATCGGGCCGACCTTGGCCTCGGGGTAACGATCGCAGCAGTCCGCAACCAGCTTGGCCACATCGCCCTTGACCATCTTGTAGTTCATGAACTCATAGTCTTCGGGCAGGCACTGGCGGTTGAAGATGATGCGGCCGATAGAGGTCTCGAAGCGCGCGGTCTTGTTGCCGGTGACGTCGTAGTCGACAAACTCGTTCTTGCCGTTCTTGACGCGGAAGATACGGGTGCCGTCCTCGTTGATGACGTTGGCATCGGCAGCGGACACGCGGACCTGGATCTTGGCCTGCATGTCGACCTCGGAGCGGCAGTCATAGGCGTGCAGCGCGTCGTCAAAGCTCGAGAACACGTGGTTCTCGCCCGGCAGACCCTCGCGAACCTGGGTGAGGTAGTACACACCGATGATCATGTCCTGCGAAGGGATGTTGACCGGCTTGCCGGATGCCGGCGAGCGCAGGTTGTTCGCAGAGAGCATGAGCACGCGGGCCTCGGCCTGAGCCTGGCTGGACAGTGGCACGTGGACAGACATCTGGTCGCCGTCGAAGTCGGCGTTGAAGGGCGAGCAGACCAGCGGATGCAGGTGGATAGCCTTGCCCTCGACCAGCACCGGCTCAAAGGCCTGGATGGACAGACGGTGCAGGGTCGGTGCGCGGTTGAGCAGCACGACGCGGCCGTCGATGACCTCTTCGAGGATGTCCCACACAAAGGTGGCACCGCGGTCGATAGCGCGCTTGGCGCCCTTGATGTTCTCGACCTTGCCAAGCTCGACCAGGCGCTTCATAACGAAGGGCTTGAAGAGCTCCAGCGCCATGGTCTTGGGCAGACCGCACTGGTGCAGCAGCAGCTTGGGGTCGGTAACGATGACCGAACGGCCGGAGTAGTCGACACGCTTGCCCAGCAGGTTCTGACGGAAACGACCCTGCTTGCCCTTGAGGGCCTCGGCGAGCGACTTGAGCGGGCGACCGCCACGGCCAGAGACCGGGCGACCACGACGGCCGTTGTCGAACAGGGCGTCCACGGACTCCTGGAGCATGCGCTTCTCGTTGTTCACGATGATCGCAGGGGCGTCCAGGTCGAGCAGGCGCTTGAGTCGGTTGTTACGGTTGATCACGCGACGATACAGGTCGTTGAGGTCGGACGCGGCGAAGCGGCCGCCGTCGAGCTGGACCATCGGGCGCAGATCAGGCGGAATGACCGGGATGACATCCAGGATCATGTTCGCGGGGCTGTTGCCGCCCTTCAGGAAGGCGTCAACGACCTCGAGGCGCTTAACGGCCTTCTCGCGCTTCTGCTTCTGGGAGTCCTCGTCGGCGATGATGGCCTTGAGCTTCTCGGCCTCGGAGGGGAGGTCGATGGCAGCGAGCAGGTCGCGGACGGCCTCGGCACCCATGCCACCCTTGAAGTACATGGAGTAGTAGCGAGTCATCTCGCGGAACAGCGGCTCATCGGAAATGAGGTCGCGCTCGCTGAGCTTCATGAAGGCGTTGAAGGCGTCCGTGCGGAGCTGCTTCTCGTCCTTGCACTCTTCCTCGATGTCGACGATGCCAGAGGCGATCTCCTCGGGAGTCAGCGGCTCCTCGTCGGAGAACTCGTCAAAGTTCTCGGGGTTGCCCTGCTCCTTGAGGGACTCGATCTGGCGGGCGCACTCGGCATCGATCTCTTCCAGATCGGCGGCGAGCTCCTCGCGCAGGTCGTCGGCGTCGGCCTCGCGAGCCTCGTAGTCGACCTCGGTGATGATGTAGCTGGCAAAGTACAGAACCTTCTCGAGGTCCTTGGACTTGATGTCGAGCATACGGCTCATCGGGAAGCTCGTGGGGCTCTTGAAGTACCAGATGTGGGACACGGGAGCGGCGAGCTCGATGTGGCCCATGCGGTCGCGACGCACCTTGGCCGAGGTGACCTCGACGCCGCAGCGCTCGCAGACGATACCCTTAAAGCGGATGCCCTTGTACTTGCCGCAGGAGCACTCCCAGTCCTTGGCGGGACCGAAGATCTTCTCGCAGAACAGGCCGTCCTTCTCGGGCTTGAGGGTACGGTAATTGATGGTCTCCGGCTTCTTGACCTCACCGTGCGACCAGGAACGGATCTGGTCGGCGGAGGCAAGGGAGATCTTTACCGAGTCAAAATCAGTAGCTTCGAAATCTGCCACAGTCAACTACTCCTTATCAGTGGTCGTGGCGGCGACAGCCTCGGGTGCCTCGGCGGTCTCGGCATCCTGGGCCTCGACGTCGGCGTCAACGCCGGCGAGCGCAGCCAGGTCGTCGAGAGCGGAGGTCTCCTCGGCGGTCACAGGGGCGGAGGCGTCCTCGTCGGCATCGTGCATGGGCTCGATGTCCAGTGCGAGGGAGCGAATCTCCTTGACGAGAACCTTGAAGGACTCGGGGATACCCGGGACAGGAACGTTCTCGCCCTTGACGATGGACTCGTAGGTCTTGACGCGGCCCACGGTATCGTCGGACTTGACGGTCAGGATCTCCTGCAGGACGTTGGAAGCACCGTAAGCGTACAGTGCCCAAACTTCCATCTCGCCGAAGCGCTGGCCGCCGAACTGGGCCTTGCCGCCCAGAGGCTGCTGGGTAACCAGGCTGTAAGGGCCGGTCGAACGAGCGTGGATCTTGTCGTCGACCATGTGGCCGAGCTTGAGGATGTAGGACGTACCCACGGTAATGGGCTCGCGGAACTCCTCGCCGGTGCGGCCGTCAAACAGACGGGTCTTGCCGCGCTCGTCAAGCTGGGTGACGAACTCGGGGCGCATGTGATCGCCAAAGGCAGCGGTGGCCTTGTTGAGCATGTTCTTGTTGGCGCGACGGATGACCTCGGCGATCTCGTCCTCCTTGGCGCCGTCGAAGACGGGCGTCGCGGTAAAGAACGGACCGGGGACGTACTTGTCGGAGTCGGCCTGCTCGGTATCCCAACCGCACGCAGCAGCCCAGCCAAGGTGGCACTCGAGCAGCTGGCCGACGTTCATACGCGAAGGAACGCCCAGCGGGTTGAGGATAACGTCGATCGGGGTACCGTCAGCCATGTAGGGCATGTCCTCGACCGGCAGAACGTTACAAATAACACCCTTGTTGCCGTGGCGGCCGGCGATCTTATCGCCCTGCTGGATCTTACGACGCTGGGCGACGTAGACGCGCACCTGCTCGTTGACGCCGGGGGCCAGGTCGTCGCCGTTCTCGCGGCTAAAGCGGACAACGTCGATGACGCGGCCGTAAGCGCCGTGAGGCATCTTAAGGGAGGTGTCGCGAACGTCGTGAGCCTTGGCACCGAAGATGGCGCGCAGCAGGCGCTCCTCGGCGGTCAGAGCGCTCTCGCCCTTAGGCGTGACCTTGCCGACCAGGATGTCGCCAGGGCCGACCTCGGCGCCGATGCGGATGATGCCGTCCTCGTCGAGGTTGGCAAGCATGTCCTCGGAGAGGTTCGGGATCTCGCGGGTGATCTCCTCGGGGCCGAGCTTGGTGTCGCGGGCGTCGATCTCGTGACGGGTGATGTTGATGGTCGTCAGCAGGTCCTCGGCCACCAGGCGCTCGGACACGACGATACCGTCCTCGTAGTTAAAGCCTTCCCACGGCATGTAGGCCACGGTGAGGTTCTGGCCCAGCGCGAGCTCGCCGTGATCGGTCGAAGGACCGTCGGCCAGAGGCTCGCCCTGCTCAACGGTGTCACCGACGCGCACGAGCGGACGGTGGTTGATGCAGGTGGACTGGTTGGAGCGCTGGTACTTGGCCAGGTGATACTCATCCATGCCGCCGGCATGCTTGACGATGATCTTGGCGGCGTCGGCAAAGATGACCTCGCCGGCGTTCTTGGCCAGGGTGACCTCGCCGGAGTCCAGAGCGGCGCGACGCTCCATGCCGGTACCGACATAGGGAGCGGCGGGGTGAACCAGCGGCACGGCCTGACGCTGCATGTTAGCGCCCATCAGCGTACGCTTGGCGTCGTCGTGCTCAAGGAACGGGATCAGCGTGGCTGCGACGGAGAGCATCTGACGCGGCGAGACGTCCATGTAGTCGACGTCCTCGACGGGCACGTCAGCGGGAGCGCCGAAGGAGCCGTCGAAGTCGCGGGTACGGGCGATCACGGTGTGCGGGCGGACGATCTTGCCCTCGGCATCGGTCGTGATGAACTCGTTGGTCTTGGGATCGAGCGGCGTGTTGGCCGGCGCGATGACGTGCTTCTCTTCCTCGTCGGCGGTCATCCAGTCGATCTGGTCGGTGGCAACACCGTTCTCGACACGACGGAACGGGGCCTCGATGAAGCCATACTCGTTGACGCGGGCGTAGAGGGCGAGCGAGCCGATCAGGCCGATGTTGGGGCCTTCGGGGGTCTCGATCGGGCACATGCGGCTGTAGTGCGAATTGTGAACGTCGCGGACGGCCGTCGGCACGTTGGTGCGGCGACTGGAGCCGGACTTGTGGCCGGCAAGACCGCCAGGGCCGAGTGCGGACAGACGGCGCTTGTGGGTCAGACCGGTCAGGGGGTTCGCCTGGTCCATGAACTGCGAGAGCTGCGAGGAACCGAAGAACTCCTTGATGGAGGCCACGATCGGGCGGATGTTGATGAGCGACTGCGGGGTGATCTCGTCGATGTCCTGGGAGCTCATGCGCTCACGGACGACGCGCTCCATACGGCTCATGCCGATACGGAACTGGTTGGCGACGAGCTCGCCGACGGTACGGATGCGGCGGTTGCCAAAGTGGTCGATGTCGTCGACCTTGAAGCCCTGCTCGCCGGCAGCGAGGGACAGGAGGTAGCGCAGCGTCGCGACGATATCCTCGTCGGTAAGCACCGTGACCTCTTCCTCGGTGGTGAGGTTGAGCTTCTTGTTGACCTTGTAACGACCGACGCGGGCCAGGTCGTAGCGCTGCGGGTTAAAGAGCAGACCCTCGAGCAGGCTGCGGGAAGCGTCCACGGTGGGAGGCTCGCCCGGGCGCAGACGACGGTAGATCTCGATGAGGGCGTCCTCGCGAGTGAGGGCGGTGTCGCGCTCCAGGGTGCGCTTGATCACATCGGAGTTGCCGAGCAGCTCGATGATGTCGTCGTTGGTGACGGCGATGCCAAGGGCGCGCAGGAACATCGTGGCGCTCTGCTTGCGCTTACGGTCGATGGAGACCATGAGCTGGTCGCGCTTGTCGACCTCAAACTCAAGCCAGGCACCGCGGGACGGGATAATCTGGGCCTTGTAGATCTGCTTGCCCGAATCCATCTCGGAGCTGTAGTACACGCCCGGGGAGCGGACGAGCTGCGAGACGACGATACGCTCGGTACCGTTGATGATGAAGGTGCCCTGATCAGTCATCATGGGGAAGTCGCCCATGAAGACGAGCTGCTCCTTGATCTCGCCGGTCTCCTTGTTGGTAAGACGGACGTCGGTCAGAAGCGGAGCCTGATAGGTCATATCCTTCTCGCGGCACTCCTCGACGGTGTGCGCGGGGTCGCCGAACTGATGCTCGCCGAAGGTAACCTCGAGAACATGGTTCTGGCTCTGGATGGGGCTGGATTCCTTGAACGCCTCACGAAGGCCCTCGTCCTTAAAACGCTCAAAGGATTCCCTTTGAACAGAGATAAGGTTGGGGAGCTCCATGGCCTCCGGGATTTTCCCGAAGCTGACGCGCTTGCGCTCAGTGGCAGTGTATGCGTAGGTCACCAGGTTTTTCCTCCTTCACGGAAATGCTCGGTGGGTTGGCGAGGCATAGCTTCGCCAGTTATCGCAACCTAATAGTTTATCAGGTACCGACCGTTGGGCAAGAAAAGCCTTGACGCGATTGAGTTTTTGGAGTAGCAAAGTTTTTCGACAGAAAATGCGCAGGTAGATAGGTGTATATCGAACATCTGTTCATATATTTTCTGTGAACAGAGCTGCTGATGCGCGCCGCAGAATGGCGGAATGGCGGTGAGGGTTGGCCGGGCGGAAAGTTCATCCCGTTTTGAGGCCTCAAACTGGGTCGCAGTTTCCGGTTGAACCCGGTTTGGGAAACTGTATCCCATTCTGAGCCGAAATTCCGGGTCGCACTTTCCGCTAGGGGCCTCAGCCGGAAAGCGCATCCCAGAATTCAGTCAAATTGTGGGACGCACTTTCCGGAGCCAAGCCGTGGCGCGCATAAAAAACGGGTGCAGACCGAAGTCCGCACCCGCAAATGTCGATGCCCAAAGGCTTATTTGCGCATCAAGCCGCCGCGCTCGTCGATGGCGTCCCAGAAGGCGCCGGCAAAGCGAGGATCGCTTGCGGCCATGAGGGCGTTGGTGGCCATCCAGCCAGAAGGGGTACCGGTATCGTAGCCCGAGAGCGGGTCGATGACGACGGCGTACATGGCCTCGCGGTCGAGCGAGCGGGCCATGGCGTCGGTGAGCTGAATCTCGCCGCCCTTGCCGGCCTGCTGATCGGCCAGCAGGTCCATGACCAGCGGGCTCAGCAGATAACGGCCGACGATGTACAGGTTGGACGGAGCCGCCTCGGGAGCGGGCTTCTCGACCAGACCGCCGATGCGCCAGACAGCGCCCGGCTCGGCATCGGCAACGCCCTCGGCGCCCTCGAGCGAACCGACACGCTCGCCGGCGATAACGCCGTAGCGGCTGACTTCCTCGGGCGAGCAAGCGGCGACGGCGATAACCGAAGCGCCACCGTGCTCTTTGGAAACGGCGAGCATCTTGTCGCAGATGTCGCGGTTAGGCACAACGTAGTCCCCCAAAAGAACCAGGAAGTTCTCCCCTGCCACGGCGTCGGCGGCAGAGCGAATGGCGTGGCCGAGGCCCTTGGGCTCGTACTGATAACGGAAGTCGACCGGCATACCGCCCGCATGGGCGACGGCGTCGGCGTAGGCGTCCTTACCGCGCTCGCGCAGCAGGTTCTCGAGCGAACGATCGGGCTGGAAGTAGCTCAGCAGCTCGGGCTTACCGGGAGAGGTAACGATGATGGCGTCGTCGACCTCCTCGGGGTCGAGTGCCTCCTCAACGACATACTGAATGACCGGCTTGTCGAGCACCGGCAGCATCTCTTTGGGCGTGCACTTAGTGCCAGGCAGAAAACGCGTGCCAAGACCGGCGGCGGGGATGATTGCCTTCATGTTATTCAAGGATCCTTTCGCAGGCGCAGAATGCGCCCTGTGCGTGCGGCACGGCGGCCGCAGACCAAATTGCGATACCGAAGTATCTTACCGCCGAGACATACGTCGCCGTAAGGCAAACGCAATTCTTCAGCAGGTCAACGCAGATTATTGCTCGAATGGTGCAATTTTACGCCCCAGCGGTAACGGGATTGGCACGGCGAAGACAACGGTGTTCTGCGTGCCGAGCAATGGGAATGAGGGGCCAAAACAAAAAGACGGGGCTCGCAATGCGAACCCCGTCTGCAAAGAAATCTGGCGAGAAAGCCTGATTACTTGAGGGTGACAGCAGCGCCAGCAGCCTCGAGCTTCTCCTTGGCAGCCTCGGCGTCCTCCTTCTTGGCACCCTCGAGAACAGCCTTGGGAGCGCCCTCGACGACCTCCTTGGCCTCCTTCAGGCCAAGGTTGGTGAGCTCACGGACGGCCTTGATGACCTGGATCTTGTTGTCGCCGAAGCCCTCGAGCACGACGTCAAACTCGGTCTTCTCCTCGGCCTCAGCAGCGCCAGCAGCGGGAGCGGCGACAACAGCGGCAGGAGCAGCGGCGGAAACGCCGAAGGTGTCCTCGATAGCCTTGACGAGCTCGGAAGCCTCGAGAAGGGTCATTTCCTTAAGAGCATCGATGATCTCATCGGTGGTAAGCTTAGCCATTTCTAAGTCCTTTCGGTTTCCGTGCGGATGCACGGAGATCAGTTAAAACACGGCGCGAATGCGCCAGGGGTGCGGCGTTGCCGCCGCGGGTGAAAACAGCGACTAGGCTGCCTTCTGCTCGGAGACCTGCTGGATCGAACGAGCGAGACCAGAGGAAACGCCGTTGACGCAGACAGCGATGTCGCGAGCGAAACCGGAGATGAGACCGGCGATCTGGCCGAGAAGCTGATCCTTGGTGGGCAGCTCGGCGATAGCCTTAACATCATCAGCGGAAACGGCCTTGCCGTCGGAGATACCGCCCTTGATCTCAAGGACGCCCTTGGACTGAGCGGAGAAGTCCTTAAGGGCCTTAGCGGCCTCGACCGGCTCGGACTCGTAGAACACATAAGCGACGGGGCCGGCGAGGATCTCGTCGAGCTCGGGCTGCTCCTGGTTCTTGAGAGCGATCTTGACCAGGTTGTTCTTGTAGACCTTCATCTCGGCGCCGCACTCGCGAAGCTGATGACGCAGCTCCTGAGCCTGCTTAACCGTCAGACCGTTGTAGTTGACGACGAACAGACCGGCGTTCTCGGCGATACGGGACTCGATCTCTGCAACCTTGTCGATTTTGTACTGCTGGGGCATGAATTACACCTCCTCGAATTCTTTCCGGGCACGGTCCGCCACAAGGACGTGACGGGGGCATGTCCAAAAAGAAAGCCCCCGCGCTGCATGAGCGACGGGGGCGAGAAGACATATCTACTCGACCACCTCGGCTGGCGGGATATCCCATTAAGCTCGCGGGCGATGCCCGTTTGCACCGGCTGTCTCTGGCAGCGGATTCGTGCGTGAACCGAAAGTATTATGGCGGGGACCCCGGCGTCGGTCAACGGAAAACCGGGCTGTACACAATTCCACCATCCGGCACGCGCCGCCGAAGGCCGGGCGCAAGGTTTTCGCTCGGTCAAGTCCTGGCTCGCACGAAGAGCACATTAAGTGCTCTTCGGCTCGTGCGGAATCTACGAAAACCTTGCGCCCGGCCTTCGGCGGCGCGGCCTGCGGCGACTTTGGGGCAGCCCGGGTTTTCGTTGGCTGACGCCCCCACTCATAATGCTTGGGTCGGTGGGCTGATGGTTTTAGTCCCGTTGGGCTACAACGTTGACACGAAGCTTGACAGGCGGTGGAGGCCTTCGTCCAGATTTTGGTCGGAGACGCAGTAGCTTAGGCGGATGTGGCCTTCGGTGCCGAAACAGTCGCCCGGGACTAGGGCTACGTTTGCTTCTTTGATGGCTTTGATGCAGAAGTCTTCGCTGGTTAGACCGAACTTTTTGATGCTCGGGAAAGTGTAGAAGGCCCCTGCGGGCTCTACTACTTCGAGGCCCATGGCGTTTAAGGCTGCGAGCACGCGCTTGCGGCGGGTTCGGTAGACATTGAGCATGGGGGTCGGGTCGACGGCGAGGGCTCGAGCCGCGGCATCCATTTCGAAGGAGACGGCACTCGATACTAAGTATTGGTGAGCCTTGGCAATCTCGGCGATGACGGGGGCTGCCGCTGCGAGCCAGCCCAGGCGCCAGCCGGTCATGGCCCAGGGCTTGGAGAAGCTCTCGATGACCACCGTCTGCTCGCGTAGCTCCGGGTGGCGCTGGGCGAAGCGCTCGTAGCCGTCCACATAGACGAGGCGGTTGTATACGTCGTCGCAGACTACGTAGATGCCCGCCTGCTCCGCCACGCGCGCCACGGCGTCGAGCGATGCTGCGTTGAGGATGCAGCCCGTAGGATTGTTGGGCGTGCAGATGACGATGGCCTTGGTCGCCGGCGTCACGCAAGCACGTAGTGCGTCCTCGTCAATCTGGAATTGCGCAGGCTCCGTATCCAAAAAGACCGCCTGGGCGTGGTTGGCCACGACGATGCTCTCGTACAGGCCAAAGGCCGGCGTGGGGATGATGACCTCGTCGCCGGGGTTGAGCATGGCCATAAACGTAGCCGACAGGGCCTCGGTCGCACCATCGGTCAGGATGACCTCATCGGCGGAAAATGCCAGGCCCGCGTCACCCATATATTTGGACAGTGCCTCGCGCAGGGCGGGACGGCCGTTGTTGGGCGGATAGTGCGTGTCGCCGCGGTCGAGCGAGGCCGTCACCTCGGCGCTAATCACATCGGGCGTGGGAAAATCGGGCTCGCCAAGCGCAAGCGCGATGCACCCCGGGTGCTGGGCGGCGAGCGCATTGATCCGACGGATGCCGGAGGGCTTGAGCGTGGCAAGCGAGGTATTCATGGGCAGACGCATGGCGTTCCTTTCGTAAGGGTTGCACTAGGATAGCGCGGCGGAGCGCCACCAGACGGTGTAACCTAAACGGAAACCAACCGGAAAGGAGGTGGCATGGAGACGACCGCACGCGGCGATGTACCAAAAACGTTGCAAACCATTGCGTATATCAGCATTCCCAATAGCGCCGCTCTTGAGTTTTTGCTCTGGGACCTGCAGGATGCCATCGCTGCCTATGCTCAGCTTTCTGGCACCGCGCTCCCCCGCCCGGTTGATTTGAAGGCGGATGATGCCGGCAGCGTTGTGGACGGCATTGTATTCGCTGTTGAAGATGTGCTCGATGACGAGGCGATGGCCGTCGTTGAACGGGCGCTCGAATGTGTTGAAGGCGCAGGAACACGCATCTATGTGGTTGTTCAAGCCGACTGTAGGAGTTCCGAGCAGGCGCACGCGGTCGTTGGCCATCTGCACGAAGCGTGCGAGCGTCGAGGACTGTCGTGGTGTGGAGGCGTCATCGTCTGCACCGGCAGCGGCATAGCGGCGCTTCGCCGCTCCCCACGCATGGGCCTCTTGCGTCGACCGTTTTCGGAAGCCATGGACAAGCTTGTGGGCGCTGTGCGCATGGGCTGCTCCATAGAGCATGCGCAGCTGCTTGGCGGTGGCAATGCCGAAAGCGTCGATGCCGACGGCATGGTGCGCGCCAAGCCCGCGCTGCCCGCACCGATCTGGCATACCATCATGAAACACCTCGGCACCCGCGCCCAATCAGATATCTAAATTACAGAGCGCCCCAATCAACGACATCGCGCCAGCGCTCGACAAGGCGTTCCAGGCGCCACGCCGCATTGGCGGGACTTGTCGACGGCAGAACGATGGCCGGCAGCCCGGTGCGTTCTTGTAGATAGCGCTTGTAGAGCCGACCTGCCGTGCCGCCGTTACAGACAACGACCTCGATAGGAGCTGCGCCGGTAATACGCTCGGCATGCGCCGGCACAACGTTTTTGATGCTAGCGTCACTCGAGCCCTTGATGTCGCAGCTCTCGATTACATCCCACAGGGCCACGCCGCCGTTCAGCAGCATGGAGCGCTTGGCGGCAATCGAGGCATCGAGCGTCGCGGGCTCACCGCTTGCCAAAGGATCGCCCTCGTTGGGCGGCACGGGCACACCGAGGCACGCGGCCATCACGCGCCAAAAGCGGTTCTGCGGATTGCCATAGTAGAAGGCATTGACACGCGAGAGCACCGAGGGAAACGACCCCAACACCAAAACGCGCGAGCGCTCGTCAAACACGGGCTCAAACCCATGCTCAATATGCTGATAGCCCTCGTCCGGCGCAGTCATGAATTAGGCCCTCAGCAGATAGCGCACCTCGTAGGGTGCAAGCTCAAGGGAGCCCAGCAGCTCGACCGTGGGCGCGTCGTCGTCAAGCAGGTCGACGAAGGAGCCGCTGAGTTCGCCGGCTCCAAAGGTGTAGGGCTCGTTCACGGCATTGACCGCCACGAGCACCGTCGCGTCGTCGCAGGCGCGCTCGAACAGCAGCTGCTTGTTCTGAATCACCACGTTGCGATAGGCACCGTAGTTGAGGGCACGAGCCGCCGCGTCGTTTGCCGAGCGCAGGTGCGCGAGCTGCTTGATGAAGGCCGTCAGCTCGTTGGGCGCAGGCTCATCGAGCGCAGGACGCAGCGCCCAATCGCCATCGGAACCGCCCTTTTCGCCGGCAATCCCCCACTCGCTGCCATAGTAGACGCACGGAATGCCCGGCATGCCAAACAGCATGCCATAGGCGGGGCGCAGGCAGGACTTGTCCGTCAGGATGCTCGACAGGCGCGCCACGTCGTGGTTGTCGACAAACGACAGCAGATGCTTGCCGCGATAAATGCACCACGGGTCGCCGCCAAACTGACGGTGCAACGAATGGGCGATCTCGAACATGTTGACCGAGTTAAAGCTAGAGTACAGACCCTTGTAGCACTCGTAGTTGGTGCAGGAGTCGAGCATTTCGTCGTTGACGATCTGGTTGTAGTCACCGTGGAGCGTCTCACCGATCAGCACAAAGTCGGGCTTGAGTTCACGGGTAAAAGTATGCAGGCGGCGCATAAAATCGCGATCGAGCATATAGGCGACGTCCAAGCGCAGACCGTCGATACCAAAGACCTCGGCCCAGCGACGCACGGACTCAAGCAGGTAATCGACCACGGCGGGGTTTTGCAGGTTGAGCTTCACAAGCTCAAAATGGCCCTCCCAGCCCTCGTACCAAAAGCCGTCGCCGTAGCACGAGTCACCGTCAAAGCTGATGTGGAACCAATCCTTGTACGGCGAGTCCCACTTACGCTCCTGCACATCGCGGAAGGCCCAAAAGCCACGACCGACGTGGTTGAAGACGGCATCGAGTACCACGCGGATGCCATGGGCATGCAATGTCTCGCACACGGCGGCAAAGTCGGCATCGCTGCCTAGGCGGCGGTCGATGTGGCGCAGGCTGCGCGTGTCGTAGCCATGGCTATCGGACTCGAGCGGCGGGTTGATGAGCACGGCGCCAATGCCAAGTTCCTGCAGGTAGTCGGCCCATTGGGCAATCTTCATGATGGGGGCATCGGGATTGGCAGCGGCACCGGCGGCAGGGGCGAGCTCATCCTCGGCAACGGGGGCAGCGTTTTCGCGCGGAGCTCCGCAAAAGCCCAGCGGATAGATCTGGTAGAACGTCGTCTCGTATGCCCACATAGCAACCTCCCGGTAAACGCAACACAACGACATCCATTGTATGCCCGGCTTGTATCCTCTTCCCCAAAATAAGTTGCGGTGGAATAGTTCCTGCTTGGGCCTTCAGAGGCCTTAAACAGGAACTATTCCACCGCAACTGATGAGGGAACGTGATTAGGCGACGGGCTTGGCGCGGCGAATGGCCGGGAACATCACCGTGATGGCAAGGATGACGCCCACGGCAGCGATCGCACCGCCCGCGCAGCCGATCCAGGCGATACCGGGGCCCGAAACCACGGCTCCGCCGATCGCGGTACCCGTGCCGATACCGAGGTTGAACAGGCCCGAGAAGATCGACATGGCGACGGCCGACGAATCTGCCGGCGTGTGCTTGATGAGCTCGGCCTGAAACGCCACGTTAAAGGCCGTGGCGCAGCAACCCCACAGTGCGCAGACGGCAAGCACTGTCACGAGCGACGATGCGGCCGGCCCCATGAGCAGCAGGGCCACCGGCACGCCGGAGAGCGTGATAGCCAAGAACGGGAAGCGATGCCCATCGAACAGGCGGCCAAACAGCCAGCTTCCGAGCAGACCGGAGCAGCCGAACGCCGTCAGCGTCATGGTGATAGCGCTTGCGTCGACATGGGCGACCTGAGCCAGGAAAGGCTCGATATAGCTGTAGCTTGCGTAATAGCCGGTCGCCATGAAGACCGTGACTGCGTAGAGCGCGATGAGGAGCGGGTTCTTGAGCAGCTCGGGCAGCTGTTTGACGGTAAAGCGCTCACCCGCCGGCATGGCCGGGAACACCGCTGCCTGGTAAACGGCCGCGATGGCTGAGAGGCCCCCAACCACGGCAAACGTCATGCGCCAGCCCACGGCCAAGCCAATGGCGCGGCCGAGCGGCAGGCCAAAGATCTGCGCGATGGACGAGCCCGTAGCGATCATGCTGATGGCGAGCGCCCCATGGCGTGTGTCAACCAGGCGCGACGCCATGATCGAGGCGACTGACCAGAACACGGCATGTGCGCAAGCGACCACCAGGCGCGCGCAGACCAGGATGGGATAGGTCGGCGCCACAGCGGACAGGAACTGACCGAGCGAGAACACGGCAAGCACGCCCAGCAGCATCCGCTTAAACTCGAAACGCGAAGCGAACACCATGAGCGGCAACGACAGCAGCATGACGCCCCAGGCATAGACCGAGATCATGATGCCCGCCTGGGCCTCGGTGAGCGAGAACGACGCGGCGATATCAGTCAAAAGGCCGATGGGCATAAACTCCGACGTGTTGAACACGAACGCACAGCAGGTGAGCCCGACGAGTGGGAGCCACTGCCTGAGCGTGATGCCGTCTTGCCTTGCCTGACTCATATATAACATCTCCAATCATTTTGAGCGGAGGCGATTATATAGCAACGGTCCCGCATCCGTCAGTAACGGACACGGGACCGAAACAATTCGATACACAGAGGTTGCGCCGTCAATAAATAACTAAGCCAACCCCAGCAATATGCCCGCCGAATGCACGACAAACGCCACGATCCAGGCGACTGCCACCTGAAACGCGAACACGGCAACGGCGTAGCGCGCGCCCAGCTCGCTCTTAACGGCGCCGATGGCAGCCACGCAGGGCGGGTACAGCAGCGTAAAGACCAAGAACACGTAGGCGGTAAACGGCGAAAACATGGTCGACAGCGCCGCGGGTGACGTTGCACCCAAAAGCACCGTGAGGGTCGAGATAACACTCTCCTTGGCGATAAGTCCGGTAACGAGCGCCGTGGATGCACGCCAGTCGCCAAACCCAAGCGGCGCCAGCGCCGGCGCAATGATGCTGCCGAGGCCCGCAAGCAGGCTTTGCGACTGATCGGCGACCACATTAAAGCGGATATCGAACGTCTGAAGGAACCAGATGACCACAGTCGCGGCAAAGATAATGGTAAAGGCCTTGGTAATAAAATCCTTGGCTTTATCCCATGCCAGCATCACTGTCGTCTTGACGCTCGGCAGGCGGTAGTTGGGGAGCTCCATGATAAACGGCACTGGGTCGCCCTTAAATGCCGTGCGGTTGAGCACCAGGGCGGCAATGCAGCCGACCACGATACCGATCAGATAGAGCGAGACCATGGCGGGAACTGTCGCCTGCGGGAAGAATGCTCCGCACAGCAGACCGTAGACCGGCAACTTGGCCGAGCAGCTCATGAACGGCGTAAGCATGACCGTCATCTTGCGGTCGTGCTCGGATGGGAGCGTACGGGTCGACATGATAGCCGGCACGGTGCAGCCAAAACCGACGAGCATGGGCACGAAGCTACGGCCCGACAGGCCAAAGCGACGCAGCACCTTATCCATGACAAAGGCCACGCGCGCCATGTAGCCCGAGTCTTCCAGAATGGAGAGGAACAAAAAGAGCACGACGATAATCGGCAGGAAGGTCAACACACTGCCCACGCCCGTAAGCACGCCGTCGACAGCCAGCGAGCGCACTACGTCGTTGGTGCCGAACGCCTTGAGGCCCGCATCGGCCGAGGCGATGATGGCAGCGATGCCGTCCTCCATGAGTCCCTGCAACGCCGCGCCGATCACGCCAAACGTCAGCCAAAAAACGAGGCCCATGATCACCAGGAACGCCGGAATGGCTGTGTAACGACCTGTCAGGATGCGGTCGATCTTGACGGAGCGCACGTGCTCGCGGCTCTCGTGCGGCTTAACGACGCAACGCCCACACACGTCGCCGATAAAGCTAAAGCGCATGTCGGCCAGCGCGGACAGGCGGTCGGTGCCGGCCTCGCCCTCCATCTGGGTAATGATGTGCTCGATGGCGTCGAGCTCGTTACGGTCCAGGTGAAGCGCCTCGGTCACCAGCTCGTCGCCCTCAACCAGCTTGGTCGCCGCAAAACGTACGGGAATGTGCGCCGTCGCGGCATGGTCCTCGATAAGGTTGGCGATGCCGTGAATGCAGCGATGCAGCGCACCGCCGTCTGGACCATCGGGCGCGCAAAAGTCCAAGCGGCCGGGGCGTTCGCGGAAACGCGCCACATGCAGGGCATGATCCACCAGCTCGCCGATACCCTCGTTGCGGGCAGCGCTAATGGGAACGACCGGCACGCCCAGCAGACTCTCGAGCAGGTTGACGTCAATGGCACCGCCGTTGGTCGTCACCTCGTCCATCATGTTGAGCGCGATGACCATGGGGCGATCGAGCTCCATAAGCTGCAGCGTCAGGTACAGGTTGCGCTCGATATTGGTAGCATCGATGATGTCGATGATGGCGTCGGGATGCTCATCCAGGATAAACTGGCGGCTTACGATCTCTTCGCCCGTGTACGGCGACAGGGAGTAAATGCCTGGCAGGTCGGTGACGCTCGCCTCGGGGTGGTTGCGGATGGTACCGTCCTTGCGGTCGACCGTCACGCCGGGAAAATTACCGACGTGCTGGTTGGAGCCCGTCAGCTGGTTGAACAGCGTGGTCTTACCGCAGTTTTGGTTGCCGGCGAGGGCAAAATGAAGCGGTGCGTCCTCGGGCACGGCCGTTTTTGCCGCACGGGGCGAATACGTTCCCTCGCCGAGAGCCGGGTGCTCCGTCGTGCCGATTGCGGCGTTAGCGCGCGGACCCGTATCGGTGTCGTGAACACCCACGAGCTCGATGCGAGCAGCATCGTCCTTGCGCAGCGTCAACTCGTAGCCACGCAGGCGAATCTCGAGCGGGTCGCCCATGGGGGCGTACTTCATCATGGTGACTTCGGTGCCCGGTGTTAGGCCCATGTCCAAAATATGTTGTCGGAGTGCCTGGTCGTCCGATGCCACCGATGCGACAACGGCGTCCTTTCCAATCTCGAGTGTATCGAGCTTCACGTCCGTGTTCCTCCCCCGGCGCCCACAGGGCGTTGCATTTATGTTTACCATGGCTAACCGTTTGCCATGGCTAACCAATTGTAACCATGCATGATAGCGCGAACACGCAACGATGTTCAATCGACAGATCGGTGCAAAGGGAATTCTGGGCCGTGGTTTCCCAGACGGGCTTGCTGCGGAAATCGCATCCCACTACTCAGGCGAATTCCGGTCCCCGATTTCCCGATGGGGCCTCTCGGGGAAACTGCGTCCCACTCTGGAGCGCCAGAACGGGATGGGCTTTCCGGTTGAGGTCTATAGCGGAAAGCGCGTCCCGGAATCGGCGCTCGGAACGGGATACGGCTTCCCCGGACGAGAGCCCGGCAATGTTGCGCAACAAAGGGCGCAAGTCCGCGCATAGGATAGAGGCGGATGAGGATGCGCCCGGTATTCGCGCGAGCGCCGATCGAGGGGAGTCTGCACATGTTCTGCCGAAATTGCGGGTCGAAGGTCGAGGACGGGACCAGGTTCTGCCCCGTGTGCGGAGAGCCCGTCGCTGACGAATATGAACCCCCGGCCGAATCGCAGGGCGGCTTTCAATCCGCCCCGGCAGCCGAGGCGCAGCCAACTACACCGGCGCCGGCGAAGGCCAAGCGCTCAAAGAGACCCCTCATGATCGCCGCCGTCGTGGCCGCGCTGCTCGCCGCGGGCGGCGGCGCCGGCTACTACTTCGGCGTCTACGCCCCCGAGCAGGCTCGACAGGCGGCCGAACAGGAGGCGCTCGCGGCGAAGCACGCCGTGCGCTTTAGCGTCTCGGCCCAGGGCTGGGACACCTCGGCGGGAGCGAGCAGGCTGCCGGTTCATATTACGGGCAAGGAGGAGCGTGGCAAGAAGGTCGACGCCGTGCGCTACGTGGACAGCGACGGCGAGGGCGTCGAGCTCCGCCGCGGAAGCTACGAGGTCGAGGTCGCCGCCTCCCCCATCGCCGCCGACGGCACGATCTACGCCGTCCCCGCCGACAAGCTCGACATCAAGCTGGGCGAGAAGACTGCCGAGAAGAAGACCGTCGACGCGGGCGACGTGGTGCTGGAGCCGGTCGAGGCTGCCGAAGTGACCGACGACCAGATCGCCGCGGCAAAGAAGTACGCCGAGGAGGACGAGGGCGCCAAGAAGGCCGGATTCAATATTGACGCCGATGCGCTCGCGACCGCCGCGACCAAGCGCCGCGACGACGCCGTGGCAGCCAAGCAGGCCGAGGAGGAGGCAAGGCGCCAGGCGGAGGAAGAGGCCCGGAAGGCCGAGGAGGCAAAACGGGCAAGGACGTTTGAGACCGACTACTTTACGATGGTCCTCCCCGACTGGTTCCCCATGGATTGGTTTGAATTCGAAACGACGTCCGACACCCTTACCGCCAATGACGTTAAAGCGCAAGATGTTGCCTCGAAAGCGAACTTTACGGTATACGCAACCGATGGATCGCCGCACGGCGCAGAGACCGCCTTCTCTAAGACGATTGGAAAGACGTCATCGGGCAAGACTGTAGTGCTGTCCGGCGGACCTTACTGGGGATATGTTCAGGATGGATACCGCCCGCTTGGGATCAATTATGATTTCACGGGAGAAACGTACTGCGATCTCCTCGCATCCTGCATTACGCTGAAATAGCCGACCGCCGCCACCCAAAATGGTCAGCCCTCCTCCGTCCCCGGTGGATCACGGGTCACAGTTTCCCAAACGGCGCCCTCCTGGAAAGCGCATCCCACCATCCGGGCGGATTCCGGGATACCGTTTCCCGATGGGGCCTCTCGGGGAAACTGCGTCCCAGAATTCTGGCTCGAAACGGGATATGGTTTCCCAAACAAGCCTCTTGCGGAAGATGCATCCCGGAATCCCCGCTCGAAACGGGACGCGCTTTCCCAGTCGAGGCCCTATGGGAAACTGCATCCCGGAATCCGCGCCCAAACCGGGACGCAGTTTCCGGGCGGGGCATCAAAACCAAAATTGCGGTGGAATAGTTCCTGCTTGGGCTGGTTGAGGCCTTAAATAGGAACTATTTCACCGCAAGTTATTGAGGGGATGTCCGTCCTCTTACAGATGGCGCTCCAGGAAGCGGAAGGCCAGGCGAATCCAGGGACGGACGGAAACCTGCTTGTCCTCGTTGTCGACCGCGGTATTGGCGTTGCCGAGCGAAAGGCCGTGGCCACCCTGGTCAAAGACGTGCATCTCGCATGCAACACCCTCCTCGGCCATGCGCTGCACAAACGGATAGACCTGCGCGACCGGCGCCGTCTTGTCGTCCGAAACGCCCCACACAAAGGTCGGGGGCATCTGGCGCGAAACGTGCGTGGTAGGGCAAATGTCGGTCAGGTGCTCATCGGTCGCCTCGCCGCCCGTCACCATCGACAGATAGTCGTTGAGCAAATCGCGTCCTGTCTTGCCACCCGTCTTGGGCACGCGCAGGTCGATGCGCGGGTCGCGCGTCTGCATATCGCGCACATAGGCAAGGTCGAGCAACGGATAGCCCAGCACCACGGCGTCGGGACGAATATCCTCCGGACGAGCCCCGGCAAGACCCGCGAAGGGTCCGGTCTTCCACTGCGTTGCCAACGAGGCGCAGATCATGCCACCCGCCGAGAAACCCACGATGCACACGCGTTTGGGATCGACATGCCACTCGTCGGCGTTGGCGCGCACGGTAGAGACCATCTTGGCGAGGTCCGCCTGCGGGTGCGGAAAGCTCACGTCGCCCGTGGCGCTCGTCACATAGTTGAGCACAAAGGCTTGATAGCCGCGGTCCAAAAATGCAAACGCCACCGGGTCCTGCTCGTGCGGAGCGATATGCGTAAACCCGCCTCCGCCGCAGATGATCACCGCGGGGCGGCGGCCATTGGGCTTGTCGGGCAGCGGCTCGGCACCCAGATACGTAAACGTCGCCGGATAATCCTCGGTCGGCTCCTCGCCCCACAGCGCATGGTTCTCAATAATCATAGGTGCTCCCTCCGTGCGATTCGTGCGCACTCGTTTTTCGCACCTTAGCGTACCCCACTTGAGCCCACGGCGCAGAAACACCCCCGCAATAAGTTGGCCTTCAACTGATATATCACAAAATCGCTGTTCAGAGGTATCGTTGGGCAGCGTAAAATAGGAGCGCTGACCGTGCTGGGAAACACGTACGAAACGTTTCCGGCAAAACTACACGCGCGCGATATGCGCACTTGATACGTTGGAGGCAACTATGGGTCTGCTCGATTCGCTCAAGTCCACGTTCACCTCGTCGGGCGAGGCGTCCGTTCCGCCCGCAGCAAGCTTCGCCACCCGCGAAGGCGTCATCTACGCTCCCGTCAACGGCGTGCTCGTCAATCTGAGTGAGGTTCCCGACGAGACCATCGCCTCGGGCATGCTCGGCCAGGGCTACGGCATCGAGCCCATTACCGGCACCATTTACGCCCCCGCCAACGGCCGTATCGGCGCCACCACCGTCACCAACCACTCCATCGGCATGATCACCGAGGACGGTCTGCGCGTGTTCATCCATGTTGGCCTGGGCACCGTGGAAATGAACGGCAAGGGTTTTGCCCGCTTTGTCGAGATGGGCGATGTGGTCAAGGCCGGCCAGCCGCTCATCAGCTTCGACCGCGACGCCATTAAGGCCGCCGGCCACGAGGACATCGTGACCGTCATCGTCTCTGAGCTCGACCGCCTCAAGAGCATCGACCACGTCGGCGAGTCTGGAACGCTTATCGGCGGCAATCCGCTCGTCAAGCTTGGCGACCCGCTGCTGGTTGCCAAGACCAAGTAGCCGAGCATCATCGCATAAAGGCTCAACCACCCGTGCATCTTTGCCGCATCTGTGTTGTTGTTTTTGCCTATGTAGAGGTTCTGAAACGTTTCTATATAGACAGCTGAGCATCAACGCAGGTGCGGCTTTTGCGTAGCGAGGCATCGCCCCGCGGCATGTTGTTCAACCGCACGAACCCCCTTCCTTTGTCCGCACAGAGCGCTAGACTGCTAGGTCGACATTGGAGGAAGATCGATGCAAAACACACCCACGGGCGCCGTACATGCCGCGCCTCAACGCAACCAACGCATCGTCGCGCTCGACGGGCTCCGCGCCCTCGCCATCGCCGGCGTCGTCCTATATCACCTTCGCCCCAGCCGCCTGACCGGCGGTTTTTTGGGCGTTACACTCTTCTTTACGCTGAGTGGCTATCTCGCCACCAAAAGCATTATGCGGGCCACGGCACGCGACGGATTCTCGTACCCGCGCTATATCTGCCGCCGCATTGCGCGCATGATGCCGCCGATCGTCGTGACCATCGCGCTTACCGCCGTCGCCACCTACATCGCAGCCCCGAGCCTACTCCCTAAGGTGCAGCAGGACGCCCTGCCATCGGCACTCTTTTTGAGCAACTGGTTCTATATCTTCCGTAACGTCTCGTATTTCGCCGCCGCGGGGCTCCCCTCGCCGCTCACGCACCTGTGGTTCTGCGCTGTCACTATGCAGTTCTATCTGGTATGGCCGGTCATCCTTATGGCGCTGTGCAGCAAAACCAGGTCGCGCAACACCGCCATCGGCGTCACAATCGCATTCGCGCTTGTATCGACGGCAGCCATGGTCCTCATGTTTAATCCCACCGCCGACACATCGCGCGTCTACTACGGAACCGACGCCCGTGCCGCAGAGCTTCTATGCGGAGCCTTAGCCGCCATCGCCGCGCCGCGTCTGCGCGAGATGCTGAGCGGTGACATCCATATCCCCGGCGCCAACAAGGGCATCTCAAAGGTCAACGCGATTTCTCTCGCGTGGCTCGTTGCCGTTATAGCCGGCGCACTCATGCTGACCGGAGAAAGCGCCTGGCTCTACCGCGGCGGCTTTTTGCTGTTTGCCCTGATCACCGGGCTCCTTATCACCTGCGTGCAAAACACGGAGTGCATCGTGCGTCGTCTGTTGTCGGTCAAGCCGCTCGTCTGGCTGGGCCAGCGTTCGTTCTCGGTTTATCTGGTGCACTATCCCCTACTGCTCCTTATGAATCCCGCAACCCGCACCACCCGCATCGCCTGGTGGGAGCAGGTATTACAGCTTGTACTGATCCTTGCGGTAGCCGAGGTTTTCTATCGCCTCGTCGAACGCCCTTGGTCCCACAAGCCGGCCCAACAGGACAGCACGGCAAGAAAGCACGTCCTCGCGCCCGCCATGGTGCTCCCCGCGCTTGGCGCCGCATGCGTTGCCGCACTTGCCTTCGCGCCGCTTGACTGGGCAGGCATCGCCACCGCCCGCGCCGAGCAGCTCCGTCCCGAGCTTGCCCAGAACGCGACCTCGGCCCAGGACAACGGAGCCAACGACAAGGGCGCCGAGCCCGCATCCGGCAAAGATTCCCAGCCCAGCGACACCGCATCCAACGACGCCACCAAGCAAAAACCCAAAGAGGGACCTATCGCCGAAAAGGTCCCCAAGAACCTTGACTGGAAGAGCTTTACCTACGACGAGGCGACCGGAACCTGCGACGCCCGCGTACTCATGATCGGCGACTCGGTCACCGCAGGTGCCCAACCTGGCATTCAGGCGGTGCTTCCCAACGCGTACATCGACGGCGTGGTGAGCCGCCAGTTCTACACCTTCCAGGATGTCTACGCGCAGGACATCGCCAACTACGATCCAAGCGTGGTCATCTGCGCGCTTGGCACCAACGGCCTCATCCGCGACCCTCAGCAGGTGCAGGACGCGATTAATGCCGTGGGCGGCAAGCCCATCTACTTTGTGACCGTGCGTGTACCGCTCGAGCTACAGGACCGCAATAACCAGATGATTCGTGACGTCTGCGCCCAAAACGACAACGCCGGCGTCATCGACTGGAACGGTGCCTCAGAGGGCCACAGCGAATACCTTGTCGACGACGGCACACACCTCACCCAGGCGGGAATCGACACCTACGCTGCCCTCATACGCCAAGCCATCTGCGGGCACTAGGCAACGCAAAATCGGCGCTTGCGCGGTGCCCACGCCACGCCCATACATCACACCTGACGTTTTGCTACGCCCCCACTCGCGGGTTAGAATGGTTAACTGTTTGGAAATAATCCGTACAACCGTTATGGGAGGATACGTGAACCGCACCAAAATCGCGCAGCTCTATGCCGATGCCGAGTCACTCGGTGGCCAGACCGTCACCGTTGCCGGCTGGGTCAAGTCCGTCCGCGACATGAAGAACTTTGGCTTCGTTACGCTCAACGACGGCAGCTGCTTCCGTGACCTGCAGGTCGTCATGAACCGCGAGGCGCTCGACAACTACGACGAGATCGCCCACCAAAACGTCTCGGCCGCACTCATTTGCACCGGCACCGTTAAGCTGACCCCCGATGCGCCCCAGCCCTTCGAGCTTTCTGCCACCTCCATCGAGGTCGAGGGCGTCAGCGCCCCGGATTACCCGCTGCAGAAGAAGCGCGCAACCGTCGAGTTCCTGCGCACCCAGCAGCACCTGCGCCCGCGCACCAACCTGTTCCGCGCCGTGTTCCGCATCCGCTCTGTCGCCGCAGCCGCCATTCACCGCTTCTTCCAGGAGCAGGGCTTTGTCTACGTCAACACTCCCATCATCACCACGAGTGACTGCGAGGGCGCCGGCGAGATGTTCCGCGTGACCACGCTCGATCCCAAAAACCCGCCCCTCACCGAGTCCGGCGAGGTCGACTGGAGCCAGGACTTCTTTGGCAAGCATGCGAGCCTCACCGTGTCCGGTCAGCTCAACGCCGAGAACTTTGCCATGGCCTTTGGCGATGTGTACACCTTTGGCCCCACCTTCCGCGCCGAGAACTCCAACACCACGCGCCACGCCGCCGAGTTTTGGATGATCGAGCCCGAGATGGCATTTGCCGATCTGAACGACTACATGGATAACGCCGAGGCCATGCTCAAGTACGTCCTTAAGGACGTTATGGCCACCTGCCCCGATGAGCTCAACATGCTCAACAAGTTTGTGGACAAGGGTCTGATCGAGCGTTTGAACCACGTGGCAAACTCCGACTTCGCCCGCGTTACCTACACCGAGGCCGTCGAGATCCTGGAGCAGGCGGTGGCTGCCGGCCACAAGTTCGACTACCCCGTCAGCTGGGGCATCGACCTGCAAACCGAGCACGAGCGTTTCCTGACCGAGGAGCACTTTAAGCGCCCGACCTTCGTAACCGACTACCCGGCCGAGATCAAGGCGTTCTACATGCGCATGAACGAGGACGGCAAGACCGTCGCCGCCGCCGACTGCCTGGTTCCCGGTATCGGCGAGATTATCGGCGGCTCCCAGCGCGAGGAGCGCCTGGATCTGCTCGAGGACCGCATCAAGGACCTGGGCATGAATCCCGAGCAGTACAAGTACTACCTTGACCTGCGCCGCTACGGTTCCTGCAAGCACGCCGGCTACGGTCTGGGCTTCGAGCGCTTGGTCATGTACCTCACCGGCGTGGGCAACATCCGCGACGTCCTGCCGCACCCGCGCACCGTGGGTAACGCCGACTTCTAATCTCCACAGCGCACTCAGCGCATTACAGCGCATCACGCCAGCGCCTCTCGGCAAGCCGAGGGGCGCTTTTTTTCAACAGCATCCGTCAAGCTTTTGGCAAGGTTTTGGTCAGTTAGGCAGGGTTGTTGAAAACTCGACCCGCCGTTTGCCGGCAACCATCGACCGTCCAAGGCGTCACGCGTCCTTGGCCAGGCTCCGCACCCTAGGCTCTGATCTGCCATCACCAAAAAAGAAAGGACGTGGGCGCTATGACCGAAGCCGTTGTTGAAAACTACGAGACCACGACCAGGGGCTCCGCCTCGATGGCAGCCTATCGCGCCGTACGCATCCTGCAGCTCTTGAGCGAGAACACCGGCGAGGACAAGGCGCTGCTTTCCGACGAGCTGGTCGAGCTCCTCGCCCATCCCGACGACCCCGCCCGCATGCCCATCTCGGCGGCACGCCGCAGCATCTATACCTCGATATCTGCACTTCGTCACGCCGGATACGAAATCGACTATAAGCGCGGCGTGGGCTATCGGCTTCTCACCCGTCCACTTGCTGACGAAGAGATCATACGGCTCCACGGCATGGTCATGCGCAACCGATCGACGCCCATAGCCATTCGAAAGAGCATGGCGCAGCACCTGGTCGCCATGGCGAGCGCCGATGTTCGCGACTATCTCGATATGCCCGAACCGGCACCGGCCGCCAACGACGCACCCGTCAAGACAACGCGTCCGTACGCCAAGCGTATCGACACGTGCGAACTCGTCGAACAGGCCATCGACCATGGAACAACTGTCAGCTTTGATATCACAAACGTCCTGACCCGAGGCGAAATCGAGGTGGTACGGATGACGGTCCGGCCCTTTGCTATCAGGCAGCGCGATGGCGTCTCGTATCTGCTGGGAACGGTCTACGACACCCGAGGCGCCGACGACACCCTGCGCACCGTTGAGGTCAGCCGCATGAGAAACGTCAGCACGCGTTTGCTCGACGGCAAGAAACTCTTTGCCGCGCTAGACGAAGAAGACAGCCCCGCACCCGCAGCATAAGCCCCGTTACCGTCCGTCGTTCCTCAGCACCGCCCATCCGGTTCAGTATTAAAAAACGCGCCAGGATGTTGTAAAAATGGGCATCGGCGTTACTATAGTCCCACTTGCACTTTTTCCTAGTGCAGTGTTTCCAGCCGTTTTTATATTGGGGGTAATGATATGAAGGACATCACCATCAGCCGCAGGAGCCTTCTTGTCTCCGCTGGCCTGCTCGCGCTCGCTCCGCTCGCCGGATGCGGCGGCAACTCTGGTTCCGGCTCCGCTGCCGCCGGTTCCGACTACACCATCGGCGTTCTGCAGCTCACCGAGCACTCCGCGCTCGATGCCGCCAACGACGGCTTCGTCAAGGCCATCAAGAAGAGCGGCCTCAAGGTCAAGATCGACCAGAAGAACGCCCAGAACGACCAGTCCACGTGTAAGTCCATTGCCGACAAGTTCGTAGGCGACGGCGTCAACTTGATCTATGCCATCGCTACGCCCGCCGCGCAGGCTGCCGCCGGCGCCACGGCCGATATCCCCATCGTTGGCTGCGCCATCACCGACTACGCCGCTTCCGGCCTGGTCCAGGACAACGACAAACCCGGCACCAACGTCACGGGCGCTTCCGACCTCACCCCGGTCGCCGAGCAGCTCGAGATGATGCAGAAGGTCCTGCCCGACGTTAAGAAGGTCGGTCTGCTCTACTGCACCGCCGAGTCCAACTCCGACGTCCAGATCAAGGCCGCCAAGAAGGAGCTCGACAAGCTGGGCCTCGAGTACACTGACTTCACCGTCTCGAGCTCTAACGAGATCCAGTCCGTTGTCGAGTCTGCCGTGGGCAAGGTCGACGCGCTGTACTCCCCCACCGACAACACCATCGCCGCGGGCGCTTCGCAGGTCGGCCAGATTTGCAAGGAGAACAAGCTCCCCTTCGTTACCGGCGAGGAGGGCATGTGCAAGGCCGGCGGTCTGTTCACCCTCTCCATCAACTATGAGGACCTGGGCTACGCCGCGGGCGAGATGGCCGTCAAGATCCTGAAGGGCGAGGCCAAGCCCGAGGATATGCCGATCAAGCACCTCTCGAGCAAGGACCTGGTCGTCGTCAAGAACGACGAAATGGCCGAGGCTCTGGGTATCGACCTTTCCGCTCTGGACGCGTAGCGTCATGCGTGGCAATGCATCTAGAGCCCGCGCTCGTGCCATAGCCGCGTTATTCAATATCTGAGCCACAGGGGCGAACGCTAAAGACCGGCGTTCGCCCTGCTTGTTTCGGATGAGACAAAACATCCGTCCGCAACTCTTTTATGCAGCGTTACCGCTATTATGGAAAATCACGTGTCCACCCTATCCTAGGAGGTATGAAGCATGCTCATTGCATTGCAGGGCGCCGTTTCCCAAGGTGTCCTCTGGGGCATTATGGTGCTTGGCGTGTTTATCACGTTCCGCCTGCTCGACATCCCCGATATGACGTGCGACGGCAGCTTTGCCCTCGGCGGCTGTGTTTGCGCCGTGCTCATCGTCAACAATAACGTCGACCCCTTGATCGCCGTGCTGGCCGGCATGTGCGCCGGCGCCATCGCCGGCGCCGTCACGGGTATCTTGACCACCGTCTTTGAGATTCCCGCAATCCTCGCCGGAATCCTTACGCAAATCAGTCTGTGGTCCATCAACCTGCGCATCATGGGCAAATCCAACACGCCCATCCTTGCCAAGGGCACCATCTTCTCATCCGTCAGCCACATGACGGGCCTGCCGCAGTCCACTGTTGCCATTATCCTTGGCATTGTGCTGGCCGTGGCCATCGTCGCCATCCTGTACTGGTTCTTTGGCACCGAGATCGGCTCGGCGCTGCGTGCCACCGGCAACAACGAGTACATGATCCGCGCCCTGGGCGTCAACACCAACTCCACCAAGATGATCGCCCTCGTGCTCTCTAACGCCCTCATCGGCCTTTCGGGTGCGCTCATCTGCCAGAGCCAGAAGTACGCTGACATTGGCATGGGCACCGGCGCCATCGTTATCGGTCTTGCCGCCATTGTTATCGGCGAGGTGCTCGGCCGCCTGCTGCCCGGCGGTCTCACGCAGTTCTCCGTCCGTCTTGCCTCTGCAGTCTTTGGCTCCGTGGTGTACTTCCTCATTCGCGCCATCGTGCTGCAGCTGGGCATGGATGCCAACGACATGAAGCTGCTCTCCGCCGTGATCGTTGCCGTGGCCCTGTGCGTGCCCGTGGTTTGGGAGCGCTACAAGCTCCGCAGCTCCTATACGAAGGGAGATGAGGCAAATGCTTAAGCTCTCGCACGTCAAAAAGACCTTTAACAAGGGCACCGTCACCGAAAAGCGCGCACTCACCGGCGTCGACCTTACCCTTAACGACGGCGACTTTGTGACCGTGATCGGCGGCAATGGCGCCGGCAAGTCCACGCTGCTCAACATGATCGCCGGCGTGTATCCGCTCGATTCGGGCGTTATTGAGCTCGACGGCAACGATATCTCGCGTCTGAGCGAGTCGCAGCGCGCCAAGTACCTGGGCCGTGTGTTCCAGGACCCCATGCGCGGCACCGCAGCCGACATGCAGATTGCCGAGAACCTGGCCCTCGCCAAGCGCCGCGGCCAGCGTCGCGGTCTTTCGTGGGGCGTCACCAAGGCCGAGAAGGACGAGTACATTGAGCTGCTCAAACGCCTGGACCTTGGCCTGGACACACGCCTCAATGCCAAGGTCGGTCTGCTTTCGGGCGGCCAGCGCCAGGCGCTCACCCTGCTGATGGCCACGCTCACCAAGCCGCGCCTGCTGCTGCTCGACGAGCACACCGCCGCACTCGACCCCAAGACGGCTTCTAAGGTGCTCAACCTGACCGAGGAGATCGTCGACGAGAACCACCTGACCACGCTCATGGTCACGCACAACATGAACGACGCCATCCGTCTGGGCAACCGTCTGATCATGATGCACGAGGGCCATGTGATCTACGACGTGGCCGGCGACGAGAAAAAGTCGCTCACCGTCGCCGACCTGCTCCAGAAGTTCGAGGAGGTCTCGGGCGGCGAGCTCGCCAACGACCGCATGCTGCTGAGCTAAAACCTGCCAAAGAGGGACAGGTTTATTTTGGCAGGTTTTATCTGCACAAACGTCAAAACCGCCGCAAAGGGACAGGCGCCCTTGCGGCGGTTTTCGCATATCATGTCGATAATCCAGCGTCAGCAGGGACCACTGGTCAAGAACTAAGGAAACTGCCTTGAGAAGATCTCTTCCCCGCCGTGCAAACCTTATACCCAACAAGAAGCCCGTCCGAATTTGATCGGACGGGCTTCTTGTTGGGTATCATGGTTGAACGATCATGAGGAGGTTTCCCTACATGGAATTGTTTGAGCCAATTCTTCATTTCTTTGCACAACGATGGGTCCACAACATCATCTGGGCAGGTATCTTGGCCATCGGCACCGCCGTTGCCGCCAAGGTCGCGTCCAAGACCCTGCACCACCTGCTTAGCCGCGACGATAACCCACTCCCTTCATCGAGCATCTTCATCAACATCGCGCGCGCTATCATCTGGATGATCGGCGGCAGCTTTATCCTCGACAACTGCTTTGGCATTAACGCAAACGCCCTCGTCGCCGCTCTTGGCGTCGGCGGCATCGCCATCTCGCTCGGCTTTCAGGACACGCTGTCAAACCTTATCGGTGGCATGCAGGTGACCTTTATGGGCATCATCAAGCCCGGCGACAATATCGAGGTCGGCGGCGTGTCGGGCGTGGTCCAGGACATCACCTGGCGCCACACGACCATCGAGGACGCCTCCGGGCAGACCATCATCGTTCCCAACTCAAATATCTCCAAGAACACGCTCGTGCATTTGATGCCCTTTGGGCGCGTGGCCGTCCCCGTCGCGGTCAAGGACACGTCCAAGTGGGCTTCACTGGACGCGCTGGCAGATGAGCTCACCGACGCCACCAAGGCCGCGGTGCTTCCCATCTCTGGCTTTGACAAGGAGCCCTACGTGCTCTTTAGCGAGATTGGCGACTTTGGCATCAAGGGCAAGATCATCTTTATCGTCAGTGACGACAGCACCACCTTTACGGCAGCCGACGCCTGCATCCGCGCCATCGCCCCCATCATCGCCTAAAACCACCACAAAGGGGACAGGCACCTTTGTGGTGGTTTCGCATCGTGGTACCATGGTTCATATCGTTGTTTAAACGACTAAGGAAGTAGACACCATGGAAGAGGCCTATCGTCAAGCACGCAAGCGCGGCGAGCAGGGACGTCGTCGCGCCATCAGCCAAAGCGAGCACCCGTACCTTACGGACCTCGACGGCCTCGTTGCCCAGCTCCCCTTGGGTCAGCGAGAGAGCGTCGGCCTGAGGGACATTCCGCTCGAAATGGTCGTCGGCACGGTTACCAAGGGCCGTCAGTCTACCTTTTCGTGCAACTTTATGCCCCTGCTGCCGTTTAACACCGAGTTCGCCCGCAAGTGGTCCAACCTCTACGACATCCAGGTGACCGAGGGCTATCGCGACCCCATCATCGTCACCGAGTTCATGCATCGGTTCTATGTCCAGGAAGGCAACAAGCGCGTCAGCGTCCTCAAATTCCTGGACGCTCCGACGGTTTCGGCCAAGGTCACCCGTCTCTACCCCGGCAAATGGGATTCCGTCGAAAGCCGCCTGTACGGCGAGTTCTGCGCGTTTTGGCGCGTCTGCCCCCTATACGAGATCGAGTTCTCGCGTGAGGGAAGCTACGAAACGCTCGCCAAGATGCTCGGTCAGAACCTTATCGAAAAATGGCCGCAGAAAAAGGTCGACTACCTGCGCCACACCTTCTTGCTCTTTAAGCGCGCCTACCTTCGCGCCGGCGGCGACCATCTGGACATTACACCCGCCGACGCCATGCTCGTCTACCTCAATGTGTACAACCAGGACCGCCTGCTGGATACGCCGACGGATATCGTCGTAAACCGCCTGTGCAAGATTTGGCGCGAGTTGGTCATTGCCGGCAAAAATGACGAGGACAAGGTCGATCTTGTCGAGGCACCGAGCGTCGATGAGGAGGAGTCACCCTCCAAGTCCACCTCCGGCGTGCTCAACTTCTTTATGGGCAAGACCGTTTATTCGGTGGCCAACCCTCTGCGCATCGCCTTTATCCATGAATTCCCCTGTGCATCGTCGAGCTGGGACAGCTTGCACGACCAAGGGCGTCAGTATCTCGACGAGCACTTTGGCGGCATCGTGCGCACCGAGGCATTCGAGGACTGCCACGATCCGGACGTGTTCTACGCCGCCGTGGAGACCGCCGTCAAGCACGGGGCGAAGGCCATCTTCTCGACTTCACACCGCCTGATGGAATATACGCTCAGGGCCGCCGTTGAGTATCCCCAGGTGCGATTCCTCAACTGCTCCATCGGCCTTCCCCACCAAAGCGTGCGTTCGTACTTTGGCAAGATGTACGAGGCCAAATTCCTGCTGGGCGCCCTTGCCGCCAGCATGGCGGACAACCATCGCATTGGTTACCACGCATCGGTCTTCGCCTCGGGCGCACTCAGCGAAATCAACGCCTTTGCGATTGGCGCCTCGTTGCTCGATCCCCGCGCGCAGGTAATCCTCACCTGGGGCGATGTTCCCGCCGGCGGTCTTGCCGAGGCCATGTGCCGCGAAGGCGTGAGCGTCATGACCGGCGCTGACATGTCAAAGTCGCTCGAAGACCCTACGGCCTACGGACTCCACCGCCTGGTCGATGGCAAGGTTACCGGCATTGCCATGCCGGTATGGAACTGGGGCCGATACTACGAGCTTATCGTGCGAAGCCTGCTGCATGGCACCTGGGATGAGACCAGTGACGCCAGCCAGGTTCGCGCCGTCAACTACTGGTATGGCATGAGCTCGGGCGTCATCGACATTCGCTACGCTCCGGGTCTGCCCTATCAGACGCGCAAGCTCGTTCAGCTACTGCGCAATGGCATCGTCGAGGGTTCCATCAATCCATTTGGCGGCGAGCTCCATAGCCAAGACGGCGTGGTGCAGATCGAGGGCTTTCCCCCGCTGCCGAGCACGCAAATCGTCGAGATGGACTGGCTGGCCGACAACGTGGTAGGCGCCATTCCGCAGCTCAACGATGAGCCGAAAGTCCACGCCCTATGAAAATCCTTGCCGTAGCCGATACCGAAGAACGATGCCTTTGGGAATGCTTTCGCAAGGAACGCTTTGAGGGTGTCGACCTGATTTTGTCCGCTGGCGACCTGGACCCGGACTATCTTGAGTTTTTGGTCACCGTCATCAACAAACCGCTCATCTACGTACGAGGCAACCACGATGACCGCTATGCACGTCATGCACCGGGTGGCTGCATCTGTGTCGAAGACGCCGTCTACGTGTACCGCGGCGTCCGCATTGCGGGGCTTGGCGGCTCTATGCGCTACCGAGATGGCGCCAACATGTACACCGAGCGCGAGATGGCCAAGCGCGTGCGCAAGCTCTCCCGCAAAGTGAGGATGGTCGGCGGCTGCGACATCCTGCTCACCCATGCGCCCGCCGCCGGCGTGGGCGATCTGGATGATCAACCGCATCGAGGATTCGAATGCTTTAACACGGCGCTTGAGTCCTGGGGGGCCGACTACATGGTGCACGGGCATGTGCACCAATGCTATGGCCACGATTTTCAACGTGAGCGTCGGCATGCATGCGGAGCAACGATCATCAACGCCTGCGGCTATACGCAGTTTGAACTTGACGAAACGCACTACCCCATCCGTGGCTGGCAGGCAGCCTGGCTCAATTCGCAAACCATGCGCCGCGAGCTCAAGCGCCACGAGGCCATCGAGTCCTCAACCGCCAGAACACCCTGGTAACCACCTTTAAGGCTTGACGCTGCGCCGGCCCCAAGCACCCCATCTCGCCCCTCAAGCCGTCGCTCGCGTACCAAAGTACGCGTCGCTCCTCTTTCGGGGCGACCTGGGGCACTTGGAACCGGCTCGCTGCGATGCCATAACATTGACGTCTAAGTGCCCAGACCACCACAAAGGTGCCTGTCCCCTTTGTGGTGGTTTTGGCCCGAGATAGCAAGAAACCCGGTCCTGCACGAGGCAGAACCGGGTTTCTTTAGCAATGCTTGCTTTGCTCAGGCAGTAACTAGCAGTTACTCAGCCAGGAAGTCACGCTGGACAGCGGGATCGACCTTGACGCCAGGGCCCATGGTGGAAGACAAGGAGATGGACTTGACGTACTTGCCCTTAGCAGAAGAGGGCTTGACGCGCAGGATCTCGGTGTACAGGGCAGCGTAGTTCTCGACGAGCTGCTGCTCAGAGAAAGACTTCTTACCCAGGGGCACGTGGCAGATGCCGTAACGGTCGGCGCGGTACTCAACGCGGCCGGCCTTGAGCTCGGAGACCATCTTGGCGACGTCCATGGTCACGGTGCCGAGCTTGGGGTTCGGCATGAGGCCACGGGGACCAAGAATCTTACCGATGCGGCCAACCTTGGCCATCATGTTCGGCGTAGCGATAGCGGCGTCGAAGTTGATCTCGCCCTTCTGGATCTGGGCGACGAGCTCGTCGGAACCGATGATGTCGGCGCCGGCAGCCTCGGCCTCGCGGGCCTTCTCGCCCTCGGCGAAGACGGCAACACGAACGGTCTTGCCGGTGCCGTGGGGCAGGGAGATGGAACCACGGATGTTCTGGTCAGCCTTACGAGTATCGATGCCCAGACGGAAGTGGGCCTCGACGGTCTCGTCGAACTTGGCGGTGTCGAGCTCCTTGATGAGCTTGGCAGCCTGAAGGGGGGTGTAGAGCGTGGCGCGGTCGATCTTCTCGGCAGCGGCGTTATAGCTCTTACCATGCTTAGCCATGTGCATTACCTCCTGTGGTTAAACGGGCGTGAGCCCTCCCACATCGTATCGTGTGCCCTATTGCACACATATAACGGGCGCCCCGGTCGGAGCACCCGTCATTACCTAAAGAAATCGCTACTCAGCGATGGTGACGCCCATGGAGCGGGCGGTACCGGCGATGATCTTCTTGGCGGCGTCAATGTCGTTGGCATTGAGGTCCGGCATCTTGATCTCGGCGATCTTGGTGAGCTGCTCCTGGGAGAGCTGACCAACCTTGTCGGCCTGCGGCTTAGCGGAACCAGACTTGAGGTTCAGCTCCTTCTTGATGAGGTGAGCCGCCGGCGGGGTCTTGGTGATGAAGGAGAAGGACTTGTCCTCGTAGACAGAGATCTCAACGGGGATGATGTCGCCCTTCTTGTCCTGCGTCTCGGCGTTAAAGGCCTGGCAGAACTGCATGATGTTCACGCCAGCAGCGCCCAGGGCGGGGCCGACGGGAGGAGCGGGGTTAGCTGCACCAGCAGGAATCTGGAGCTTAATGACGTTGGCAACCTTCTTCTCAGCCATGGTCATTCCTTTCGAATCACGAGTGTGAAGTACTTGCTATATCGTAAGCACGCACGTGTTAGAAGCACTCCTGAGATGAGCAGTCACAGAAGAAGCACGCTCGCGCGAACGGACGAAAACTTAAGCGATGACAGCGACCTGGTTAAAGTCGAGCTCGACCGGCGTCTCGCGGCCAAAGATCATCAGCGTGACCTTGAGCTTGCCAGCCTCGGTGTTAACCTCGGAGACCTTGCCATCAAAGTCGGTAAGCGGGCCATCGGTGACGCGGACGGACGTACCGACCTCAATATCAACCGAGGTGCGCTTGGGCGAATCGCCCTTACCGGGACGACGAGTCATCTTGTTGTACTCGTCGCGGGAAAGCGGAGCGGGCTTGCCGTTGCCGCCCAGGAAACCGGTGACGCCAGGCGTGTTACGAACACACGTCCAAGCATCGTCATCCATCTCCATGCGGACCAGGACATAACCCGGGAAAATCTTGGAATCCTTGGTCTCGCGCTTGCCACCCTCTTTAATCTCGGTGACGCGCTCCATAGGAATCTCGATATCAAAGATACGATCCTGCATGCCCATGGTCTCGATGCGATGCTCGAGATCGGACTTAACGCGGTTCTCGTATCCAGAGTAAGTGTGAACGACGTACCAACGCTTAGACATGGTTTAGCCCCTCAATCCAGAGAACAGAGCAAGAGCCTCGCCAAAGCCAGCATCGAGCAGAGCGATGACGACGCCGACGACGATCAGAGAAGCGCAAACGACGACCGAGTAGTTCACGAGCTCCTTCTTATCGGGCCACGTGACACGCTTCATCTCGGACTTGACCGAAGCGAAATACTTCTTGGTGCGGGCGAAGAAACCAGGCTTCTCGTTCTTCTTGGACTTCGCAGCCTTCTCGTTCTTCTTGGCAACGGCCTTCTTGGCCTCAACCTTGGAGTTGGCGGCAGCGTTGTTGGCAGGCGCCTGCTGCTGAGCCTTCTTCTTGTTCTTCTTGTTGGCCATTTGGGTTACCTCCGCGCAATGCGCTTATACATGAGTAAACCGTAAGCCCCCAATTGGGAGCTTACGGAATAATGACTGGCACGCCAGGAAGGACTCGAACCCTCAACACTCGGTTTTGGAGACCGATGCTCTACCAATTGAACTACTGGCGTATGTGACTAGAGACTAGCGAGTCTCTTTGTGCAGCGTGTGGTGACGGCACCAGGGGCAATACTTCTTGATCTCCATACGATCAGGCATGGTCGACTTGTTCTTGGTGGTCGTATAGTTGCGGCGCTTGCACTCAGTGCACGCAAGAGTAACTAGAGTACGCATGTATCCTGAACCTTTCATTTCCGCCCCGTACGGGCACGAGTTGATACTTTATCAGCTCTACGTAAGTGCTGTCAACGAAAACCTCGAATCAATTGGTTCTCGGTGAACCCATTCATATTTGGAACACATCAATGGAGCCAACGAGATCTAATCGACGGTGCACCCAGGACCATTATCGATCCTCTCGACACCAGCAACGGCTCAATATCCATTGCAGAAAAGAACCCGGCACCCATATAAGTGCCGGGTTCTCTAAGTCAGCTATATCAAAGAGCTAATTTACTCAATGATCGTGGAGACGATGCCCGAACCGACGGTGTGGCCACCCTCGCGGATAGCGAAGCGCAGGCCCTCCTCCATGGCGATCGGGTGGATGAGGTCGCCCTCGATGGTGATGTGGTCACCAGGCATAGCCATCTCGGTGCCCTCGGGGAGCTTGACCGTACCGGTAACGTCGGTGGTACGGAAGTAGAACTGAGGACGATAACCATCGAAGAACGGGGTGTGACGGCCGCCCTCCTCCTTGGTCAGAACGTAGATCTCGCCGGTGAACTTGGTGTGCGGGGTAACCGAACCGGGCTTGCAGAGAACCTGGCCGCGCTCGATGTCCTCGCGCTTGATACCGCGGAGCAGCAGACCGACGTTGTCGCCAGCCTCGCAGAAGTCCATGGACTTACGGAACATCTCGATACCGGTAACGACGGTGTTCTGGGTATCCTTGATGCCGACGATCTCGACGGGCTCGTTGAGCTTGAGCTCACCGCGCTCGACACGGCCGGTAGCAACGGTACCACGGCCGGAGATGGTCATAACGTCCTCAACGGCCATCAGGAACGGGAGGTCGTTGTTACGAGCAGGCGTCGGGATGTACTCGTCGACAGCCTTCATGAGCTCGCGGATGGCGTCCATCCACTTGGCGTCGCCCTCGAGAGCGCCCAGAGCGGAACCACGGATGACGGGGATGTCGTCGCCGGGGAAATCGTACTCGGAGAGGAGCTCACGGGTCTCCATCTCGACGAGGTCGATGAGCTCGTCATCGTCGACCATGTCGCACTTGTTCAGGAAGACGACGATGTAGGGAACGCCGACCTGACGGGCGAGCAGGATGTGCTCGCGGGTCTGAGCCATGGGGCCGTCGGTAGCGGCGATGACCAGAATAGCGCCGTCCATCTGAGCAGCACCGGAGATCATGTTCTTGACGTAGTCAGCGTGGCCCGGGCAGTCAACGTGAGCGTAGTGACGGGCAGCAGTCTCGTACTCGACGTGGGAGACGGAGATCGTAATGCCGCGCTCGCGCTCCTCGGGAGCCTTGTCGATGTTCTCGAACGCAGTGAAGTCAGCCTTGCAGCCCTCGGTCTCGGAGAGAACCTTGGTGATGGCAGCGGTCAGCGTGGTCTTGCCGTGGTCGACGTGACCAATGGTGCCGATGTTAACATGCGGCTTAGTGCGCTCAAACTTCTCTTTGGCCATAAAGCCCTCCTCTAAACAGGTCGTCCCCGGACGGGACTTTGCCTTTATACCATAGTGGCCTCTCAACATACTATTGAGAAGCCACCGTGTTACCTATGGTAGCGGTGACTGGATTCGAACCAGTGACGCCACGGGTATGAACCGTGTGCTCTAACCAACTGAGCTACACCGCCGGATGGAGCCTGCAACCAGACTTGAACTGGTGACCTCTTCGTTACCAACGAAGTGCTCTACCGACTGAGCTATACAGGCACTTGACGGGTGGGAGCTATAGGATTCGAACCTATGTAGGCAGAGCCAACGGGTTTACAGCCCGTCCCCATTAACCACTCGGGCAAACTCCCAATCGTTCAAGTATTCGCAGGTCCTTTGGTCTTTTGGACCGCCGCCCCCGCGAACGAAGAAGATAATACGATGCCACCTTGGGGGCTGTCAACGAAAACCTCTAGATACACGGTGCCGGGCGTATCTATATGCTTTTGACCTGCGGTTTTGCTGAGTTTGGATATGAAGGACGGTGAATTTGCATATAGCGATGACATTTCCCGAGGGAACACTTTTGCGTAGTGGAGTACACCATCAGGATCGAACTTTGATATCGACTCATTTGCACCTATATATAGGTCGAGATCGGGCCCTGCAGAATCGAGCGTGGATTTTCTCCCGTTTGAAATCGAGTGTGGATAATCTCCCACTTTTGGCGTGCCCCCAAGGCCAAAGTGGCAGATTATCCACGCTCGTTCACTAGGCGGGACATTTTCCACGCTCGTTCGTCCAGAAATCCACGCTCGACCAGGATGTCTGGGACCGGTCCGGCCTTTGTCTCGATCTATAACATTTAGAGAACATTTTCTCCCCTATCTGTTAAAGATCGAGATATTACGCAGAGACCCCAGCTTACGTCTCATTCTGTAACAGTAAGAACGGTTTTCCGCCTCTTCGTGTTACCGATCGAGACAAACTCGAAGCCTGGTGGAAGTCAAACCCGCTTACATATCGACATAAATAGAAACGTGCGGGCCTTGGACATGCAGAACCTCGAGTCATGAATCGACGACTCCCAAACCGCAATGCAAGCCACCAGATAATTGAGCAATAAGATTCACCAACGGCGCCATTTTGATTTGGCCGGCAGCAAGTCTTCAACGAACCGACCAGTCCATTCATTTGGCTCCAACCCACGGATCTCGAAGATGGCCTCGAAATCCTCCTTGCTGAGACGGTAACCGAAACGCGTATTCAACCACATCTCGGATTCTGCCCGCCAGATTTTTTCGCGAGTCGGAGTCATCGAGCGGACAATCTAGGAAGACACGTCGGCCCACTCTCCATCGTCATCCTCATATCGCTCTCTACCGAGAATGCTTTCGACCTGCGGCTCGAACATGCCGGAAAGGCTCGAAATGTCACGTCGCCCGCTCGACCGCTTGATGGGAACAGGAATAACATCCTCGGCAAAAAGCTCATCGAGCGGAATATCGACCCCATCCCAGCCGAGACCGATAAAAGGGTGCTTCGAGATATCATCTGGGTCCGAGAAGCAGATATGCAGGCACTCAGTCTCGAGGACCCAATTGCCCACCAAGACGAGCTTTCCATAATGAGGCATCGAAGAATCCAGCCACGCCACCGCGTAGCGTCGTTCTCCCATCGTCGGAAATTGATCGATATCGATAACTGTCGGCATCTTTACGCCCCAATCGGAAGGCAACAGGAATCAGGGATTACTCCGTTCCCTGAATCACTGCCAGCAAATCCTCGTAGCTGTGCACCACGTCATAGCGCACATCCTCGTCCGAGAACTCGTTGAAGAGCTTGCGGGCGCAGGCAATCTTGCCGCGCTCGATGTCGCGCAGCGTGAGGCTGTCCATGCTGCCCTTGGTCTCCGCAACGAAGAACACGTGGCGCACGCTCCCCTTCTCAAACGCGATGGCCCAGTCGGGCGCATAGTTGCCCACCGGCGTCGGGATCTTAAAGGACCTCGGCAGCTTGGCGTAGACCGCGACCTTGCCCTCAGCGGAGTCGAGGTCTCGTGCGAAATCGCGCTCGCCCTCGGAATCCCAGAACACGTAGTCCTGGATGCAGCGGCTCGTCTCCAGCGCTCGGCCGACGTTCTCGGGCATGCGCTCGGCGAAGATAGTGGAGTCATACCGCTCATCGAGCTTATGGTACGTGATGTGGTCCACCACCATCGTCGCCTTCTCTGCCAGGATGCAACGAGAGACCTTGGCGATGAACTCCTCGGGGTTATCGCGGAACATGCGGAACTTGACGGGGGCTATGCCCTTGAGGATCGCCGCCGCGCTCCTGCGCGTGATGCGTGCCGCGGTAGCGACTTCGCCCAGCAGGTCGTACGTCACGCCCGAGGCGTCCTCGCCCACCTCGTAGTCGCGCCTCGTGGCATCGCCGAATGACTCGCCGCGCTCGAGGTTCTCCCGCGTCTGGGTCGAGCGTTGCGCGGCGGTCGTCATGATATAAGACGCCTTGGCCACAAACAGTTCGCGATTGATTCGGTCGATCGCCTTGGCACGCAACTCCTCATCATCGAAATCGACGGTGTAGGAATGTTTGGAGTTGATCTTGTTCCACAGCTCCTGAAACTCCGCCCGCGCGAAGTTGGCGTTGAGCGGGTTTTCGCGAACCTTGGGCTCGTTGCCGTTACGGATGTAGTCGTCGAGCGCATGCTCGTCGTAGACGCTCTTCACCAGCGCTTCGATATCCTTGCGATAGGCATAGAGATGCTCGGGCAAGTCGTCATCGGTAACGGACGTGAGCCCCGATTCCTTGAACTTTTGCGTGGGCACGCCCTCGCGGTCGATGAGGCCTTGCTGTACGAGTGCGAAGTAGACATCGTGCGCGTCTTCCTGCGTGAGCGCATAGGTCTTCTCCTCGTCCGCCTGAACGGCAAAGCCCTTGAGGAACTCCTCCGTGACCGCCTTGGGACGCTCGCGCAGGGCATCGTTGATGTCCTTCTGCAGGGACTTCGTGAAGTCGCTGTAGCTCTCGCTGGCGATGACGGTAAGCGTGTTGACGCGCTGCACCTCCTGCTCGCCCAGCGCCTCCAGGTCCTGCCGCTCGCCCTCCCGGTTCACGCACAGGCGCAGGCCGCGGCCCACCTCCTGGCGCTTACCGGTCTCGGAGTCGGAATGCTTGAGCGTGCAAATCTGGAACACGTTGGGGTTGTCCCAGCCCTCGCGCAGGGCGGAGTGGCTAAAGATAAAGCGCGTGGGCTCATCGAACGACAGCAGGCGCTCCTTGTCCTTGAGGATGAGGTCGTAGGCGCTCTCGTCATCGGACTCATCGCTGTTGCGCTTTAGCTTGGAGTTAACCGAATGCCCCTTCTTGTCGATGGAGAAGTATCCCTTGTGCGTCGCATGGACGTCGATGCCGCGCAGCCATTCCAGGTAGCGGCGGCGCACCTCCCCGAGACCCGCATCGAGCGAGGCGTCGAGGTTCTGTTGCCCGCGGCCGTACTCGTCGATGGCGCGTACGTACTCCTCCTCAAAGATTCGGCCGTACTCGCCCAGGTCTTCCTCGCCATCGTCATCATAGACGCGGTACTTGGCGACCTCATCGATAAAGAAGAGCGACAGGCACTTGATGCCGCGCGCGAACAGTGCCTCTTCCTTTTCCAGATGGCTCTTGATAGTCTCGCGGATCTGAACGCGGCGCATATCGCGATCGGAGGAGTCGCCGTAGACGTCGCCGCGCCGCAGCTCGATGCCGTTGAGGAACTTGACGTAGCCCAGCTGGGCATCGCTGTCCGGAACGATCTCGGACACGGTGAACCCGTCGCGGTAAGCCTCGAGCTCGCCGGACGCCGGATAGATGTCGTCCTGCTCGTAGAAGCCCTGTGCGCGCTTGGAGATAGAGCCAGAGGCGTTGAGCCTCTTGAACTCGATGACCGCCTGGGGTGGCTTGTTCTTGGAGATCTTGATGTCCTGAAGGTATAGATAGCCATCGGTACCGCGCATGTTCTTGAGTTCGAAGCCCTTGACCTCGATGCGCTTGACCAAACGCTGGTTGAATGCGTCGAGTGCATCCAGCACATAGACGGCGTCGTGGCGGTCGCGATGCGTCGCCGAATAGTTGAGGCACGCGATGGGGCGGAAGCGGGCGATGCCCGCCTGGGTGGCCTTACCGCCCATCTTCTGCGGCTCGTCCAGGATGACGATGGGGTTGTTGGCGGCGATCACGTCGATAGGGCGACGGCTCGCGAACTCGTCGCGCTCGGAGTACATGATGCGGGCCTCCTTGGAGCGTCCGCCCTCCTTCATGGACGTGTTGAACGCCTGCATGTTGATGACCATGACGTTGATATCGGAACTCGCCGAGAAGCGATCGATATCGCCCAGACGGCTGCTGTTGTAGACAAAGTAGCGGATGGCCTTGCCGTACTGCTCAAAAAAGTGCTGTTCGGTATTCTTGAGCGATTTGTAGACGCCCTCGCGGATGGCGACGGACGGCACCACGATGATGAACTTGGTCCAGCCATAGAGGCGGTTGAGCTCGAGCATGGTCTTGGTATAGACGTAGGTCTTGCCCGTGCCCGTCTCCATCTCCACGTCAAGGTTTACCGGGGCAGGGCCAGCAGCAAGCGACGAAGACTCGACGATGCGATTGCGGCGCTGTACCTTGTGAATGTTCTCGAGCAGCGTAACAGAGCCAAGGGCAATCGGGGCATTCGCGTAGCCCTCGGATGCCTGGACCTGTGTCTCAAGACCCGGCAGCGCTTCAGTGCCGTCGCCGCCCACCGCGCGACCGAGATCACGCAGATAGAGCGAGGCGCCAGAATTGGGCTGACCGGCAAAGACATCGGTCACCGCGCGAGCAGCCTCAGTCTGATAAGGCTGAATTTTAAACTTGAACTGCATTTAACTTTACACCCGCCCGAACAACGCCAACTCTTGCGCGCTTAGACCTTGGAGCTCCAACGCCCTTCTGCGTTGGGCAATCAGATTTTGAATAGCCATCGTTTTTCTCGACATACCGATCACCCAATTAAAAATAGCATCGCGATCTTGAAGCAGGCATACTTCGGAAACGAGTTCTTGGACTCTTTCCCTGATTTCGGAGTCAATAATCTTTCCGTTCGAAACCAGAATCTCACCTGTTACAAGCCTAATCGATTCAGATGCGACCTCGTCGCCCCTGGCTTTCTTAGGGTCATCGCTATGCTTTAGCAAATCATCTTGAAGAGTCGAATAATAGGTGCCGCTGTAGCGAGCCCATTCAACCAGCAATTCGCCAAGACCTTCAAGACAGTCAATTTGCTCACACCGGAGACGCTCAACACGATCAGAGTGCCTCTCGGCAGCCTTTGCATTGTTCTCAAGTTTCTGAGAAAGGTATGTCGACGTCATCCCCAAAAGCGCAGCTATGACAGCGCCTATGATGGTCCAGAATCCGCTACTGTTTAACAAGCCTAACAAGCCGTCCACGTCCGCTAAATCACTTTCTTAATCGTGTCAGGGCTGAAGGTTTTGAATAGTTCCTCGAGGTTTGCCACGGCGGCGTCGTTGGAGAAACATGCATCGCGAAAGACGGCGTAAAGCGGTCGTTCTTTGGCGATGGCCTCCAACGCCACGGTATCGACATCCTCATCGAAACAGGCGATGAGCTGGCCGTCATTGACATCGAAGCATATCTTACCGCCGAGCTCGCACTCGGTGATCTTGGCAGAATACTCAATGCGGAAGGCGGGCAGAACCTGGAAGAGTAGGTCAAGCGGCGCAGCGCCTTCGGCGGCATTGTCGGCGAAGAGATCGAGCTGGGTCTGGTCGTACTGGTCCGGTGCAGCGAACTCATCTTTGAGGCAGGAGTCCTCTACACGCAGCACGCGGAAACCGATATCGGGCACGGACTTGGGATCAGCACCGAGTTCGAGCTGTTCGTTGTCCTTGTCGATTTCGGCCTTAATCTTCTCGCCCGCGCGGCGGATGCGCTCCTCGCCGACGTTACACAGATTGTCCCAGCCGGCAGAAGTCTCTTCGGGCAGTTGAACGAGAACGAAGCGACGATTGCCGCCATCCTCGGCATTCTTCCGCATGACCGCTTCCGCCGTTGTGGCGGAGCCGGAGAAGAAGTCGAGGACGAGCGCATCCTCGGGCGCGCAAATATCGAGAATGCGCTTCATCAAAGACAATGGTTTGGGAAAATCGAATGGCACGCCCTCTGAAAAAAGAGATTTGGCTTCTTTCTTTGCAGAATCGTTCGTACCAACTTCGCTCGACTTCCAAAGAGAGGATACGTTGATCCCCTGTTTGACTTCAGTAAGAAATCTCTTTAGATTCGGTTGGCCATTTCCATCGGAACCAAAATAGATTCGATTGTCTTTAATGAAATTGTCAACATCTTCTCTTCTATATCTCCAATGGGAATTCATCTTCGGAAGATGCACCTTACCCGTCAACGGAGATATAACTTCATATCTTCCATTTTTTCTTTCACCATTAGCATAGAGCGGGATGGCTTTCCATGGCCCGCGCGGATCGCCGTCTGGATTTGTATATCTAGCATCCATTTCACTGCTGCGGGGCAGCAATTCAAAGGTAAAACCTTGATTTAGTTTTGCATAGCAGCATATATATTCGTGTTTGTTGGAAACAACAGCAGAATCATTCTTCGTCGTATACATTTTTTCCCACACAAAACTGACACGAAACTCTCTTCACCAAAGAGCTCTTCCATCATTTTTTGTAAATTGACCAGCTCGTTGTCGTCGATGCTAATGAAGATTGCCCCATCCTCGCTCAGCAGGTCCCTAGCCAGCATGAGTCTGGGATACATCATCGAGCACCAGTCGGAGTGGAAGCGGCCGTTGGACTCGGGGTTGGCCACCAGGCGGCCGCCCTCCTCGTCGTAGTCGCCGTTCGCGGCATCGTATTCCGCGCGCGTCTTGGAGAAGTCGTCGTCGTAGACAAAGTCGTGACCTGTGTTGTAGGGTGGATCGATGTAAACCAGCTTAATCTTGCCGGCATAGGTCTCACGCATGATCTTGAGCGCCTCGAGGTTGTCACCCTCGATGTAGAGGTTCTCGGTCGTATCCCAGTCCTTGGACTTCTCGGGGCAAGGCCGCATGGTCTTTTTTATGGGGCGGCGAGCCTCCAGCTTGGCCTCGCGCTTGCCGGGCCAGGTGAACTGATAACGCTCGCGCGGGCCGTCAACCACCTCGCCGGAGAGGTCATCGCGTAGGGCGTCGAAATCGACCGCGAGGGTTACGTTGCCGTCAGCATCTTTGGTCTCAGTCACCACATCGGGGAAGAGCACGGCGATCTTGGCGATGTTCTCCTGCGTGAGGTCGGGGGTCTCCCGGCTGATCTTCTCCATCGTTGCTACTCCTCCTCAAGCCGCCTAAGCTCGGCTTGCTTCCTTTTCATCTGTGCAAACAGCTCATTCTTTCGAACAATCTGACGTTCCCTGCGGGCCTTGGTGTCGAGCGCGGAAACCTCCGCGCGCAGCCCGTCTATTTTCTCACGGCGATTGATTCTCGCCCATACGTTATGACCATCGAATTCTCCGAGCGCGACCTGGGCAAGCATGGAATCCCACACCATATCAAGGTCGAAACCGTTCAAGGCAAGACGCTCGACGTCTCGCGCCCCCAGCAGACGGCCCTCCTCACAAATCGCGATATCGCCGGACCCGCCGTCGACAATCACGGCCTTGTTGGGCGTCGCCCCGCTCACCAAGCGCACGGCTCGCTCGGGCACCCGTTCGCCCTTGGGATCGATCCTTAACACGAGGATCTCGTGCACCGTCTTGCCGTCCGCGATGTTGGTCGTCGCCGGCTTGATGGAGTTCGCAACGGTAATTGCCGCCACGCCGCCCGTAAGGTCGCGCCGAGTGGCGGCGTCGACCTCCATATGGCGGTAGAAGGCCTCTTTGGGCAGGCGCCTACCCACCTCGGTCGTGGCCGGAAGTCCTAGCATGGCCTTTTCACCACCAGGAAGCACACGAGCTCAAAGTCGTCGATGCCCTCGATGTCGTTCTCCAAAAAGCCGGTCGTCCCGCCACTGAAGAAGCTATCGATATCGGATTCGTTTTTGCCCTCGACGATGGAGCCGATCGCGCTTGCCAGCAAGTCCGCCTGGGCCGTCATGTCGCGCCCGTCATTAGTCTGGGCATTGTAGGCGCGGCACAGGCCCTCGACCGGCTCCTTGACGCCTCGACAGATTCGCCTCATCTCGTCCAGGATGTCCTTGGGCGTGGCATAGCCATGCAGAATCGACCCGTCCTCGCCGACGTACACGAGGTAGAAGGGGTGGATGGGGTTGCCGGAGAGGCGGTCGATGTTGCCGTTCGCGTTGCGCAGCACAAATATCGTGCCCGGCTCTTCGCCGGCAGCGACCGCCTCGATGCCGTACGGGATGTTCTCGATCTCGGGATGTTCCTTCCGATACTCGACCAAGTCCATACGGAAGTCGTTGAGACCGAGGTCGGTGATGGAGATGCCACCCTGGGCGTCCTCCAGATCGACGACCTCGTCCTTCATGCGCTCGAGCTGCTGGCGGCGGTACTCCAGGTCGCCCTTCTCATCCTCGTTGATATAGTCGTCGTCGCCCGTCGACGCCATAACCAACGCATGCATCTTGTTCTCCACGCGCGCCTTGAGGTTGATGTACTCGTCGAGCTCCACGTCGGGCCAGAAGTTGATGAGCTGGATGCAGGCGTTCTTGGAACCGATGCGGTCAACGCGGCCGAAGCGCTGCACGATGCGCACCGGGTTCCAGTGGATGTCGTAGTTGATGACGCAGTCGCAGTCCTGCAGGTTCTGACCCTCAGAGATGCAGTCAGTCGCGATGAGCACGTCGATGTCCTTGCCCTTGAGCCTCGGATACGCAACGTCGCGGTCCTTCGACACGGGACTGAAGCAGGTGATGACTTCGTTCATGTCGTTGCGGACACCCTCGACCGAGCAGCGGGCGCTCTGCGAACCGCCGGCGACCTCCGCAACCTCGAGTCCATAGCGATCCTCTACGTAGGCGCCGATGTTCTCGTAGAGGTAGTCCGCCGTATCCGCGAACGCCGTAAAGATCAGCAGCTTCTTGTTACCCGGGTTAATGGGGTTCTCGACCTTGTCCGCGATAACGCGTCTGAGCTCAGCCAGTTTCGCGTCATGCTCGGCATCGATCGGGGCGATGAGCTGGCGGATGCCCTCGAGCGCCTCGAGGTCCTTGAGCATATCGCGCTCCCAGCTGATCCAGTCCATGTCCTCGAGCGAGAACCTGCTCTTGGTGCCGACCGTAAAGTCGGTGTCCCCCTCCTCATACTCAAAGGACTCGACGCCCTCGACCGACGCGCCAGACGCGCCGGCGCGATAGTCCTCAATAACCTTTAGATTGTGCCTAATGACCTCGATGATCTTGCCCAGCGTGATCTCAAAGGCGTAGACGGAGCTCTCCAGGCGCTTGAGCAGAATGGAGGACATGAGCTTGACCATTCCCTGCTCGCGGCCGCTGGTGGGAGGGCGACCATGCCCATCGGCGTACTTGGGCGCCGCACTGGGATGGAGATAGACCGTGGGCAAGTAGACCGCGAGCGTGAGCGAGGCGAGCGTGTCGGCTATCTGCGAGTAGGTGCCTGCCTCGTCCGAGGTGGCCAGACTCGGCCGCAACGATACCGGCTTAAGCCTTTTGGGGAACGGACCGATCGCGGATACATCGTAGTAGCGCTGCACATGTCTGCGCGAGCGCGCGACGGTAACACGGTCAAGAATCTGGAAGAAGTTGAAGTCGAGCCGATCCGTCAGCGCCGTCGTGGTCCTATCGGCCGCGGGCAGCTCCGACCAGTCGCGAAACGCCGCCTGCGCGTCGCGGAATACCTGGTCGACCGGCTTGTCGAGTCCGAGCTTTTTCGACCATGCGTCGGGGTCGCCCTGATAGGCGAGCTTGAGCTGGTTGTGCAGATCGCGGAACCTGTTGTTGACGGGGGTTGCCGAAAGCATCAGAACCTTCGTCTCGACTCCGTCCTTGATAACCTTGTTGAGGAGCCTCTCAAAGCGATTTCCCTGCGTCTCGTCCTCGACCTTGGACGAGGTGTCTGCACCGTTGCGGAAGTTATGGGACTCGTCGATGACGACGAGATCGTAGGCGCCCCAGTTGAACTTCTCGAGGTCGTTGCCCTCAACCGTCAGTCCCTTGTCACGGGACAGATCGGTGTGGTAGAGCACGTCGTAGCGCAGGCGATCGGCGGCGATGGGGTTGTTAACGTAGTTCTTTTTGTATGTGAGCCAGTTGTCGGAAAGGCGCTTGGGGCAGAGCACGAGCACGTTGCGGTTGAGCAGCTCATAGTACTTAACGACCGCGAGGGCAGTGAACGTCTTGCCCAGGCCGACGCTGTCTGCAAGGATGCAGCCGTTGTAGGTCTGGAGTTTGTTGATGATGGCCAGGGCCGCGTCCTGCTGGAAATCGTAGAGCAGGTTCCAGACTTTGCTCTCCTTGAAGCCGGTCCCCTCTTTTGCGAGGTCATCCACCGAGACGTCCTCGAGGAACTCACTGAAGATGCGGTAGAGCGCTGCGTAGTAGACCAGCTCGGGTGGGTTCTCGCGATACATGGTGGAGATGGAGTCGATTACCGCTTGGGTAACGTCCTCAAGCTCGCCCGAATCCCAAGCGGCATTGAACTGGCACAGGTACTGGCGCGCCATGTCCCCCGGGATACCCATAGTCATGGTAAGTTGCTTGCTGGGTGTTGTGCCCAAGGCGGACGTTGTCAGGCCTTCGATAGGCTGGAACGCCGCAGGCTCGGCACTGTCGACGACGAGATAGCCACCGGCCGCGCGATTGGCATCCCTATACGAGCGGAATTTCGCCTTCTGCCTGATCCACTCGGCACATTCGCGAGCGACGGCCTTCTGCCTGAGTTCGTTCTTGAGCTTGATCTCGAGATCCGTACCTCCGATGCTGCTCTCGCGGCCCATGCGCGGAATGTAGTATTCACGCTGTTCCTTTTGGGCCTTGACGGATAAGAACGTCGGCTCTGTATAGATGAATCGAAAGGAATCGCAAGACTCCAGCTGCTTCTTGAGCTCGCCATATCCATAAATCGAGAACAGTGCCGCGGCAACCGAAATACGGTCACCGTTATTGATTGCTTCAATAAGACCATCTTTAAGCAGCTCGTTTTGGTTATCAAAGCTCTTCAGGTTCATAAAACGCCCTTCGGATGCAGCGTCTGGGAACAAAATGCTCGGCGCCGTTTATCGCATCGCAGTCGAGCTTCTTTGGCACCTAGGCTATCAGTCTAAACCGGGATGCGCAAAACACCCTACGGGGATGTCAATTATTCGGTCAGCGCGGTACTGCAAGCATGGGGATTGGCGTGCGGCTTCCATCTCAATCTGTAACACCTAGACCGATATCCCTCCCCCATCTGTTACAGATCGAGATATTACGCAGAGACCCCAGCTTACGTCTCATTCTGTAACAGCTAGAACGGTTTTCAGCCTCTTCGTGTTACAGATCGAGACAAACCTGAAGCTTGGTTGGCGCCGAATCCGCTGACTTATCGACATAAACAGAAACGGGCCCTGTCCCAATTAGAGACAGAGCCCGAAACTCTCATGGAGCCAGTGACAGGAATCGAACCTGCAACCCACTGATTACAAATCAGTTGCGCTACCGTTGCGCCACACTGGCACACTTGGCGCTTTCGCGCGAAGCCTGTTAAGAATAATGGAATTGCGGACGGGGCGCAACAGGCCCGCTCGGCGTTATGCAAATATGCAAAATCCAGCAACAACAGGTACCAGACCCGTTCATTTCTGTTGGTTCGCCCTCAATCTTAAAACCATTCGCCGAAACGAATAGTTTTAATTACAATTGGCTATATAAAACTATTCGTTCTGGCGAAGGGTTTCTCGATGTTGACTACAAAGGAAGCAGCCGACCTGCTCGGCATCACCCCGCGCAGGGTGCAGGAACTCATTAGGAACGGCGCGCTAACTGCCCGCAAGGCTTCCGGCGTGTGGCTTATCGACAAAGACAGCGTAGACACGCGACTCCGCTCCGTGACCAAAACGGGGGGACGTCCCCGCCGCGGCCACGGTAAGAGCGAGATCGCATTCACCCTCATGAATCGCACACACGAAGTCGCTCAGCTGGTCTACAGCACATCGCGAAAAGACTTTACCCACATCGGCGCCGACGTCAATCGTGCCCACGCCCCTATTGGAGTATTTGGCCCTAATAGTCCCATATCGCTCGACTCCTTCCGCATCTGGTGGCGCGGCCGCGGTATCCCGCTCGCACGCATTGGGCTAGCCTCCCTGCTTGCAGAAGCCGCAGTCGATGTTCCCGATGAACTCGTACAGCGAAATCTTGGCCTCTCCTTATCCGACCAGTATTGGATTAGACCCCAAGGCTCCGGTCTCGCGTGGGAAGATATTAACTTCTTCAATAATGCTTTTGACGACGTCTCTCTGTCCATTGCGTCCTTCGCCCCAGAGGGCAAGGCAGCTGCCGCAAAGCCCGACAACACCTCGGACGGCAATCTTCAAAAGTACTGGACATGCGAGGGCGGGCGCCGAATTCTGCATAAGGCAGGAGCGCACCTGAACCAGGAACCTTATAACGAGCTGGTGGCGACCGCACTCCACCGTCGCATCCTAAACGCCTGCGATTATGTGCCTTACTCGCTCGAGGGCACGGGCACTTCCGCCCTGAGCATATGCGATGCCTTCTTAACTGATGAAGAAGAGTATGTCCCTGCGTTCTATGTAAACCAACACGCAAACGCAGATGAACGACTAACCGACTACGAGCGATATGTAGCAAACTGCGAGGAGCTCGGAGCGACAGATATAAAAGACGCCCTTAACCGCATGATCGTATGTGACGACATCATTGCCAACTATGACCGCCATTGGCGTAACTTTGGCCTTGTGCGAAATGTAAACACGCTAGCCTGCAGACCTGCCCCCATCTTCGATTCGGGCTCATCACTCTGGTGCAACATATCACTAGAGGAGCTTAGGGCGGGAGAGCACAGTTTTACCAGCGCACAATTTCATTCAAGCCCCGCGAAACAAATGCTGCTTGTTGAGGATATGAGCTGGTTTGACGACGACAAGCTCGAGGGTTTCGTTGACGAGGCAATCGAAATCCTATCCAAAAACGATGCCCTAGCAGCGAGACTGCCTTATCTAAAAGAGGCGCTAACGTGGCGCCTCGAAAGAATGATCGACATCGCTGAATGGAGTTAGCGAGGCAGCATTGCCCCGCCAACTCCCCTACCTCCCGCGAAGGGCCTTGAGCTTGGCCAGGGCATCGGGGCTCAGGCGGCTGCCCAGGGTCATCTTAATCTGCGGAGCTTCCTCTGCCTCGTGAACGTCGTTATCGATCTGTTTGATCTCGTCCACCAGCATACGGCTCGAGATGCGCGTGACGCCCTTGCCCATGACGACGGCCTGAATCGTGCCGTCGCTCGACACCACGGAGCACGCGCGGCCTTCCTCGCGTGCCTCGATGCAGAGCTTCTGCACCACGGTATCGGCCGATACGCCCGTCGGCGAAAACTCGATGCGCACGCCACGGGCCGGCAGGTTGGGGCGCTCGCTGGAGATATTGCCCGCACCGTCAAACACGATCACGGCCTCGTAGCGGCCCTGGGCAAACGCCGCAACATCGTTGATGAGCGCGGTGCGCGCCATATCGTGAACGTCGCTGGAATACGGATCGTCGGAATGGTCGTACACGAGCTTTTCGTAGCGCGGCGTGCAGTGGATCACGTTGTAACCGTCGACCACCAGCAGCTCGGGCTTATTGGAGTGCACCGTCGAGACTGGGTCGGCGATAGCCTGCGCAAACGCATTGCCGCCCACGCCATAGGTCGCAGCCGAAACAATCGGCTTGGCCGAGCCCTCGCCAAAGCGCTTGGCCTTGGACTTGGCGCGGTTCTTCTTGGACATGCGCTACTCCTCCCCCATGAGCTCGCCAGCATTGCGGCGCAGCCACTCAAAACAGAGGGCCGTAGTCGCCTGGGCCACGTTGAGACTCTCGGTCATGCCGCGCTGGGGAAGCTTGGTCAAAAAGTCGCATTTCTCGAGCACCAGGCGCGAGATGCCGTCGCCCTCGGAGCCCATGACGAGCGCCACGCGGCCCTCGAAGGGAGCATCCCAGCAACTGCCCTCGGCATGCTCGGAGGCACCGCCCACCCAAAAGCCAGCAGCCTTAAGATCGTCAAGCGCACGAGCGATATTGGGAACCTGCGCGATGGGCAGATGCATGACGGCGCCGGCAGAAGTCTTGTAGCTGCCCACGGTCACACCGGCGGCACGCTTGTTGGCAATGATGACGCCCGCCGCGCCCACGACCTCGGCGGAGCGCACGATGGCGCCAAAGTTACCGTCATCGGTCACGTGGTCGAGCACCACGACAAGCGCCGGACCGTCGCCCGCGCGGTCGAGAATATCGGCAACATCGGCATAGGGGAAGTTGCCTACCTCGAGTGCGATGCCCTGGTGAGCGCCATGGCTCGACAGCGCATCGAGCTGTGCACGCGGCACGTACTTAATGCGGACACCCGAAGCGTTGAGGTCATCGACCAAACGCGACAGGGCAGCATCGCGCTCCCCGCCCTCGGCGATGAGCGCGCACTTGATGGGAAAACCGGTGCGTAGCGCCTCGGCGGCAGCACGACGGCCTTCGATAAACTCGCCCTTGGGAGCCTGAACGTTGTCGCGGTTGCGCTGCGGACGTGCGGCCTGGGTACGATCGCGCTGGCCCTTGGGAGCGGCAGCGCGATCGTTGCGGCGACCCGGACGCGAGCCAGAAGCGGCCTGCTTGCCGCCACGAGGTGCACGCTTGCGATTGTCGGCCATAAAGCGGCCTCCTTTAAAAAATTTTCAAACAGAACAAAAGAAGCGACCGCTTAAGACGAATAGCTCAAGCGGTCGGTACGGGTTTTCCAAGTGCCCGAGATTGCCGTGAAAGAGGAGCGACGCGTACTTGAGTACGCGAGCGACGGTTTGAACGGCAAGGTCGGGTGCTTGGGAAACCCGCGGGGATTAGAGAGATTTGATACGGGTGCCGGCGGCAGTATCCTCGATCGTCAGGCCCAGGTCCTTGAGCTGGTCGCGAATGGCGTCGGCCAGATCCCAGTTCTTGGCGGCGCGGGCCTCGGCGCGGGCCTCGAGAATCTTGGCAGCGGCCTCGTCCACGTCGTCGCCCGTGTAGGCGACCAGGCCGGCGGCAACGCCTAGCAGACCCAGCGGCAGCTCGACCTTGGGCTCGGGGAGCTCAACGCCAAGCGTATCGAGCAGCTCGGCCAGCGTGTCGGCGGAGGCAAGCGCGGCGGCCTTGTCGGCAGCGTCGCCCGCCTGCTCCAGGTACTGGTTGCACTCGGTCACAAAGCCAAAGACGGCACCCATGGCACCAGCGGTGTTAAAGTCGTCGTCCATGCACTCCTTAAAGGCAGCACGAGTCTCAGCGGCCTTGGCGGCAAATGCCTCGGCGGCAGCCACATCGGCATCGGCCGTCGCATGGTTCGCGGCCCAGCGCAGGTTCTCGACCGTACCGGCGATACGCGTGAGCGAGTTCTCGGCACCCTCCAGGCGCTCCCAAGAAAAGTCGAGCGGCGAGCGATAGCTCGTCTGCAGCATCAGCAGGCGCAGGGCGGCAGCGGAGTGCTGCTCGAGCACCTCGGCCAGCGTAAAGAAGTTGCCGAGCGACTTGGACATCTTCTCGCCGTCAACCAGCAGCATGCCCGTGTGCATCCAGGTGTTGGAGAAGCCCTGGTGCCAGGCGCAGGTGGCCTGGGCGCACTCATTCTCGTGATGTGGGAAGGCAAGGTCGGAGCCACCGCCGTGGATATCGATCGGGGTACCCAGGTAGCGGTGCACCATGGCGGCGCACTCGGTGTGCCAACCGGGACGACCCTCGCCCCAAGGGCTCGGCCAGCTGGGCTCGCCGGGCTTGGCGGCCTTCCACAGGGCAAAGTCGAGCGGGTCGTTCTTGTCCTCGTTCTCCTCGATGCGCGCACCAACCATAAGGTCGTCGATGTTGCGGCCCGAGACCTGACCATAGTTGGGATCGCTGCGCACGGCAAAGTACACATCGCCGTTATCGGCTGCGTAAGCGTGGCCCTGCTCGATAAGCGTCTTGATCATGGCGATCATGGGGCCGATCTCCTTGGTGGCGCGGGGGCGCACATCGGGATCGAGCACGTTGGCGGCGCGCATGACGCCGATGAACTTGTCGGAAAACTCCGTCGCGACCTCGGCAGCCGTACGGCCCTGCTCGTTGGCGCGCTTGATGATCTTGTCGTCGACATCGGTGAGGTTCTGGGCGAACGTGACCTCGTAGCCGCTCGCGATGAGCCAGCGACGAATCACGTCAAAGCTGATGAACGTGCGGGCATTGCCGATGTGGATGTTGTCGTAGACCGTGGGGCCGCACACGTACATGCGGACCTTGCCGGACTCGATGGGCTGGAACTCTTCCTTTTTATGGGTAGCGCTGTTGTAGATACGCATTCGTTACTCCTTAACGGTTTTCTGTAGCAGGCAGACGGCCCAGGCGCCGATTCCCTCGCCCTGGCCTTCCCAACCGAGCTTTTCGGTCGTGGTGGCGGCGACGCCCACGTTTTCGACGTCAACGCCCAGGGCATGGGCCAGGTTGGCGCGCATGGCATCGCGGTGCGGGGTGATCTTGGGTTGCTGACAGGCAATGGTGCAATCGGCATCGACAAACTCAAAGCCCAGCTCGCGCGCATAGTCCATCACGCGAGCGAGCAGCACCATCGAATCGGCACCCTCGTAGGCGGGATCGGTGTCGGGAAATAGCTTGCCGATGTCTCCCCCGCGGCAGGCGCCCAGAATGGCGTCGGCCAGCGCGTGCGCGAGCACATCGGCATCCGAGTGGCCCAGCAGGCCGCGCTCGTAGGGAATGTCGACCCCGCCGATGATACATCGACGCCCCTCCACCAGACGGTGAACGTCGTAGCCGTGTCCAATGCGCAGGTTACTGAACATGGGGAAGGTCCTCTCCCTCGGCCATACGGCCGAGCAGAATCGCGGTTACGGGACGCAGGTCCTCGGGCACCGTCACCTTAAGGTTATCGCGCGGGCTCTGAACGCAGCGGACGCGCCCACCCATGCGCTCGACCAGCGAAGAATCGTCGGTCCCGATAAAGCCCTCGGTAATCGCCGCGGCATGGGCGCGCTTCATGGCGTCTACGCTAAAGATTTGCGGCGTCTGCGCGGCCCAATAGAGCTCGCGCGGCGGCGTCTCGACGATATTATCGCCGTCGACGATCTTGAGCGTGTCGATCGCAGGCTGGCCGCACACGACACCGTCGAGAGCACGGTCGCCCACGAGCACGTCGATAGCGTGGTCGATGGCCTCGGTGGTAATGAGCGGACGAGCGCCGTCGTGGATGGCGACATATTCGAAACCCGCCGGAACCGCATGCACGCCGGCACGAGTGGAATCCTGACGGGTATCGCCGGCATCGGCAAAGCTGATGGGCGTGTCATAGTCAAACGGGTCGATGGCCAGGCGGCGCATCTCGGCACGGCGCTCGGCAGGACAAACCACGACGATGTGGCCGACCTTATCGCTCCGGTCGAACGCGCGGATGGACCAGCTCATGAGCGGACGGCCCGCCACGTTAACGAGCTGCTTGCCGCCGGGATTACCAAAGCGCTGGCCGCTGCCACCGGCAACGACCACGGCGCATACGGGCGCCATTATGCGTTCCCCTGTTTGGTGCCCTTCATGCGGTACAGCGAGTCCGCAAGAATGGCAGGGTTGTTGACGCCAAAGTCGCCCAGGCGCTCCGGATCCTCGCTGATGTCGTCCATGAGCTCCTGCAGCGAGCCGTACTCGTCGACGATCTTCTCGGCCACGCCGTCGCGTACGACGGACACGCGCGAAAGCGTGCGCAGGCCCAGCGGCGTCATGACGGAGTCCTCGTCCAGGTCGTCATAGCCCAGAACTGCCGCCACATGCTGCGGGTCGGACAGGTCCTTAGGCGTCATGCGAGCGAGCTCTGCACGAATCTTCTCGGCGTTTGCCTCGGAGGAATCGCTCGCGTAGTCGCGGATCATCAGGTCGTATTCGGTATCCATGCTGGAACCGGCGAGCTGCTCGAGCTGCATCTGCACGAGCTTGCCCTGGTTGCCCAGCTTGACGATGCAATCCTTAAGCTCGGTCTTTGCTTGCTGCATGATCTCGAAGCTCGAGAAAATACCGGTAATGTCGGCGAGCGTAACGTAGTCGTCGAGCTCGAGGGCCGTCAGGCGCAGCAGGGAGCGGTCGAGCGACTGACGAGTAGTCTGAAGCGTGGCGACGAGCTGGTTGACCGAGCTCATGATGGTGGTGACGGGCTGGATCTCGTAGCTCTTGCCGTGAACGTACACGTTAACGACGGCACGACGGGCCGAGACCGAGATCACGATGGCATCGGTGAGCACCGACATGCGAGCGGCGGTGCGGTGACGCATGCCCGTCTCGCTCGTGGCAAGCGAGGGATCGGGATTGAGGTGGAAGTTGGCGCGCAGGATCTGGGTGAGGTCGCCGTCGATGACGATGGCACCGTCCATCTTGGAGAGCTCGAACAGACGGTTCGAGGTGAACGAAATGTTGAGCGGGAAGCCGTCGTTACCGGCAGCGAGCACGTTTTCGGTGTCGCCGACGCAGATAAGGGCGCCCAGGTGACCGGCGATGATCATGTCAAGGGCGGTGCGGATCGGCTGACCAGGTGCCGTCAGGCGGATGGCCTGTTCCATACGCTTTTGCAGCTCGTTCTTATCCAAGGCATCGCTCCCATCGTATACGCTCCATAAACGCTAAATAGTTTCTCACGGTTTGTCCCCGCGGCGCTTGCGAAATACGATGCTTACAGAATGAGCGAACACCGCTGAGAGCCCAACCCAAATGGGCTGCTTATGTGGTAGCATCGGTATTCAAATGAATGAGGGAGTAGTCGCGTGACCGGGTTCGCCTCCGGTGGCGCGGCAAGTCAACATACTGGCCGAAACGGTCTGGCTTGCCTTAATGAACGAGACTCGTGGCCGTGCGCGCAACGCGTACGCCACGGGTCTTTTTTGTTGCTCCCCCAAGAGGTACACGCGGGTTCGCCCGCAGAGAGGGAGCCAGACTATGGGACTCGCAGAGCTCGTGTTGCTCGCCGTTGGCCTTTCGATGGACGCCTTTGCCGTTTCCATCTGCAAAGGTCTCGGCATGAAAAAGATCAACCTTAAAGTCGCCGTGGTGCTCAGCCTGTTCTTTGGCGGCTTTCAGGCCGGCATGCCCGTAATCGGATGGGCGCTTGGCAGCCAGTTTATGGGCATCATCGGCCCCATCGACCACTGGATCGCCTTTATCCTGCTCGCCTTCATCGGCGGCAAAATGCTGTGGGAGGCCTTTACCGAGGACGAGGATGAAGGCGACGGCAAGGATGCCGAAAAGATTGACCTGGTCGAGTACCTGATCCTCGCTATCGCCACCTCAATCGACGCCCTAGCCGTGGGCATCTCATTTGCCGCGCTCTCGGTCGACATCGTGCCCGCTGTATCGCTTATCGGCGTCACAACGTTTATCTTCTCCGTTGCCGGTGTGGTGATTGGCCACACCTTTGGTGCGCGCTACGAAAAGCCTGCCACCATCGTGGGCGGCGTCGTGCTCATCCTTATCGGCCTCAAGATTCTGCTGGAACACTTGGGTTTTTTGGCGCTGTAAAACACCCTTCAAAACTAAACGTCCGGGCAAGGTCTCATGCAGAGTTTTGCATGAGGCCTTTTCATGCAGACTTTTGCATGTCATACTGATATGCAAAAGTCTGCACGTTAGGAGATCGCCGTGGATACCCTTCCCATCACCACACCGCGCCAAGCTGGCATCTACGTGCGCCAGTCACGCGAGTCGCAGGGAATCACCCGTGCGACCCTCGCTAAAAAGGCCGGTGTTTCGGAGCGCCTGCTCGCATCGCTCGAGCTGGGCGACGCCACCGGCATTCGACTCGACAAGTTGCTGACCGTCTTTAACGCACTCGGCATAGGTCTCTTCGCGCAAAGCGATAACGACTCCATCACATCGCCCTCCGAACATCCGACGACGATAGTGAACCTCCCTATCGCGAACTCGAATACCCTGCCAAAGCCAAGCGTAGGCAGACAACCCACTCGACAAGGAACGCCATCTTCCTATGGTGCCTTGCTGGCCCAAATCGCAGCCGAGCAAGGCCTTTCCGGCACTTCAAACCTCTCCTTTGGCTGCAAGGTTGTGAAATAAATGGCAGAGATGGAACTCGCGACCCTCATTTGTGGCGAAATCGCCGGCACTCTCCGGCAAGACGAGCATGGACTCTGCAGCTTTGCATACGCCCCAACCTATCGCGGAGCACCGTTATCGCTAACAATGCCGCTTTCCAATCGCACATATGGCCATAACATCGTCCGCCCGTTCCTATTTGGCCTTTTGCCCGACAGTCAAGAGCAGCGTCGCGCTATTGCCACCGAGCATGATGTTGCATCCAACAACCCCGTCGCCCTCTTGTGCCATATCGGTTTTGACTGCGCGGGGGCCGTTCAGTTTTGTCGAGCCGATCAATTAGACGCCGCCCGCGGCAGGGTCTCGGCATACCGCCCGCTTACCAATTCTCAAATCGCTCACAAGCTCAAAGCAATTCGCGATGACGAAAGAGAAACATGGATGGGCTCCAACGAAAGCTGGTCCCTGGGCGGCAACCAAGGCAAATTTGCACTAGCTTGGCATGATGGACAATGGTGCGAATGTCTAGGGTCATCCCCCACTACCCATATCTTCAAAAATGGTGTCGTTGGGTTCAAACATCAGGCCTTAAACGAATTCGTCTGCATGAAAACAGCTCGGCGTGTTGGCATTCCAACTGCCAACGTCTCCTATTGCACATTTGAAGACGAAGCCGCGCTCGTCGTTGAACGGTACGACAGAATGGTCAATAGCAGCGGAAATATCGAAAGGCTGCATCAGGAGGACTTTTGCCAGGCGCTCGGTGTATTGCCAACCCAGAAATACACCGCCGACGGAGGACCAACTACACGAGACATCCAAGAACGACTGATTAACACAGTCCCCCACCACATGAATCTTGTGCTTTTTACCTATATGCTGTTCTATAACGCCATTATCGGAGCGCCTGACGCACACGCTAAAAACTACTCGCTCATCCTTGGCAAAGGCACAAACGCGGCGCTCGCACCCATGTACGATGTCGCATCGGGCTTAGTATACGAACGCATGCGGCGAAAAGCGCGCCTTGCCATGAGCGTTGGCGGCGAAAATCGTGTGGGGCGCATCGGTCCAGGCGCTATCCGCCGATACCACGGTATGGGCGACCCCGCGCTGGAGGCGGCGCTCACCGATGCCGGGCTATCCGAGAAGTTTTGCTTTGCGACCATGATGGACCTCGCCTACGAGGTGCCCATTTGTATGGAAGAGGTCATGGACGAATACGCCGACCTGCCCGGCATGGCGGACCTGCGCGAGCATATGCTCGGCCCCGTCCGCGAAAACTGCCAGCGCACCCTCGACCTCATCAAGGCGGATATGGGCTAGACGCCAATCAATTTCCCATTTCTTAAAAAAGAGAGGGGGCACCCGTCGCAAAAGCTCGGGTGCCCCCTCACGTAATGTCATTTGCAATCCACCCGCACGTGGCTCGGACTGCTGCTAGCGCAACCTTTATGCAGCGAGGCGCTTGAGGACGTCGATGAGCAGCTCGTAGAAGCGCTCGGCAGAAGCGAGCTCCATGCTCTCGTCCGGGGTGTGGACATCGGAGAGCGTCGGGCCCACGGCGATGGCGTCCAGGCCGTGCAGGGCCTCGGCAAACAGGCCGCACTCAAGGCCGGCGTGGATGGACTCGATACGCAGCTCGGAGCCAAAGAGCTCGCGATAGCTCTCGACAAAGACGTCGCGGACCGGCGAATGCTCGGCATAGCTCCAGCCAGGATACTCGAACTCAAACTTGGCGTCGAAGCCCAGGACATCGGCAAGCGTCTGCAGGCGGTCCTTGAACTCGTTCTGCAGCGAGGTGATCGAGGAGCGCGGGGACAGCATGATCTTGACCTGGTCGTCAGAGGTGGCAACCACACCGATGTTGGAGGAAACCTCGACGGAGCCGTCAGTGGCGACGTTGCGGCGAATCACACCGTTGGGGGCAAGACGCAGAGCGCGAATAAGGGCAAGTGCGGACTTTTCGTCCATGGCCTCGACCTCAGTGTTGTCGGCAATCTCAACCGTGCAGGTAAAGCCGGGGTCGAAGACCTCGAGCTCGGCGGTGACGTCGGCGATGATGCCCTTTGCGATCTGGGTCGCGGCCTCGGCGGCAGCGTGGTCGGCGTAGACCAGAACAGCCTTGCACTCACGGTTGATGGCGTTGTCCTTGGTGCCGCCGTTAAAGCTAACGATGGCGGGCTCGCCGGCAACCATCAGGCGGTCGATGATGCGGGCCATGATGAGGTTGCCGTTGCCGCGCTCCAGGTGGATGTCGGCGCCGGAGTGACCACCCAGCAGGCCGGAGATCTCGAGCGTAAGGGTGCTGCCGGTCTTGTGCTCGCGCACGATCGGGCAGGTGTAGGTAACGACGACACCGCCGGCGCAGCTGACGGTGGCCACGCCCTCCTCCTCGGAATCGAGGTTGATCATGGTGCGGGCGCTAATCTGGGACTTATCGAGCGTCTCGGCGCCGACCAGGCCGGTCTCCTCGTCGGTGGTGAACACGCACTCGAGGGCCGGATGGGCAATCGAATCGTCGTTGAGCACGGTGAGCATCAGAGCGACAGCAATGCCGTTGTCGGCGCCCAGGGTGGTGCCGTTAGCGGTGAGGACGCCGTCCTTGACGACCAGGTCGATACCATCGGTCGTAAAGTCGTGCTCAACGGAGCCCAGCTTGTCGCACACCATGTCGATGTGGCCCTGCAGCATCACGGTCGGGGCATTCTCGGCGCCGGCAGATGCGGGCTTACGAATGATGACGTTGTAGACCTCGTCCTGATACACATCGAGACCGCGCTCCTTGGCAAACGCAACCAGGAAATCGCTGATGCCCTTCTCGTTGCCAGACCCACGGGGGATCGCGCTGATCTCCTCAAAGAAATGGAACAGCTGGGCGGGCTCGTAGCCGGTAATCTTGTAGTCCATGGTGCCTCCTTGGCGCAACTGGTTAGACAGTAAGACATGCGCCTTGTATATTCCCAGACTTTACGTGCATAAACCAGTCGAAAACGCCGAGCGCCCTCGCATCATCGGCTAACGGTGGACCGCATAGCGTAACGGTCACAACTTCGCAGTTCTACAAATCGAGGCGCCCTTGCCAGAGCGCCTCGATTGCGCGTATCAAATTGTCGCCACGCCCTACAGCGCGCCGGAGCCGGCTTGCATCATGCCGCCGGGGCCCGAGGTCACGCCGCCGCTCATGGGCGCGGCGTTGCCGGTGTGCGGTGCCGCCGGAGCGGTATCGCCACCGAGCGTGCCCGCCGGACGCGGTGCCGGGATCTCGCCCGTGCCGTGGCTAAAGACAAACTTGCCATCGGCCACGTCGCACAGGACGGTATCGCCCTCGCCCCACTCGCCGGCCAGAAGCTCCTCGGACAGCGGGTCCTCGATGAGCTTTTGGATGGCACGGCGCAGCGGACGCGCACCGTTGGTGAGGTCGGTGCCCTCGGCCACGATCTTGTCATAGGCCGCATCGGTGAGCTTGATGTTCATGCCATTGGCAATCAAACGCTGACGCAGGTCGTCCACCAGCAGGTGCGCGATCTTGGTGAGATTCTCGCCCGAGAGCTTCTGGAACACCACAATGTCGTCGATACGGTTGAGCAGCTCGGGGCGGAACAGGCGCTTGAGCTCGCCCATCGCACGGCCGCGGATCTCACTCGACGTGAGGCCCTGCTCGCCGGTGGTGCCAAAGCCCACGCTCGCATCCTGCGCAATCTCGCGAGCGCCCACGTTGGACGTCATGATGATCACGGTGTTGCGGAAGTCGACCGTCTTGCCCTGGCTATCGGTCAGGCGGCCCTCCTCCAGCACCTGCAGCAAGATGTTGAAGATATCGGGGTGCGCCTTCTCGATCTCGTCGAACAGCACGACCGAGTACGGGTGGCGACGAACGGCCTTGGTGAGCTGGCCGCCCTCGTCGTGACCGACGTAACCCGGAGGGCTACCGATGAGCTTGGAGACCTCGAACTCGCTACCGAACTCGGACATGTCGAAGCTGATGAGCGCATCCTTGCTGCCAAAGAGGTACTCGGCGAGCGTCTTGGCGAGCTCGGTCTTGCCCGTGCCAGTGGGACCAAGGAAGATAAAGCTGCCGCCGGGGCGACGCGGATCCTTGAGGGGTGAGCGGCTGCGGCGCACGGCCTTGGCAACTGCCTCGACAGCCTCATCCTGACCGATGATGCGCGTCTTGAGCACGCTTTCGGCTTGCAGCAGGCGACGGCTCTCGCTCTCGGTAAGCGAGGACACCGGCACGCCCGAGGTCACGGACACGATATCGGCGATCTGACTCACATCGATGGTGAGCGGACTGGCGTCGAGCTCGGCGGTCCAGGCAGCCTTGGCCTCGGCGAGCTCAATCTCGGCGGCCTTCTGCTGCTCGGTGATCTCGGCGGCCTTGTTCATGTCGTCGCTCTCGGTGGCCTCCTGCGCGGCGGCCTTAAGCTCCTCCACGCGATGCTCGGCCTCACGCACCGGCTCGGGCGCGCGATTCGCGGCGATGCGAGCGCGGGCGCCGGCCTCGTCGATGAGGTCGATGGCCTTATCGGGCAGGAAGCGATCCTGGATGTAGCGGTTGGAAAGGTTCGCGGCGGCCTCGATAGCACCCTGCGTATAGCGCACATGGTGGTGCTCCTCGTAGCGCGGCTTAAGCGCGGTCAGAATCTTGACCGTGTCCTCGACGCTCGGCTCCTCGACATCGATGGTCTGGAAGCGACGCTCAAAGGCCGGGTCCTTGGTGAGGTACTTGCGGAATTCCTCGGCCGTGGTGGCGCCGATAATCTGGAAGGCGCCGCGCGCAAGCACGGGCTTGAGCATGGAGCTCGCGTCGATGGAGCCCTCGGCAGAACCGGCACCGATGATGGTGTGCATTTCATCGATAAACAGGATGACGTCGTCGGCTTCGGTGGCCTCCTGGATCACGTTCTTGAGGCGCTCCTCAAACTCGCCGCGATACTTGGCACCCGCCACGAGGCCCGGCAGGTCGAGCGTCCAGATATTCTGGTTCATGAGGTTCTCGGGCACGTTGCCGGCTGCAATCTGCTGAGCCAGGCCCTCGACGATGGCCGTCTTGCCCACGCCGGGGTCGCCCAGAATAAGCGGATTGTTCTTGGTACGGCGCGAAAGAATTTCCATCATACGCTGGACTTCCTTTTCGCGACCGATTACAGGGTCGAGCTCGCCGTCGCGCGCCTTCTGTGTGAGGTTGGTCGCGAACTGCTTAAGCGTATCGGTGCCACTCCCCTTTTGCTGAGAGGCATCCGAGCCGCTAAAGAACGGCAGGCCCGCACCGGGACGACCGGCACCGGCGCCGGCGAGCGGACGCTTCTTGTCCTGGTCCTTGGCGGTGAGTTTCTCGATAGCCTTTTTGATGGAGGCGGACGACACACCCAGGCGCATGAGGATGTCCATGGCCATGCCGTTGCCCTCTTCGACGATGCCGATCAGCAAGTGCTCGGTCGACACGTAGGTCTGGTTGTTCTCACGCGCCACACGGAATGAACGCTCCATCACGCTAATGACGAGCGGCGTAAAGGCGAGCTTGGCCGCCTCGGTCTCCTCACTGGGCTCGGGAACCGTGGTCTGGACCTCTTTGAGAGTATCCATGATGTCATCGTAGGAGATGTCGAGCGAACGCAGCGCCTCGGCGGCAATGCCCTCGTCCTCCTTGGCAAGCGCGAGCAGCAGGTGCTCGGTGCCCACCTTATTTGAATGAAGATCGAGCGCCTCCTGTTTGGCCATCGACATGACCTTGCGCGCTCGATCGGTAAATCTATCTAACATGCTCGTTTCCTTACATGAGTTCATCGAAATCAAAACGCCCGCCCGTCGGCGGCGCTTTTGTCTCTTTACCCACAGGTTGTCTATGTTAACAGCTGGAGGAATATCTATAAACCCGGCTCACATGAATGCAGGTTATGACCGCATCGCGGGACTCACCGCGCGATGCGCGACAGGCGCCCCGCAAGAGAAACCCTAGGCGTCTTTCACCACGTCGGGACTCGTCGCACGCGATGCGCGATAGGCATCGGCCTCCTTGGAGACGCGTTCGAGCAGCTCGGATGTATCGACGCCCTCGACTTGCGCGACCGTTTCCACCGTCTGCATGGCGACCGCCCTCAGGTACGCGCACGCGCTGTCCCCCAGCTGCTCGAGGTCTATCTCTTCGCCGCCCTCCCGGGCAAAGCCGACCGCCATCACAAAGCCCATGATGCCCGAGACCAGAAAGCCCACCGCAAAGCTCGAATCTGCCTTGAGCTCTTCTCCGTCGGGGTGGACGATCTCTCTCACGCGGTCGATGATGATCGTATGGATGCCCTGCACGACCTGCTCGGCGGCACCCGCCCTCATGGTGATGACGATGCGCCGCAGCAGGCAGCGGACGTCGCGCCGGTCGAACGCCGAAAGGTCGCCCTCGCTCGAAAAATGCCAGAGGGCATCGGTGATGAGCTCGTTATCCTGCAGCAGCTGGGCTATGGCGATGGCGACGAGTTCATCGAAATCGTGAAAATAGTAGTAAAACGTTCCGCGATTGCACTGGGCGGCGCGGGTCACCTCGCCAACCGACAGCTCGAAGATGCTGTTGTTCTCGATGAGCTCCCAAAACGCCTCGATGATACGGGTGCGTGCATCGGGCGCATCGGCGTCCTTACGCGGTCTCGCCATGCGCCTCACCGCACCCCTGCGCCTTGGCGTTCATGATGAGCATCTGAAGACGGTTCTCCACGTTGGCGAAGCTCACGTCGGGATCGTAGTCGAGCGGCAGGAACTGCGCCGTGGGATACTGCTCCTTGAGCGCATGGATGAGCCCGCGCCCCACGACATGGTTGGGCAGACACCCGAACGGCTGCAGGATCACGAAGTTGCGGCAGCCGCGCTTGGCGTGCTCGAGGATCTCCGCCGGAATCAGCACGCCCTCGCCCGCATCGAACGTATGGTGCAGGATCTTATCGCTCGCGCGCACGAGCTCGGGCATGCGCGTCGGCAGCTCGTAGAGCGGGCTCGCCGCGCCCAGGCGGTCGCAACGGTCGTGCGCGAGCTCGAACAGGTTGTCCGCCGTGGCGTACCAGGCCTTTTCGGGCAGCGACAGGTCGACGTGGAACTCGCGCGACTGCGCATGCTTGTAGAAATAGGTCTTGCGGATCACGTCGGTCATGCGCGCCTCGATGACCTCGAGCCCGTTGTCCTCGAGGTAGCGCTCGATCTCGTGGTTGGCGCCGAGATGGAAATTGAGCAGGTACTCGCCCACGATGAGAACGGTCGGATGCGGGTTCGAGCGGTCGTACGGAACGGCGTCCATGATCGCAAGCGCGCGTTTGAAGCCCGTCGCCTGGCCTCTCAGCCCGGAGCGCTCCATGCCCTCGATAACCTCATCGAGCGCGCGGTCGAACGCAGCGTCCGCCGCGCCCTTCTCGAGCTCGTAGGGACGGATGCGCCTAAGCATGGCCTCGAGGGCATCGATCATGGGAAGACCGTAGGCGATCTGGATGCTCGGGCCAAGGCCGAGCTTGAAGCCCGGATGCGCATTGTGGGCATCGACGTCGTCGTTGGTGAGCACCGGGACATAGTCGTATCCCGCGTCGTCGAGCGCGCGGCGCAGCAGGGGCATGTAGTGCGTCAGGCGGCAGTCGCCGATATACTTGCCAGTCACCACGGCGACGTCGTGCGGGTCGTACTTACCGCTCTCGAGTGCCGCGAGCGCCTCGCCGATCACGATTTGCGCAGGGAAGCAGATGTCGTTGTGCACATAGCGTTTGCCCAGGCGGATGGCATCCTCGCGCCCGATATCAAGGGCCTCGGCGCGCACGCCCTGATTGCGCATCGCCGCGGTCATGAGCCTGCAGAACGCATGGGAGGTGTTGGGGACCAGCGCGATCTTGTCGTGCCGGTCGCGCTTGGTGTACTTGACCTTATACGGGTCGTCGAGCGGATGGACCGCGTGTACCCGGGCGCCCTCGGCACGCTCCTCCGCGCGACGACGGTTGACCGACTCGATAAACGAACGCACGCGAATGCCCATGGGACCGGCGACGTCGCTCTCATCGAGCTTGATCATCATCGGAACCTTGGAGCCCATCTCGCCCATCATGCGCGCGATCTCGTCGGTGAGATACGCATCGTGGCCGCAGCCGAAGCTGCCCATCTGCACGAGCTCGAGCTCGGGCGTCGATGCGACGATGACCGCGCACGACAGCATGCGCGCATGGTAGTTGTTCACGATGTCGATGCGGCTGTTGGAAAGATCGACGTTGCAGACCCCCGGCACCGCATCGGGTGTCAGCACGGGGATGCCGCGCTCAGAGAAGAGCTTGGGCAGCCCGTGGTTGACCAGCGGGTCGTTGTGGTACGGGCGCGAAGCGATCACCACCGCGTAGCCGCCGTCCTCGCGCACGTTCTCGAGCACCTGCCTGCCGCGCAGCTGCAGCTGGCTCTCAAACGTCTGCTGCGCGCGGTCCGCCTGCTCGGTCGCCTTGGCAACCAGGTCGGCATCGATATCGAAGGTCTCCTTGCACCACGCCTTGAGCTGGCGGTTTCGGTCGCCCTCGTCGTACCAGTGGAACAGCGGCGTATCGAACGGAACGCCGAAACGCTCCTCCGGGTTATCGGAATTGCGCATCACGTAGGGGTATCCCTTTACGACGGCGCACATCCACTCGCTGGTAGAGGCGGTGTTTTCGGTGGGCACCGTCGTGATGATGGGCATGAAGATGCGGTCGACACCGGCGTCGACGAGATTGCGGATGTGCCCGTGGACAAGCTTGGCCGGGAAGCACACGGTGTCGGATGTGACGTGCGCCAGACCGCGCTCGTACATCGCCTTGGTGCTGCGTCCCGAGACGCGCACCTTAAAGCCGAGTGTGCTGAAGAACGTCGACCAGAACGGCATGGTGTCCCAGAACTCGAGCACACGGGGAATGCCGATCGTGACATCGCGCCCCCCGCAGACGGGAACCGTGGGGCACGACTCGAACAGCAGCTTCTCGCGGTCGACAAAGAGATTGGGGGCAGCCGCGGTCCGGTCGCGCCCCGTGCCGGGTGCCTGTGCCTCGCAAGCACCCTGCGGACGCAGCTCCTCCGCCGCGGGAACCTCGCGCACGAGCTCATCCCATGAGATGGCGCCGCCGCGCGGGCAGCGATTGCCCGTGACGTAAAGCGAGCCGTCGCCAAATGCCACGACCGCGCGCTGGCAGCGGTTGTTGCACCGACGGCAGGTAACGCCGCCGAACTCGCGATGCTCGAAGCGCTCCACGGCATCGAGCCCGATAAACGACGTGCCGGCGTCGCCCTTGCGGCATTCCTCGCACGCGAGCAGGGCGATACCGATAGCGCCCATCAGCCCCGGGTGGGGCGCACGCGTGACGGGTTTGCCCAGATACTGCTCGAATGCGCGCAGCACCGCGTCGTTTCGGAACGTGCCGCCCTGGACGACGACTTTGTCGCCCAGACGGTTGAGATTTGAAACGCGAATGACCTTGGTGAACACGTTCTCGATAATCGAACGGCAGAGACCGGCCATGATGTCGCCCGGACCCTTACCGCGCCGCTGCTCGGAAACGACGCTGCTGTTCATGAACACCGTGCAGCGGCTGCCGAGAACGGCGGGGGCTTTGGACGAAAATGCCTCGGTCGCGATATCCTCAACGGCTATTCCGAGGTTTTTGGCAAAACCCTCGAGGAACGAGCCGCAGCCCGCAGAGCACGCCTCGTTGACGACGATATCGGTCAGCACGCCGTGGTTGAGCCAGATGGCCTTCATATCCTGTCCGCCGATGTCGAGCACGAAGGTCGCATCGGGAACGCATGCGCACGCGGCGCGGGCGTGCGCGACCGTCTCGACCGTATGGTAGTCGGCGTGGAACGCGCGCGCGAAAAGCTCCTCGCCGTATCCCGTGGTGCCCACGGCATCGATCGCAAGCGTGACTCCCGCTGTCTCCCAGCGGTTCTTCAAGCTGACAAGACCCTGTTGGGCGACGTCGAGCGGTCTGCCGTTATTAGACGCGTAGAACGAATCGACAAGCTCACCCGCCTCATCGACCAGGGCGAACTTGGTCGTCGTGCTCCCCGAATCGATACCGAGCGCCACACGCACCGTCTCTCCGGGCGCATACGCATCCGGACCCTTTGCCGGCGTCTCTTTGCCATGGCGTGCCATAAAATCCGCCTGCTCGGCAGGTGTGGCAAAAAAGGGCTGGGCAAGACGTCCCTCCCCGCTTGCGGGCGCGACCGTCTCGAGCTTATCCAGCCGGACAAAAGCGTCGGGAAGGTCGATCGGTTGGGACGATGCGAACATGTCGGTCAGCGACAGGGCGGCACCGCGCGCGACCATGATCTGCGGATCGCGCGGGACGATAACCTGATCGTCCGATAGATTCAGTTGCTCCCGGAACACGCGGACCAGCGTGGGGTTGTAGGCGAGCGTACCGCCCTCGAAGATTACCGGCGGCTCGATGTCGATACCCTGGGCCAGACCGCCGATCGTTTGGCGGGCGACCGCGTGAAGCGCCGAAAGCGCCAGGTCGGTGGTAGGAATGCCCTCGTTGAGCAGCGGCTGGATATCGGTCTTTGCGTACACGCCGCAGCGGCCCGAGACCTCGTGGACGGTCGTTCCCCGGCTTGCGAGCTGCTCGAACTCGCCCGATTCGGTGCCGACCCCCATGAGCTTTGCCATCTCGTCGATAAATGCACCGGTACCGCCTGCGCACGAGCCGTTCATGCGCATGTCGGCAACCTCGATGTCTCCCTTATCGTTGGTGCGGAAGAAGATCATCTTGGCGTCTTGGCCGCCCAGCTCGATGGCGCAGCGCGTCTGCGGATAGAACCTGCTGATCGCGAGCGCGTTGGCGACCACCTCCTGAACGTACGAGGCGCCCAGCGCGGTCGCGATATCGCGCGCACCCGAGCCGGTCACCGCAACGCGCAGCGACTCATGGGGAAAGCGCTCGGCGAGCTCGCCGAGCATGGCGCGCACGCTCGCTGTCTGACACGCCCCGTGGCGGCGATATCCCCACCACGCCTCGGTCATATCCTCGTGCATCGCGTAAACTTTGGTCGTCGTCGACCCTACGTCCAGTCCTACTAGCAACGCCATAATGCTCCGTCTCTCGCATTTTTCCTGCTAGAGATATACCACTCTACGTAATACAACAGACTGTTGTATTTAAACTCCGTATAAATAGCGGCTGCCGAAACGCTTCAGCAGCCGCCGAATGCACCAACAGATTGTTCTGCGCGCTAGCACGTCGGGCAACGGAGCAGCACGGGCCCTCCGGTCATGCGCACCGCTCACGCCGGCGATGTCGCCGAGAGAGCTATCCACGCTTAGGGCTCCAACCAAGCAAGTCGCCCGCGCTCAGCAGGTCCCTAAGCGAGCTACTCGCACTCAGAAGCCATAGCCTGCTCCAAGAGCTCGGCATGCTCCTCCTCGAAAACCGTCCCCACAGGGAAGGCGCGACGGAAGACGAAGTAGGAAATCGGACCGGCTACCAAAAGGTTCCACGGCAGCGCCATCACAAAATTATGCAGGATGTTGATCATCCAGATCGCGGGCACGGAATACAGGTTCGCAAGGATGCCGCCGGGCATGTGCGTCAGACCCTCGCAGGCACCGTACAGCGACATGATGATGACCATGGGAACGACCATGCAGGAGCTGACGGCGAGCGTCATGGCGAGCGGCGAGCTCTTGCCCGGAGTGACCAAGTACTTAAAGGCGAAACCCTTGGCAAGCGGGCTGGCGACGAACCGGTCGCAGCACACGGCAAAGATATAGGCAACGGGGAAGCCGAGCCACGCAGCGGCAACGACCTCGCCGTTGATGGCCCCGTGCTGCAGGGCAACGTTGTAGATGCTCATCCAGAGCACCATGCAAAAGCACATGATAAAGGTGAACAGCAGGCTCTCTCGTTTGTTGATAGGCATAAAGGGCAGATTCCTCTCTGTGTTGTGCCGCGGCGCCACGCAACAAAAACGGGCGGGCAAGATGGAGCTGTTGGAACTTCATCTCGCCCGCCCGTGGTACGCGCGTCTGCGACTACTTATGTGGTGGAACCAGCCTAGCACGAAAACCCCGCGCTTCGTAAGCGTTGAGTTTATGAAGATGCAGGGCACCGATAATCCCCCGACCCCATAAGTTGCGGTGGAATACGGACTGTTTTGACCCTTTAAGCAGCAATTCAGTCCCTATTTCACCGCAACTCATTTGGTGCAAAGTAACCTGTCCCCCTTGCACCAATTAGCTGGTGTGGCGCCAGCGAGGGTCGGTGAGCGTACGAGCCACACCCAGCCCAACGGGCAGAAACGCTACGATGAGCACTGCGCGCACAAACCAGCCGAGCATATTGACTGTGTCGAAGGTGCACATGTAATACATAGAGCGATAGAGATACAGACCGGGCACCATAATGACAATCGAAGGCACCGTGAGGGCGATGCGCGGGTAGGTGAGCTTGACTTCGGCCAAGCTTGCCAGCAGACCCGATACCAGCGCGCCGATAAACGCTGCTGCCTCGGGAGGCATTCCCGTGCTGAGGCCCAGGAAGGGAATCATCGTCGGCGCATCGACAAGGGTCAGACGCAGGGTATTGGACACGGCGCCGATCAGCCCAGCTGCCGCGGCCATCTTTACCGGGCTGTTGAACATCACCGAGAAGCCGAATACGCCAACGAAGCTCATCACCACGCGCAGGAGCGTAAGAGCAAGCGGAGAAAGGCCGAGCGGCGCAAAGTCGTCCGGCGCCAGGCCAACACACTCGGCAACCATCCAGCCTACGAGCGTCGCCATCACAATAATCGATACGGCATATGAAAGGCGCTCGATACCGCTTCGCATGTCGAGCTTAGCGATGTCGAGGCCTGCCGTAATGAGCGGAAAGCCGGGAATCACAAAGAGCATGGCGCCGATATAGCCTTCTTGGTGCGACATTGCCCCCGGTATGACCTGGCCAAGGCCGAGCAATGCCAGCAGATACGAAACGCAAGCGAGCGCAACACCGGTCGTCAGCGCGCTGAACTGACCAAGGCCTTGCCTGAGAATATGGGAGCGGGCAAAGTTGCCGACACCCGCGCCCACGAACGCGCATGCCATCTCGATAGGGCCGCCGCCGAGCAAAAAGACGAAGGCGCCACAGGCGCAGGCCGCCGCAAGGCCCTGTTGCCAAGGCGCGTAATCAGGTTTTGAACTCTCAACGGTCTTGAGCATCTCGTGATACTCGTGCACCGTGAAGCGACGACCATAGGTCTCGATTTCCTTGAGGAAACTCTCCATCATCCAAATGCGATGAGTATTAACGCCGGTTGTCGGCAGGCTGACGACCTCGTTAAAGCAGTGACCATCTTCGATGCAGGTACACTCAAACGATAGAAGACTCAAGTCGACGTGGATGGTGACACCGAGTACGGCGGCGACTCGATTCATGGTATCGCGTACACGCCAGGCACCCGTTCCGCTCGCGAGCATAAGCATACCGGTGCGGCAGATGATGGACGACTTATCGGTGAGCGGCGCATCGACGGCAAGTTCATCGCCTGCCGTCACGATCTGGTGCCAGTCAGTTTTCATATGGAGCGCGCCGGCACGAACACCGTGGTACATGGGGGCTCTCGAAAGCAGCGAGTTAAGGCGCGAAGACTGTGGGGGCTCCGTTGATTCGTCCTCAACCTCATCAGCCTCTTCATCGACCAGATCAAAGGAATCAAGCGGCGCTGGCTCGCGACGGTCGATCAGCTCCTCGTCCTCATCATCAAAGTAATTGAACTGATCGAGCATGTCCTCTTCGATTGCGCGCTCGCTCGCATCGTCCATCCCGGTGCTCCCTTCCTATCGACTAACCCCCATCCTAAACAGCGACGGCTAAAGGAAACATAAAAGAGACGGCTGTCATGCGAGCCATGTTCGCAATAGCCATTGGGTAGTCATTGGGGACGTTCTTGAATGACTAGTCGTTTAAGAACGTCCCCAACGACTAGTCGTTTAAGAACGTCCCCAATGACTACATCGATGTTTTGGCAACGCCAGCGAGCGGGTCGCATTTGTGACAAGGTGACGTGAAACGAAAGGGCGCTGACCTTCTGGTCGCGCCCTTGAAGTTGAACGTCAGATTGTCCAAATGCGGCCCGCGCAGCGTCGGGCCGTTACGCGGTTCGTAGAACCGCGTAACTAGTTAGTACATCTTTGCGCCGGCAGGGATGGAGGCATCGAGCTGGATCAGGTTGAGGCGCTCCTCGCCCTCCTCCTCGTGGATGGCGCTGATGAGCATGCCGCAGCTGGGGATACCCATCATCTTGCGCGGAGGCAGGTTGGTGATGGCGAGCAGGGTCTTGCCGACCAGGTCCTCGGGCTCGTAATAATCGTGAATACCGGAGAGAATGGTACGGTCGGTGCCGGTACCGTCATCGAGCGTAAAGTTCAGCAGCTTCTTGGACTTCTTGACGGCCTCGCATGCCTTGACCTTCACGGCGCGGAAGTCGCTCTTGGAGAAGGTATCAAAGTCGACGAACTCCTCAAACAGCGGCTCGACGGCAATCTTGGAATAATCAACCGTGGGCTTGAGCGGCTTGACGAAGGGGCTCGCGGTGTTGCCGGCCTCGGCAGCCTTGGCAGCAGCGGCACCGGACTGGAAACCCTTCTCGGGCTTCATGTGCGGGAACAGCAGCACGTCGCGGATGGAAGCCTGGTTGGTGAGCAGCATGACCACGCGGTCGATACCGATGCCGATGCCGCCCGCGGGAGGCATACCGTACTCGAGGGCGCGCACGTAATCCTCGTCGTACTCCATGGCCTCGTCGTCGCCGCCGGCCTTCTCGGCCATCTGGGCAGCGAAGCGCTCGGCCTGGTCGACCGGATCGTTGAGCTCGGAGAACGCGTTCGCGTACTCGTGGCCGGCGATGACCAGCTCAAAGCGATGGGTCAGGCGCGGGTCATCCTCAAAGCGCTTGGCAAGCGGGCTAACCTCGATGGGGTAATCGCACACAAAGGTGGGGTTGACGATGGTGTCCTCGCCCAGCTCGTCATAGATCTCGGCGATGATCTTGCCGGCGGTCCACTCGGGCTTGATCTCCAGGCCCTTCTCGCGTGCGGCGGCAGCAAGCTCCTCAACCGGCGTGTCGATGGTGACCTGCTTACCAATCACGTCAGAGACGATATCGGTCATGGAACGACTGGCCCACTCGCCGGACAGGTCGATAGTCTGGCCCTGATACTCAATGACCTCGGGGTTGCCGATGGCCTTGTTGGCAGCCTTGATGACACCCTGGGCGAGCGCCTTCATGCCCTCGAGGTCGGAGAAGGCGCGGTAGGCCTCCATCGTGGTGAACTCGGGATTGTGGGTAAGATCCATGCCCTCGTTGCGGAAGATACGACCGATTTCGAACACGCGCTCAAAGCCGCCGACGATGCAGCGCTTGAGGTGCAGCTCGGTGGCGATACGCAGGTAGCACTCCTGATCGAGCGCGTTGAAGTGCGTGATGAACGGCTTGGCAGTAGCTCCGCCCTGGATGGTCTGCAGGATAGGAGTCTCGACCTCCATGTAGCCATCGGACTCCATAAAGCGGCGGAACGTGGAGAGAATCTGCGAGCGTTTGCGGAAGGTCTCGCGAACGTCGTCGTTGGCGATCAGGTCGACATAGCGCTGACGATAGCGGGTCTCCTTGTCGGAGAGTCCGTGGAACTTCTCGGGCAGCGGGCGAACGGCCTTGGACAGCAGCGTCGCGCTCTTGGGGGCAACGGAAAGCTGGCCACGCTTGGTGCGCACGACTACGCCGGTCACGCCCAGGATATCGCCCAGGTCGAGTGCCTTGAGCGTGTTCCAGGCGGCCTCGTCCATATCGTTGATGCGGCAGAACAGCTGGATCTCGCCGGTCGCGTCGCGCACGACGATGAACATAATCTTGCCCTGACCGCGCTTGGCAACCACACGGCCGCCGATCTTCACGACGTCCTCGGTGTCCTCGCCATCGGTGAGCTCGGCGTACTTAGCCTCGATGTCGACGACGTAGTCCTCAATCTCGGAGTGCTCGGGATACGGGTTCTGGCCCGCCTCGAACAGGGAGGCACGCTTGGCCAGGCGGGTGGCGCGCTCGTCGTTGAGCGTCGATGCCTGATCGGCGGCGTTCTGGTTTTCTGCCATAGTTAGCTCCTCAAACTAAAACGCTCCCCAGGATTCGGTCCCAGGGAGCGAAAACATACCTTTACGCGGGACCGTGGTCTAGCGTGCGATCTTGGCGATGGTGTAGACGCGAGTCTTGCCGGAAGGCGTAACGACCTCGACGGAGTCGCCCTCGCCATGACCAATGATGGCGTGGCCGACCGGAGACTCGTTGGAAATCTTGTGCTCGAGCGAGTTGGTCTCGGTGGTACCGACGAGCGTGACCTCCATGACCTCACCGTTGGGATCAATCAACGAAACGGTGGAACCGATGGAGACGGTCAGATCACCCGTGGTGGCAGCAACCTGGGCGTTGGCGAGAATAGCCTGAATCTCGGCGATACGAGCGGCGTTCTGGGCCTGCTTGTCCTTGGCGGCATCGTACTCGGAGTTCTCCGAAAGGTCGCCGAACGCGCGGGCTTCCTTGATGTCCTCGACGATCTCCTTGGCGTAATCGCCCTCACGCCAAGCGAGCTCCTCGACGAGCTTCTGGCGGCCCTCAGCGGTCAGTACGATCTGGCTTGCGTCCATACGGATATCTCCCCAACTATGATGTAACGATCAACTGTCAACAAAAACGAAAAAGACCGGCTAGCCTGCGGGCAAGCCGGTCAGGTGCTCACCCCAAAGGGATGGGACTACTCTGCGTCCGCGTCGCTGTCCTCTGCCTTCTTTTGCTTGGCAGCAGCGAGCTTGGCCTCGAGCTCTGCGATCTCCTTGTCCTCCTTGGACTCCTCGACCACAACGTCCTCGGCCTGCTTGGTTTCGCCCTTATCGTCGCCCTCCATGCCCTCACGGATATTCTTGACGGTAGAGCCGAGGGACTTACCGAGCTTCGGCAGGTTCTTGGGCCCAAAGATAATCAGGACAACGACGAGAATAATGATGAGCTCAGGAGCCCTCAGTCCAAACATGTAGACCTCCACAATACAGCGAGACAAGCTCGAATGAGTATACCGCGGGTATCGCGGTATCACAACAATAGCTAAAAAAAGGGACCGCAAGAAGCGGTCCCTCCTCATGCTCTGGTCGGGTTGACTGGATTTGAACCAGCGACCCCTGCGTCCCGAACGCAGTGCTCTACCAAACTGAGCCACAACCCGTTAGCTCGACTATAGTAACAAAGATTTCCGTCGTGTGCCAGAGAAATTTTTACTTCTTTGGCGCTTCAATGCGAACCCTTGATTATCGACTTTATCCGAACACCTCCCACATTCATCCGCACATGTGCGG
>UQLA01000001.1 GCA_900541745.1 uncultured Collinsella sp. | reverse complement strand
AACTGCGGGAGCGAGCCATCAGCTCAATGTGTTCGGCTGAGATCGGAAATCAACCCTTCAATGCGAACCGTGTCGGAAACGAGCTCCGTTGCATAAGCCCACCAGCCGTTTTGTTGAGCGGTTGCCGCAAGATTGGCTGCCGTGGCGGCGCTATCGCAGAGAGCAAACGAGCAGGCACCCGAACCGCACACGTTTGCGGCAATGGTACCGTCCTGCGAACGAAACCAGTCGAGCACCGTTTGAATCCGCGGCTCCATCTGCGCGGAAATGACACCCAGGTTGTTGTGGACGAGCGCGTAGGCCGCCTCTGCATCTCCCGAGCGAAGGGCAGATGCGATCGCTCCGGGCTTGTCCGCAGGCGCTGGGGTCTCGTCAAAACGTCGATAGGCTTCAATTGTTGAAACGCTTGCCTCGCGCGGCTTGACCAGCACGACGGGTGTCGCGGGCAGTGCGGGGTACTCGGTTGCCAGCACGTCTCCCCCACCCACGTAAAATGCAGGGCTGGCATGCAAAAAGAAGGGAACGTCGGCGCCAATGCCGCGCGCGATGTTGTCCAGCGCGGGATCGGCACGGTCGATGCCCCAACTCTCTGCCAAGGCGACAATGACCGCCGCGGCATCCGTCGAAGGACCGCCCAGGCCGGCACACAACGGGATGCGCTTCTCGATCGTGATGCAGACATTGGCTTCGCGACCATAATGCTCGGCCATAGCAGCGGCCGCACGATACGCCGTATTCTTTTGCATGGAAAAGTCGGATGCCGGAATCGTCTGGACGGTCAGTGCCTGTGCCGGCGTAACCGTAACGGTATCGACAAGACCGACGGCTGCCATCAGGGAATCGACCTTATGGTAGCCGCGGTCGTCGCGCTCGGTATGAACCCCCAGATAGAGGTTGATCTTTGCCGGCGCGGAAAGGGTCAGGGACCAATCGGTCACCGCTAGTGCTCCTCGAGCTGATTGCCGAGCGGGGTAAAAATGTGCTCGCCGCTCTCGGGGTCGAACAGCTCGACCTGGCCGGTGAGAACATCAATATACTGGTAGGACTGACGCGACTTGCGGCCACGGCGCTCGTCGACCTCGACGATAAAGACTGCCGGATGGACGCTCTTGATGGTGCCCATGCGCTCGACGACGCGGGTGCGGCCCATGTTGGCCTTCACCTTAACGCGATCGCCCACCATATCGGTCAGCTTCTCGTGGATGTCGTCGACGTGATTGACTTCCATCTCTTCCATGAACAGGGCCTCCAGAAGGTGCAATTCAAAAAGGGGATAATACCCCTAAGATAGACAAAACTCTAATACTATAGCACCCTGTTGTGGCCATACGCAAGTAGCTAAATAAGCCCCGTCCCAAATTGACTACTTACAGATTATCTGTGTCCAGAACGATGGTGAATGGACCGTCGTTGACGAGGTCGACCTTCATGTCGGCGCCGAAGATGCCATGTGCTACGTGCTCGACGTCTTGGCGAACGAGCGTCAGGAAGTACTCGTAGAGCTCGTTGGCAACATCGGGTGCGCCGGCATCCGTAAACGACGGACGGCGACCGTGGCGGCAGTCGGCGAACAGCGTGAACTGCGACACCACGAGCACCTCGCCGTCGACATCGGCAAGCGCCAAGTTGGTCTTGCCGTTCTCGTCCTCGTTGATACGCAGCCCGCGGAGCTTGCCCCACAGCTTGTCGGCCTCGGCACGCGTATCGCCATGGCCCACACCCAGCAGCACCAGGTAGCCGCGTCCAATGCGGCCCACGCACTCGCCGTCGACCGTCACGCCGGCGTTGAGTACGCGCTGCACCACCGCACGCACGGTCTACTCCTCGCCCGTCAGCTTGGCGGACAGATGCTCGAGCGCGTGGAAACGATGGCTGATGGCGTTCTTCTCGTCAGCCGTCAGCTCGGCCATGGTCTTGCCCGGCGTGTCGACCGGCAGGAACAGCGGGTCGTAGCCAAAGCCGTGATCGCCGCGGCCCTCGTGCGCGATAACGCCCTCGCAGGCACCCTCACCATAGGTGACCAAACCGTCCGTGTCGATGAGCGCGACGACGCTCATAAAGCGCGCAGTGCGGTCCTCGTCGGCCACGCCCTCCAGATTCACGAGCAGCTTGGCGTTGTTGGCGGCATCGTCGCCGTGAACGCCCGCATAGCGCGCGCTATACACACCGGGTTCACCGTCCAGCGCGTCGACGACCAGGCCCGAATCGTCGGCAATGGCCATGAGCCCCGTCTCTTCGACGGCAGCCTGCGCCTTGATGATGGCGTTCTCCAAAAACGTCGTGCCGTTTTCCTCGGGGTCCTCAAAATCGCCCAGCTGGCCGAGCGCCACAAAGCGAACCTCGGGCATAACCTTGCCCAAAATGGCCTCGATCTCGGTGAGCTTATGGGCGTTGCCCGTTGCCACGACGATGGTCGCCGCCGGGTCGAGGGTGTCGATGTCGATCTTCTCAAGTGCCATGAGTGGTCTCCTTGTCCGTATAGCAAAGTCACGTAAAAGGGACTGGCCCTTCGGCGTCTCCCCTTTCATGTGGCATCAACCTTATCTATCGGCGTTTCCGCAGATAAAACCTGCCAAAATAAACCTGTCCCTTTTTGGCAGGTTAGGCGAGGGCTTGGCGCTGGAGCTCGATGAGCTCGGCAATGCCCTTGTCGCCCAAATCGAGCAGGGAATTGAGGCGCTTGCGGTCGAAGGGCGCCTGCTCGCCAGTGCCCTGAAGCTCGATCATCTCACCGGTATCGGTGGCGACAAGGTTCATGTCGACCTCGGCGTGACTGTCCTCGGAATAATCCAGGTCGAGCAGGGTGTTGCCGTCGACAACGCCCATGGAAATCGCGGCGACCTGGCCCGTGAGCGGAATGCGCTCGAGCTTACCCGCCTCGACCCACATGGCAAGGGCGTCGTGCAGCGCCACCCAGGCACCGGTAATGCTCGCCGTTCGCGTGCCGCCGTCTGCCTGAATCACGTCGCAGTCGACGGTAACGGTGTACTCGCCGAGTGCCTTCATGTTGACGACGGTACGCAGGCTGCGACCGATGAGGCGCTCGATCTCCATGGAGCGGCCCTTGCGGTTGGCATGCTCGCGCTTGCAGCGCTTGCCGGTCGATGCCGGCAGCATGGCGTACTCCGCCGTTACCCAACCGGCCTTGGCGCCCTTGCGCCAGCCCGGCACGCCCTCCTCGATGGTGGCAGCGCACAGCACGCGCGTATCGCCAAACTCGGCCAGGCACGAACCGTGGGCGTGCTTCATGACGCCGCGGGTAAGCTTGATGGGGCGCAGCTCATCGGCGGCGCGGCCGTTGGCGCGATTGACCTGCATATACTCCATAGAAAAATCCTTTCGGCAAAAGGTGAACGTGAGCCTTTGGTCGGTGACCTTATATCTATTTCAGTTCGTCGATATCGATATGCTCAATGCTCTTGAGCGGCTGGCCAAAGATAAAGCTGCCCGCCACCGCAAACTCGGCAATGTTATCGGCCGTCGTTGCAAAACGATGCTGCGGCTCGGCTGCGTCGCCCGCCAGCTGCTCGCGGCGCGTGAGAATATCGGTCAGCTCGCGCGTGGTCTCCTCGGCGGAGCTCACCACGCGCACTCCGGGACCCAGCGCATGGCGAATAGGCCCCACGAGCAGCGGGAAATGCGTGCAGCCGAGTACCACGGTATCGATGCCGTGGTCGCGCAGCGGTTCAACCGTGGCACCGACCAGCGCGCGTACGGCAGGCGTATCAAAGATGTCCTCGTTCTCGAGCCACTGCTCTTGCAGATGTGCGCCCGAGGCGAGCTCGTGCTCAACGACCTCGACAAAGCTCGAGGCAGGGCAGCCGTATACGTCGACGCCGGCATCCAGGTCCTGAATGGCACGCGTGTAAGCGCCTGAGCGAATGGTGAGGTTGGTGGCGAGCACGCCCACCCGGCGCGTGCGGGTGCTGTTGATTGCCGCGCGTGCGCCCGGTGCGATCACACCGATGACGGGGACGTCGAGCACCTGCTGGGCCAAGCGCAAGGCCGCAGCGGTCGCCGTATTGCAGGCGATGACCATGATCTTGACGTCGTGCTTCGACAGCCAACGGCCCGCCTGCAGTGCAAATGTGCGCACCTCGTCCTCGGTGCGGGTGCCGTAGGGGCAGCGCTTGGTGTCGCCAAAGTAGTAGACGGACTCGTGCGGCAACGCCGTCGCAATCGCGCGCGCAACCGTCAGACCGCCCAGGCCCGAGTCGAACACACCGATCGGGCGCGTGTCACCTGCCAGATTCTCGATATCGGACATTACCTCACCAGATTCTCTCTCGAAAAGATATGGCTCAGAACGATGGGACCGCACTACGAGCAGGCCGCGACGAGCAGCTCTGCCGTTGCCGCCCAGCCGTCGACAATCTTTCCGCGCGTGACGTAGGCGTTATCGCAGGCATCCAGGAACTCGGGCGCGCCGGCGCTGGTCAAACCGTTCTCGACCAGGCAGAACGTGCCCACGTGGTCGGCCATGTAGAAGTCGGACTCGGAATCGCCGAGCGCCAGCGTCTCCTCGCGCTCGATACCCAGGTGCTCGCAGAAACGTGCGATGGCAACGCCCTTGTTGAGGCCGGCGGGATTGATGTTAAACGCGCGGCCATCCTCGACGCGTTCGAGCTCGAGCGTCGTCGGCTTGGACAGATGCGTCAGGTGACCGTTGCAGGCCCAGACCAGGCCGCAGCCGGCCTCGTCAAGAATGGCTTGGACCTCGTCGTCGGGCACATCGCCGCGCATGCCGACGGTGACCTCGCGGTACTTGTAGCCAGTCGACATGTCGTTGTGGTACTCGATCTTATGCGGCCAGCGGGCGAGAATCTTCTCGCACACGCCGGTCTGCTCGATCACCTGATGCGGCGTGAGGCCGCAGGCGGGGTCGTAGGGCATATCGCCGGTCAGATACTCCCAATCGTTGGCTTTGAGATCGTACATGACCAGACCACCCATCTCGCCGATGTAGGAGTTGAGGCCGAGCACGCGCGCATCCTCGTGGATCATGGTACGGTTGCGGCCCGAGGTGGGAACCACCTGGATGCCGGCGCGGGCAAGTGCCACGACAGCCTCGACGAGCTTGGTCGAGGGGTTGCCGTCGTTGTCGCGCAGCACGCACGAGCCGGGCGCGAGCATGGTGGCGTCCAGGTCGGTAAAGACGTACTTAACCTTGGCAAGACGCTCGCGCATCTCGCCCGAAAGCTCAGCGACGGTCGGCAAGATATTGTGGGACATGGTCACTCCATTACGTAGAAGGGGCTTCTGGTCTTAGGCATCGTACGCCGCAAGGGTGCGCTTGAGAATCGAACCGTCGCGCTCGCAAGGCTCGGGTCCGTTCTTGCGCAGCATACGCTCTTCCTCGCCCTTACCGGTCACGATGACCACGGCAGGACGGACGGTTTCGCGCACGGCAGTCTCGATAGCGGCAACGCGATCAGTCACGATTTGCCAGTTATCATTTCCCTGCGCTTGAACGTTGCGCGCGATCTCGGCGCAAATATCCTCGACATCCTCGGGGCCGGGGTCATCCTCGGTAATCACGATTCGGTCGGCATACTTGCCAGCGGCGATACCCATTGTGGTGCGCCGATCGACACCCTTACCGCCCGTAGCACCAAATACAACCGCCAGCTCGCGCTCGGGATAGTTCTCGCGCAAGTCACGCAGGAGCGTCTCGAGGCTCATGCCGTTATGTGCAAAATCGACGATTCCCAGGATTTTGCCCGATACGGACGGATAGAGCTCCATGCGGCCGGGAACGAAGACGCCCTCAAAGCCATGGACGATACCCTCTTCGGAAATGCCCAAGGCCTCGGCGCAGGCAATAGCGGCAAGCGCGTTGGACACATTGAACTTAACCGGCGTGGGAATCACAATGTCGCGCGTAAAGCGGGGCGTGCGCACCGTTGCCACCACGCCGCAGTCGCCATTACGAATCGCCAGCGCGAGCACGTCGGCACGCTCGTCGGTCAGGGAGAACGTCACCGTACGTTCGCAACGAGATGCCGCCTCGAGCACGCGATCGACCTTATCCATATCGAGATTGACCACGGCAAAACGGCTCTGCGAGAAGATTTTGAGCTTGCTGGCAAAGTAATCCTCGAGCGTCGGATGCTCAATCGGCGAAATGTGATCCTCGCCGATATTGGTAAAGGCTCCGACTTCAAAGGCGATCTTGCCCGTGCGCTCGTATTTGAGGCCCTGGCTCGATGCCTCCATAACCAGCCACGGGGCACCCGCCTCCGCGGCATGCGCGATGCGAGACTGCAGCAGGAAGGATTCGGGGGTCGTCAGTTTGGAAGGGCCTGCCTCGATGCCGTCGTCGAACTCAATGCCCGTATTAAGAGCGGGTCGATGACAGCCCGTAAGCTTGGCCTCGTTGGCGAGAATGCCGCGCAGATAAAAGCTGCAGGTCGACTTGCCCTTGGTGCCTGTAAAGGCGCAGACCTTCACCTTACCCGACGGGTGCCCATAAAAGACATCTGCCACCACGGCGAGCGTGCGACGAATATCACTCACAATCACCGCGGGAAGATCAACATCGTAATCGACCTCGGAAACGTAGGCCACGGCGCCATCAGCGATTGCCGAAAGCAGGTACTCGCACTTAAACGCACGGCCCTTGCAGACGAACAACGTGCCCGGACGCACCTGGCGCGAGTCATCAGTTGCAAACTCAATGCGCTGGTCGTACGAAGCGCTCGGTCTGGAAACAACAAGGTCATCTTCCTCGAGCAACTCTATATAGCGCATCAGAGTTAGCTTCTCTTGTGTCGGACTCGACATACAAAGACCTCTCTCGCTAAATTCAGCCTTAAAGGGCAAAAGACGTCCCGCGGCAGAAACGATGAAACATTCTGTATTATCAACCATCCTAATATGCCACCTGGCCTTGCGCGCACTGCAGCCTTCTAAAAAATTGCATGGACTGTGCTGTGGGTCAATAAATGGCAACAGTGTCCACCCCGCGTAAAAACAGGGAAATCTGGATGCCGCTCTTTAACATAGCGTTCACAACCACGACCCGCCGCTTCGTCTGAAGATCGGGCCGTGGTTTTTTCGGTTCGCTCGGCGCTTATGCCTTATCACGAAACAAAAGATTGGCATGATAGTAAAGATTATTTGACATCAGCTGCCGCGATCCTTGCGGCAGTACACCTGAGCCGTCAGCAGAAAGGATCTTGCATGTGCGGTTTTGTCGGTTTTACCGGTACAGATGAACAGAGTGAGCTGGTTCTCACGGCCATGATGAATCGCATCATCCACCGTGGTCCCGATATGGGCGGCCAGCATATCGTCGACAACGTTGCCCTTGGCTTCCGTCGTCTTTCGATTCTTGATCTTTCCGAAGCTGGAGCTCAGCCCATGTCGAGCGACGACGGCAAGGTCACGATTGTCTTCAACGGAGAGATCTACAACTTCCAGGAGCTTCGCGCCGAGCTGGAGGCAGCCGGCTACGCCTTCCACTGCAACGCCGATACCGAGGTCCTGGTACACGGCTACGAGGAGTGGGGCGAGGACCTGGTCAACCGCCTGCGCGGCATGTACGCGTTCGTGATTCACGACCAGAACAAGAACAAGCTCTTTGGCGCTCGTGACATCTTTGGTATCAAGCCGTTCTATTACTACCAGGCATCCGATGGCTCGCTGCTGTTTGGCTCCGAGATCAAGAGCTTCCTGGACCATCCCAAGTTCGAGAAGGCCGTCAACCACGACGCGCTGCGCCCCTACCTGACGCTGCAATTCCCCGCCACGGAGGAGACCTTCTTTAAGGGCGTGTTCAAGCTTGCCCCGGCGCATTGCTTTACGTATGACCTGACGACCAACACCATGAACATCAAGCGTTACTGGAGCTGTGACTTCACCGACGACAACTCCAAGACCTTCGAGGAGTACGTTGACGAGTGCGACAAGGTCGTGCACGAAAGCGTCGCTGCGCACCGAATCGCCGATGTTAAGGTGGGCTCGTTCCTTTCTGGCGGCGTGGACTCCAGCTACATTGCCGCCTGTCTCATGCCCGACACCACGTATTCTGTCGGCTTCGATTACAAGAACTTCAACGAGACCAACTATGCTGCCGAGCTTTCCGACAAGCTGGGCATCAAGAACGTTCGCAAAATGATTACCGCCGACGAGTTCTTCGATGCACTGCCCGATATCCAGTACCACATGGACGAGCCGCAATCGAACCTGTCCAGCGTGCCGCTGTACTATCTGGCGCAGATGGCTTCCGAGGAGGTCACCGTCGTCCTTTCGGGCGAGGGTGCCGACGAGCTGTTTGCCGGCTATGAGTGGTACGAGGACACCCCCGAGATGCGCTCCTTTAAGAAGCACGTGCCGCTCGGCGTACGTCGCGCCCTGGGCTCACTCGTTCAGCATCTCCCCTACTTTAAGGGCCACAACTTCCTGACGAAATGCGCCGAGGTTCCCGAGCGCTGGTATGTGGGTCAGGCAAAGGTGTTCGACCCGTCCGAGGTCGACGAGGTGCTCAAGCCTGCTTATGACACCGGCAAGAACGCCGCCGAAATGTGCGCCGAGTACTACAAGCAGGTTCCCAACTGCTGCGAGCTTTCCAAGAAACAGTATCTGGATATGAACATGTGGCTGCCGGGCGACATCCTGCTCAAGGCCGATAAGATGTGCATGGCGCATTCTCTGGAGCTTCGCGTCCCGTTCCTGGACAAGAAGGTCATGGAGTTTGCCGAGCACATTCCCGCCAACTACCGTGTTAACGAAGAAGGCTGCAAGCTCGTCCTGCGTCACGCCGCCAACCGCACGCTGCCCGACGAGTGGGCAACGCGCAAGAAGGTGGGCTTCCCCGTACCGGTCAAGTTCTGGCTGCGCGAGCAAAAGTACTACGACTACGTAAAGGAATACTTCACCGCACCGTGGGCTGCTGATTTCTTTGACACCAATGTGCTCATGAAACTGCTCGACGATCACTTTGAGGGCCGCGCGCTCAACCAGCGCAAGATCTATACCGCGCTGACGTTCCTCATCTGGTACAAGCGCTTCTTTATCGACGAGGACAAGGGCGCCGAAGTCGCCGCGTAAGTTTCGTTATGAATTAGCGGTGAACAGCACGGGGTTTCCGCTATACTCAATCCTTGCGGGCGATTGGCGCAACGGTTAGCGCAGGTGCTTTACACGCACAAGGCTGGGGGTTCGAATCCCTCATCGCCCACCACTGAATTGATAGGCTCCCAGAAATGGGGGCCTTTCGTTTTCGTGCCCAGTGCAGAGGGATTCGAACCCGCAAGGGTGCGGAGCTGAGGAAACGCGAAGCGTTTTCCAGCGCAGCACGCGAGGAGCGAAGCGACGAAGCGAAAGCGGGCGGCGCCAGCCGCACGCGACATCCCTCATCGCCCGCCACAGAATTGTTAGGCCTCCAGCGATGGAGGCCTTTCCTTTTTTCGGGCCCTTTTCATGGGATGCGAACCCATCAGCGAGTCTGCCACAAAGGCCGTGGTCAAAAAATGGCAAAAATGAGTACTGCTACTTTGCTTACAACATATAAAAAGATAGCATTTACTTACGTTACGCAACATGTGTCCATTATAAGGACTAACAGTTGGATTAAAATCGTGTATTCATCGCCATTTCGTCTTGCTATCTAGCCTTATTAGTCCAAAATTGCTGCTACCAAATCGGTAACAGTACTCATATTTGATGTTTTTTGACCAGCAGGTCTCCCCCGCCTTAGCAAATCTAAGACAAAACGGAGTCCAGACCGCTGAATCGTGCCGCATAGGGCACGTCCGCAGTCCGGAACCCAGTCCAAATTGAGCTATTGCGTTGTGTTAGGCCAAAACGTCCGACAAAATCTCGATCAGGCTGTCCACGTCGGCTTCCTCGCAGACAAGCGGCGGCAGGAAACGCAGCGTGTGGGCACCAGTAGCGTTAATCACGGCGCCGGCGGCCAGCGCGCGGGCAACAATATCATGCGCATCGCCCGCAGCGTCATCCAGATCGCAGCCGAGCATCAGGCCACGGCCACGCACCTCTACCACATGCGGAAGCTTAGCCAGCGCCTGCTCCATATAAGCACCCACCTTGGCAGCATGCTCGGCATAATCGCCGCGCACGAGCGCGGAGAGCGTCGCGGCGCACGCCGCGACGGCCAAGCAGCTACCGCCAAAGGTCGAACCGTGATCGCCGGGCTTAAACACGTCGGCGATCTCCTTCTTTGCCACCACGGCGCCCATGGGAACGCCGTCGGCGATGCCCTTGGCAAGGCTCATAATGTCGGGCTCCACGCCATAGGTCTGGAATGCAAACGGCTTGCCGGAGCGGAAGATGCCACACTGGACCTCGTCGGCGATAAACACGGCGCCCACCTCGTGCGCCAAGTCGCGCGCCGCCGCCATAAACTCCTCGGTCATGGGGTGTACACCGCTCTCGCCCTGGATCGGCTCGAGCATGACGGCGCAGACTTCGCTTCCCAGCTGCTTAAAGATCGAACGCAGTTCGTCGACATCGTTGGGCGTGCAGGCCACAAAGCCACCCGGCAGCGGGCGGAAACTATCCTGCAGCCAATCCTGCATGGTGGCGGCAATGGTCTCGAGCGTACGACCGTGAAAACCGCCGCGCATGCATACGATGGTGTTGCCGCCGTTACCAGCACGCTTGGCGTACAGACGCGCGAGCTTCATCGAGCCCTCGTTGGCTTCGGCACCAGAATTGGCAAAGAACGTCTCCCACACCTGCTCGTCCGCAGCCGGGGCACCGAGCGCAGCGGCCGTGGTCTCATCGCCGGCGGCAATGGCATCGGCCAGCACGCACGCACCATCTACGTCGTCGTTGGCAAGCTTGGACAGCAGCGCCGCGACCTGGCCACGCTGCTCGATGTAGAAGTAATTGGAGACATGCATGAGCTTTTTGGTCTGTGCCTCGAGCGCCGAGAGCACTGCAGCGTTGCCGTGGCCAAGGCTGCACACACCGATACCGGCAAGAAAATCAAGATACTCACGGCCGTCATCGCCGGTGAGCTTCATGCCGTGGCCTTCGACAAACTCTACCGGCGAGCGGCCAAAGGTATGCATAACGTAATGGGATTCGAGCGATTGTTGAGTTGCAAGTGACATGGGATGCCTTTCGTTGGGCGCCGTACGGCGCAGGGCTATGGGTGCAGGGACGCGACGACCGCGGGTCAGCTAGACCGTCTGGAGCTTCTCGACCTCGTCGAGGTTCTCGGTCAGGCGCGCCGCAAACGTCGAAAGCGGGTGCGGATGCGTATCGAACTCGTAGGCCGTCTCGGTGGAGTGGATCACGGTGCCGACACCAGCATCGGTCAGCAGCTCCAGGAGCAGCGAGTGCGGCGTCGTGCCGTTGATGATGTGAGCCCGGAAAACGCCAGCGGTAAGCGCATCGACGGTGGCGCGTAGCTTGGGAATCATGCCTTTGTCGACCTCGCCCCCATAGAGCATCTCATTAACCTCGTCGAGCGTCAGGTTGGAGATAAGCGAATCCTTGTCGCTAAAGTCCTTATACAGGCCATCGACGTCGGTAAGGAAGATCACCTTATGCGCGTGGAGCGCCGCCGCGACGGCACCGGCGGCGGTATCGGCGTTGATGTTAAAGAAGCCGCCGTCCTCCCCCGCCGCGACGGTAGCGATGACGGGGATGTACTCGCTATCGAGCAAGCGCTCGATATAGTCGGTGTTGACGTGCGTGACCTTGCCCACGCGACCGAGCTCGGGGTCGAGCGGCTCGGCGATAAGCGTGCCGGCATCGCTGCCCGACACGCCCACGGCCAGGTTGCCGTGGTGGTTGAGCGCCGCGACCAGCTCCTGATTGACCTTGCCGCCCAGCACCTCGCGCACGATATCCATGGTGGCAGGCGTAGTTACGCGCTGGCCGTTCTTAAACTCGACAGGGATGTCATAGTGGCTGAGCGTCTCGTTGATGGCCTTGCCGCCACCGTGCACGATAACAGGGCGCATGCCAATAATCTTGAGCAGGACGATGTCGCTCATCACGTCACGACGCAGCTGCTCGTCGACCATGGCGGCACCGCCGTACTTGATAACGACCGTCTTACCGGTCAGGTTCTTAATCCACGGCAGCGCCTCGAACAGCAGCTGCGCGGTAACTTCGTTGGATTCGCTCGAGCGACAATCGCGTGCGAACTTCATAGTCTGCCTCGTCTTTCGTGTAGCTATCGCGCCGTACCTCGTTGCCCGCGATTGCAGCGGGACGCACGGCACATCCGGAGTCTAGGAACGGTAGTCGCCGTTAATGGAGATGTACTCGTGCGTGAGGTCGCAGGTCCACACGGTCGTTGCCGCGTTCCCTGCGCCCAGGTCTGCCGAGATCACAATCTCGGGCGCCTCGAAGCGACGCAGGGCCTCGTCCTCGTCAAAGGGAACGGTCAGGCCATCACGGCAGACGGGCATACCCATCATGTCGATGGACACATCTTCTTGGTTAAACTGCACGCCGCACTTGCCGAGCGCCATGGCAACGCGGCCCCAGTTGCAGTCGTGGCCGGCGATGCAGGTCTTGACGAGCGGCGAGTTGGCGACAGCGCGAGCGGCGATATCGGCCTCCTCGTCGTTCGCGGCGCCGGTGACGTTAACCGTCACGAGCTTGGATGCGCCCTCGCCATCTGCGGCGATGTTGCGCGCCAGGCTCTCGCACACCTCATGCACGGCAAAGGCCAGCTCGTCGAAGGCGTCAGAGCCCTCGACAATGGGCTCGGCATCTGCGGCAGCGCCGGAAGCAAGCATGATGCAGGTGTCGTTGGTCGAGGTATCGGAGTCGACCGTTACCTTGTTGAAGGTCTGCTTGACGGTGGAGAGCAACAGGGCGTGGAGCGCCGCCGGCTCGACGGGGACATCGGTAGTGATGACCGCAATCATGGTGGCCATGTTGGGCATGATCATGCCAGAGCCCTTGCACATACCGCCCACCGTATAAGCGTTGCCTGCATGGCCAGCAGCCTCACTGCGGTAGCGAACGGCATACTCCTTGGAATGGGTATCGGTCGTCATGATAGCGCGAGCGGCATCGGTGCCACCGTGTGCGGAGAGCGCCTCATAAGCTGCCGGAATCGCCGTCTCAAACGTGTCGATCGGCAGAATCTGACCAATTACACCCGTGGAGGCAACCAGAATCTGCTGGGGCTCGCAGCCGATGACCTGCGAGGCGATGTTGCAGGTCTCGCGCGCGCAGGCAAGACCGGTCTCACCCGTGGCGGCGTTGGCATTGCCAGAGTTGACCGAAACGCCGGCAATGATGCCGTAGCCCTTGTCGGCGCCGCCCAGGTTGGCACGGCTCACCTGCACGGGCGCCGCACAAAAGCGGTTAGTCGTAAACACGCCGGCCCCGGGACAGGGTTTATCGGGCACGACGAGCGCGTAATCCAGGCGCTCGGGATTCTTGCGGAATCCGGCATGGATGCCCGCCGCCTTAAAGCCGGCCGCCGCCGTTACGCCGCCCTCTACGGCACGAATCTTGATATCGAACTGCTCTGTATTCATCGTCCCTACGACTCCTTATATCAAATAAAAAAGCGGGCATCGGTTGGTGCGCCATGCCAGCCACAATCATGAGACCAGCTTAAGAGTGGCGCCCCGCTCGATGCCCGACTACCAAATCGCTAACAATCGAATGTGCTACACCGGGCACGCCACTGTGGGCAAGCCTCGTCGTTCGTCAAAACCAAAGACGATGTTGGCGCACTGGACCGCCTGGCCTGCTGCACCCTTACACAGATTGTCGATGGCGCCCGTAGCCACCAGAACGCCCGCGCGCTTGTTGAGCGCGAGGCCGATCTGGGCGGCGTTAGTGCCGACGACCGAAGCCGTCTTGGGCTGCTGGCCGGCATCGAGCACGCGCACGAAGGTGCGACCGGCGTAGAACTGCTTGTAATGGTCGACAACGTCCTCAAGGGCCAGCGTGTCGATGGCCTGCGGCGTAAGCGGCATCGTCACCGTGGAGAGCAGACCGCGCTTGAGCGGTGCCAGGTGCGGGGTAAAGACGACGCGATCGGCTAGGCCCAAGATCTGCTCGATTTCGGGCGTGTGACGATGCTTGCCCACGCCATAGGCCTCCAGGTTTTCGTCTGCGCTGCAAAAATGCGTACGGGCGTTGCAGGACTTACCGGCACCCGTTACGCCGCTGATAGCGTCAACGATCACGGGGCCGCTCTGGGCAACCCAGCCGGCGCGCACGGCAGGCGCGGCGGCAAGGCTCGTCGCGGTGGGATAGCAACCGGCGCAGGCGACCAGCACGGGCTTGCCGTCGGCGTGGTCGGATGCAGCGGTCTCCAAATCCTGGCAGAACAGCTCGGGCAGACCAAAGGCGCGGGTCTTGAGTAGCTCGGGGCTCGTGTGCTCGGCGGCATACCAGGCCTCAAAGGTGGCCGGATCGCTCAGGCGATAGTCGGCCGAGAGGTCAATGCAGGAGACTCCCGCGGCAAGCAGGGCGGGCACCTGTGCCATGGCAGCCGTGTGCGGCACGGCCAAAAAGACAGCGTCGCAGGATTTAAGCTCGGGAGCATCGTGCGTCGTGAAGACAAGATCGCTCACGCCGGCGAAACTCGGATACACCGCGGGCAGCGGCTGGCCGGCATCGGCGTTGGACGTGATGGCGACAAGTTCAAACTCGGGATGGCCGAGTACGAGGCGAATGAGCTCGGCACCGGCATATCCTGCCGCACCGACGATTCCAACCTTTAAAGACATATCAGACTCCTTGTCTGCAGTTATGCACCAATGCGCATCCCGCAGCCGTCGTTATGAAGTGGGTTGAAACTTTAGCACCAAAAGATGCATATCTACGCAAATCTTTTGCATATTCATGCATTGAAACAGTCCCGACACATTCACTCGAAGGAATTGACAAATAAATGCGGGCCCCATATTGCCCAGTGCGCCTTACGGTGACGTTGCAATGTGGGGCCCGCTACATGCGAGAATTTGAATTGTCGAAGCTTGCTGAGAGACTCGTTTAGAGCTCGATCGACACCCATTCGTCATGGTTGCAGATAAAGGCCTCGGGTTCCTCCACGCTAAAGAAGACGAGCGTGGGATCGCCTGCGCCCTCGTAGTGCTCGCCTAGGCGCTCCAGATGCTTCCAGCCGGCCTCGCGCATATCGGGAGCGGCCTGGTCATCCAGGCCCGCATGCCCGCGCAAGATGAGCCAGCCATGGCCCGGCCACCAACTCGTGGCCTCAAAGCGTTGATTTTGCAGCAGCTCTTGCCACACGTCTTTGGTGCGCGCCGTTACAAACCACAGCTTGCTGTCCTGAATCTGCGCAAACGAAAACGGACGCACATGCGGCTGCCCGTCTACACTCGTCGCCAGATACCACGCCGGCACCGACGTCAGATACTCCAGCACCGTATTCAATCCGTTCATGTGTCCTCCTGGCACTCGTCTTTTTGGGTCGGGGCTGTTTTAGCTGCCTTAGGGTTAAAGCTCCAGACGCTCCTCGCTGCCGTCGATATCACAGAAGCGGGCGGCGATATTGCGCACCGAAAAAAACGCAAGGCGACCGTCGTTGGCGCCCTCGTGGTCTTCGCCGATGCCCACCATGTGCTTAAAGCCGGCTTGGCGCACCTTGTCGCTCACGAATGCATCGTCCTCGAGCGCGGCCTCGCCGGTCAGCACAATCCAACACTCCCCCGGTTTCCAACCCGAAACCTCAAACTTGGGGTTCGCGCCGAGCTCGGCCCACACATCCTTGTCGCGCGAGGTGCAAAACCACAGCTTGCCATCATCGACCATGGCAAACGAGAACGGCCTCACGCGCGGCTGATGTCCGTCCGTCACGTCGATCGTGGCGAGGTACCACGCCGGAATACGCCTAAGATACGAACAGGCGCGCTCGAGCTGCGCCGTGCGGTCGTTGTCGGTCATAGGGACCCCTTTCCTGCGCTCGAATCGCGCCTAAACAAGTTGAAGATTGATGACGATGACGCAGATGAGCAGCAACGCCGTCACCACCGCCGCCAACGCATCGCCGCGGCCAAATGCAAGCGCATGCAGACGCGTGCGGCCCTGCTCGCCATGATAGCAACGGGCATCCATGGCGGCAGACAGCGTTTCGGCATGACGGAACACGCCCGTGAACAGCGGAATCGCCACACTGCCGAGCATACGCACGCCGCCGAGCGGGCCTCCCGTCACGCGCGCACCGCGGCTCGCCTGCGCATCGGCCGTCTGCTTCATCTCGGTGGCAAACTGCGGCATAAAGCGCAGCGCGATACCCATGATCATGCCGAGCTCGTGCGCAGGAAGTCCCACACGCACAAACGGCGCGAGCAGGCGCTCAAAGCCCGCGGTGAGGTCGAGCGTCGGTGTGGTGAGCGTGATAGCGCTCATACCGGCCATCATCAAGGTCAGGCGGCACGCCATAAAGGCGGCGGAATGTAGCGAGCCCTCGCTTATCTGCAAAAAGCCGAGCTGCCACAGAATGCGCCCACTCTGGTCGGAAAACAGGTTGAGCACCGCGACCACCGCGACAATCGCCAGCAGCGGTGCCATCGATGACAGGACGCGACGAGCCGGCACCCGGGACACGGCATAGATCAGGACAACGAAGATTGCGACCGGGACCAGTCCGCGGAAGCTGCTGACCGTGAGCGTCGTGATCAGAAACACAAAGCCCAAGAGCAACTTAGTTCGCGGGTCCAGGCGGTGGATTGCACTATCGCCGGGATAGTAGCTACCAAACGAAAACGCCTCCATTAACAGCCCTCCTCTCGCGTGACCGTCTTGGATTTAGCCTTGTCCGCGACGTTAGAAGGACCGTCCGAGCGACCGATTAGCAGGTCCACCAACTCGTCTGCCAGCGGCTCAACCGTATAGAGACCGTCAAAGCGCAGCGGCACGCCTGCCTTCGCAAGCGCCAGCGCCATGCGCTGAGCGGCAGGTACGCCCAAGCCGATTGATTTAAGCTCATCCGCATGCGCAAACACCTGAGCGGGCGTGCCCTCGGCAAACACCGCACCTTTGTTCATTACGACGATACGGTCGCAGCAATTGGCCAGGTCATCCATGCTGTGCGAAACCATGACGACGGTCAGGCCATCGCGGTGAAGTCGATCGATGAGCTCCAAGAAATCACTGCGCGCCGCCGGATCGAGCCCCGCCATGGGCTCATCGAGTACCAGGACCTCGGGCTCCATGGCAAGCACGCCAGCAAACGCCACGCGCCGCTGCTGCCCGCCCGAGAGTTCAAAGGGGCTCTTGTCGCCCACCGTGGCCAGGTCGAGGCCCGCGCGCGCGAGCGATGACTCAACGCAGCGGGCAACCTCGGCCTGCGACAAGCCAAGGTTACGCGGACCAAATGCCACGTCCTGTGCCACGGTCTCGGCAAACAGCTGACGCTCTGGATACTGAAAAACCACGCCGACCTTTGCCTTAACCGCGTCGGCATCTTTCTTGTTTGCCAGGTCGAGCCCCAATGCGTAAACGGAACCCTCCTGGGGACGAATCAGACCGTTGAGATGCTGAACCAGCGTCGACTTACCCGAACCGGTATGGCCCGCAAGGCCCAGGAACTCGCCACGACGCACCGTTAGCGACACATCACGCAACGCCCAGGGGCTGCTAGGGTCGTTGCCCCAGAGGGCCTGCTTGTTCGATGTGCCCTCGGCGGCTGAGCGCTTGTGCCAACGACGACGCTCGCGGGCGCTCAGCGAATAGCTACACGAAAGGTGCGAAATCTCGATGACGGGCTCCGGCACGTCTGCGCCATCGATTGCAGAGGAGACGTTGTCGGAAATACGAGAATCGGATGCGAAAGGCCGCCCGGCGATGCCTGTCCTACTCCGCTCGGCATAAGCCTGCGCAACCTCGGCAACCATATCCGCCTCGCGCACCTGCGCATGAACGGGCACACCCTTCTCACGAAGTGCCATGCCCAAATGGCACGACTCCGGCATATCCAGGTTCAGCCGTGCAAGTTCGTCCGCCCGCGTCAAGATCTCCTCGGGCGTACCGAGCATGGCAACGCGGCCCGCTTGGAAGACAGCAACGCGATCGGCCTCGGCGGCCTCTTCCATAAAGTGCGTAATCATCACGATGGTCATGCCGCGTTCGTGCAGCGCGTGACAGGCCTTCATAAGGCCCTTGCGCCCGCGCGGATCGAGCATCGAGGACGCCTCGTCCAAAATGAGCACGCGCGGCTCCATGGCGAGCACGCCGGCAAGCGCCACGCGCTGCTTTTGTCCGCCCGAGAGAGCGTGGGTCTCGTGGCGCTCAAAGCCCACCAGACCCACGGCCTTCAGCGCCTCGCGCACGCGCTGCGCGATCTGGGCCGATTCGACCCCTAAGTTCTCGGGACCAAACGCAACATCGTCCTCGACAAGCGTCGCCACAAGCTGGTCGTCGGGATTCTGGAACACCATGCCCGCAGTCGAGCGGATATCGTAGACCAGCTCGGGATCGGACGCGTCCATGCCGTTGACGCACACCGTTCCCGCATCGGGCTGCAGCAGCGCGTTCAAATGCTTGGCAAACGTAGACTTGCCCGACCCGTTTCCGCCGAGGATGCAAAAAAACTCGCCATCCTCGATGTTCAGATTGATGCCATCGAGCGCCGGTACAGCACCGTCATAGCTAAAGGAAACGCCCCGACACTCAATCATGCGCGGCCTTTGACCTGGTCCTTTTTAGGCGTGATGAGGTTGGAGACCGCCTTATACACCGCAAGCGTCAATACCGAGTTAAGCACGGTCTTGATAAGGTTGAACGGCAGCACGGCGGGAATCATGAGCGGGGCGATCACATCGACCGAGCCATACCAGAACCATACGCCAATAGTAAGGTTTGCGACCATAGACAGCACCGTGGCGGCAAAGACGCCGAGCACCAGGCCAATCATGGCACCCTTATAGGTATGCATCTTCTGGTAGACGATAGCCGCGGGCAGAATATAGCCCATCGTGGCAACCAAGTTCATAAGCGCGCCGACCCAGTCGCCCGTGGTAAGCGCATGGATAACGATCGCCATAGCGGCAACAGCGGTACCGGCACCGGGGCCATATGCAAACCCACACACCATCGCCGGCACCAGCGACGGGTCGTAGGTCAAAAACGGCGCCGAAGGAAGGATGGGCAGCTGCACGTACATAAACAGGGCACCCAAGGCGCACATCAACGCCATGGTAACGAGCTGTTTGGTGCTCCACCTATTCGTGTTCTCAAAATGGATATGCTGCGACTGTTCAGACATAAGATCACCTGCCTCTTTCATCCGGACTCTAACCGTTGGTACTGGGATCTCACCAGTTCAGCCGGCATGCGAACCAACGCACACACGGGTCGCGGACTCATCGGCTCGGTCACAGGCACTTTACCTGCGCCACGGCGCCCCTTTGACACCGCCCGATTTACCGCCAGTGGGGAATTTCACCCCGCCCTGAAACAGCAATTGCAAGTGTAGCACGGGCAGGTTTTCGCGCAAGTATGCCAAGGGTAATTTATGGTGGGGATCAGTTGCCGCAACAACCACGTTCTCCGTTCGCTCCAAAGTAGCGCGCCTTTCGCGCAAAGCGCGAAACAGCGAAAGGGACACGTATCCCCATCAACCACATCCTTCTCCGCGAGCCGACCTCAAGGCCGTAAACGCAGGGAATCCGGGGGCGTGACGGGGTTTCTCTCCGGAACATTCCGCAGGACGCAAAGAGGCTCCGCAGCGCGAAGCGCGATGCGGAGCCTCTTTGCATGTCCGAGGACGTTCCGGAGAGAAACCCCGTCACGCCCCCGGATTCCCGGTGGGAGTTCTAGACCTTGTCGGCCTTAGTACATACCGCCGCCCTGCTGACCAGCGGTGGCAGCAGCGATAGCGTCCTCAAGCTGAGTGTTCTTGGGCACATCGGAGACGGTAGCCTCGGTGATGAGGATCAGGCTGGCGACAGAAGCAGCGTTCTGCAGGGTGACGCGGCTGACCTTGACGGGGTCGAGGACGCCCATCTCGATCATATCGCCCCACTCGCCGTTGGCAGAGTTGAGACCCTGGCCGGCGGGCAGCTCGGCAACCTTGTCGACCACGACAGCGCCCTCAAAGCCAGCGTTCTTGGCGATGGTAGCGACCGGAGCGGTCAGAGCCTTCTTGACGATATCGACGCCAATCTTCTCCTCGGGGTCGTCGATCTCAACAGCGTCGAGCGCAGGAGCAGCGTCCATGAAGGCGACGCCGCCGCCAGCGACAATGCCCTCCTCGACAGCAGCGCGGGTAGCCTGCAGGGCGTCCTCGACGCGATGCTTGATCTCCTTGAGCTCAGACTCGGTAGCAGCGCCGACCTTGATGACGGCAACGCCACCGGAGAGCTTGGCCAGGCGCTCCTGGAGCTTCTCGCGGTCGAAGTCAGAGGTGGTGTTCTCCATCTCGCCCTTGATCTGAGCGATACGGGCGTCGATGGCCTCCTTGGAGCCAGCGCCGCCGACGACGACGGTGTTGTCCTTGGAGATGGTGACGGACTTAGCGGTACCGAGCATATCGGCGGTAATGTCAGCGACCTTCACGCCCAGCTCGTCCAGAGCGGCCTGGCCACCGGTGAGGACGGCGATGTCCTCGAGGATGCGCTTGCGGCGATCGCCGTAGCCCGGAGCCTTGACGGCGCAGACGTTGAGGGCGCCACGGATCTTGTTGAGGACCAGGGTCGGCAGAGCCTCGCCGTCGATGTCCTCAGCGATGATGAGCAGGCCACGGCCGGCGCGCTGGACAGCCTCGAGAACAGGCATGATGTCCTGAACGCTGGAGATCTTCTGGTCGGTGATGAGGATGTACGGATCCTTCATCACGGCCTCCATGCGGTCGTTGTCCGTGACGAAGTAAGCGGAGACATAGCCCTTGTCGAACTGCATGCCCTCGACAGTGTCGATGGTAATGTCGAACGTCTGGGAATCCTCGACGGTGATGACGCCGTCCTTACCCACGACCTCCATGGCCTCGGCGATCTTCTCGCCGACCTCGGGATCACCGGCGGAAATGGTACCGACGGAAGCAATCTGCTCCTTGGTCTCGACCGGCTTGGCCTGCTTCTTCATCTCGGCGACGGCGGCGTTGACGGCCTTGTCGATGCCGCGACGGATGGCCAGCGGGTTGGCGCCGGCAGCGACGTTGCGCAGACCGTCGTTGACGATAGCCTGAGCGAGCAGGGTCGCGGTGGTGGTGCCGTCACCCACGGTGTCGTTGGTCTTGGTGGCGACCTCCTTCACCAGCTGAGCGCCCATGTTCTCGATGTTGTCCTCGAGCTCGATCTCCTTAGCGACGGAAACGCCGTCGTTGGTGATGGTCGGGGCACCGAACGTGCGCTGCAGAGCGACGTAACGGCCCTTGGGGCCCATGGTGACGGTAACGGCGTCGGCCAGAGTGTTGACGCCCTTGGCGAGCTTGGCGCGGGCATCGGTGTTGAACGTAATGTTCTTTGCCATGGTATGTAATCCTCCAAAAAAATGTGACTCGCGTCGCCGTTTCCGAGTCTTATACGGCGGACGCGTTCAAAGACGAATCAGAGATTCTGACGAGACTAGGCCTCGACGACGGCGTAGATGTCGTCGGCGCGCATCAGCAGATACTTCTCGCCGTCGACCTTGACCTCGTTGCCACCGAACTTGCCGTAGATGACAACGTCGCCGACCTGAACGTCCATGGGGATGCGCTCGCCCTTGTCGTTGACCTTACCGGCGCCAACGGCAACGATGGTGCCGCGCTGCGGCTTCTCCTGAGCGTTGCTGGCGATGTACAGACCAGAAGCGGTCTTCTGCTCGGCCTCGTCGGGCTTGACCAGGACGCGATCTGCAAGCGGCTTCAAAGACGACATGCTTGTTTCCTCCTTTTTGGGCCGCGCGGTTGAGCCGTGCGGGTTTCCCTACTTCGTTTGCGTACGCGTTGAATGGTACCCACGAATGGCGGGTTATACAACACGGAGTCAAAAAATCTTATTTTTTGGCACTTAGATTTTCTGAATGCCGGGGGATAACTTGTGCGCGGCTCCCGTGTGGCGCCGGAGGGGCGGGGCATAAGGTTTCCTGCTCGGGCAGTCCTGCTCGCACGAAGGCCACATTAAGTGGCCTTCGGCTCGTGCGGAACTCGCGATAAACCTTATGCCCCGCCCCTCCGGCGCCACACGGGAGCTGAGTCAACGTTATCGGACCCGGTATTCAGAAAAGTCAGTACAGCAAAATGGCGATGCGGATAGCGACATGGGCATGGTGTTCGTCGCGCGCACGGGTCCCCCAGGGAGCACCGTGCATTTTTGGGAGTATTCAGCAGGCCAGGGCGGCTGCATACGCGCCGGACACACCATATTGGTCCCAAAGACGCCTTCGACCGGCGATTTGGGTCGGTAGACAGAGCTCGTCGAGACAAACAAGCGTGCCTCGCGCCACGTCGGACCCCAAAATGACGTCAATCTCCGCAATGTTACTCAACTGCAGCGGCACCGGCGGGGCTTGCGGTGCTGAATACTCCGTTTTTTGCACGGCCCAGGCGGGGGTACATCAGGACCAGAAAGAACATCCCAGCCTTTTTATGCAATCTGCAATGGAAAGTATGCAAAACACCAAGAGACGGCATTGCTGATGTCCAAATTAAATGCGCGGGGCAGCGGCGCCCCACCCTACGCTCAAATCAAGCAGAGCAGGGACGCTCATAGCGAGTCCCCACCGATATACAAACGCGGCTCGAGCGCCATCCCAAAATAGGCTGCCCGAGCCGCGCTTAACGGTACGGCATGATTATTAGCGCTCGTAAATCAAGTTGCCTGCCAGGTAGGTGGCCTGAACTTTGGTGTCTTGGAGCTCTTGGGGGTCAACGGTGAGCGGGTTTTGGTCCAGGACTACCAGGTCGGCGTATTTGCCGGGCTCCAGGCTGCCGAGGTTTTGCTCGTCACCTGCTGCGTAGGCGCTGCCCAGGGTGTAGTTGCGCAGAGCTGTAGCTGCGTCGATGCGCTCGCTGGGGAGCCAGCCGCCCTCGGGCCAGTGGCTGCGGGGGTCTTGGCGCGTGATAGCCGTGTAGAGCACGTTCATGCTGGTAACGGCCGTGATGGGGCTATCGGTGCCGAAGGCTTGGCGGATGCCGCGCTGCTTATAGGTCGCAAACGGCCACATGATGCGGCTGCGCTCCAGGCCCAGGTCGCGCTCCGGGCCACCCGGGTCGAGCGTGATGTGGCAAGGCTGGCTCGAGGCAATGACGTTGAGTTTGCGCAGACGATCGATGTCCTGAGGCAGCAAATTCTCCAGATGCTCGAGTGTGTTATGACCGTGCTGGGGCAAGCCGTAGAGCTCTGCCGCCTCCTCAAAGATATCAAGTGCGGCATGGATGGCACCGTCGCCGATAACGTGGATGCGCACGGTGTGGCCACGCTCGGCTGCCGCCAGAACCAACTTGCGCATGCGCTCGACAGGAACCGTCAGGCGACCCTGGTCGCCCGGGAAGCGCGGGTTGGTATAGGGCTCAGTGAGGTATGCGGTATGCTCGCTCGACACGCCGTCGAAGAACTGTTTAAAGCCTGGCGCCGAGAGCAGCGCGTTGTTCGCGTAGCGGGTCTGGAGTTCTTCCAAGCGTGATTGGTCATCCAGCAACGTTGGAAACAAATGGGCGCGGATGCCCAGCTTGCCGATCGCCTGAAGCTTGTCGTAGACGTCGTCGCGGATAAAGTCGCAGCCCGGAATGGGCATGAGCGACATGTCGCAAATCGAGGTAATGCCTTGCTCGGCCATGCGTTTCATTTGGTCGGCATACGCGCTCGCGATGCGGTCCTCGCCCAGCCACTCAAGACAGCGCGGCAGCAGCTGCATGGCCGCAGCCTCATGAGCGATACCCGTGAGCTCACCATTTGCATCCTTGTCGTAGCTGCCACCCGCCGGCGGCTCGCTGTCACGCGTCACGCCGAGCGCCTCGAGCGCGCGGCTGTTGAGCCACAGCGTATGCCCGTCGCCCGAGTACATAACACAGGGGCGATCGGGAAAAGCAGCATCGAGCGACGCCTTAGTGGGATGCTCGGGCGGATCCCAGCGGTAATCGCGCCAGCCCTGGGTCACGACCCAGGCGTCATCGGGCAAGCCTTGGGAAAACTCTAGCGCACGCTGCACCAGTGCCGCCTCTGACGTGCCCATATCCATGAGCATGTACGGCGAGGAACCGACCGAGGTATGGAAGAAGTGCAGGTGGGCGTCATGGAAACCGGGGCAGATGAATTGCTCGCCGTAGTCGACTACCGGCGTGGCAGCAGGGGCGGCGGCAATCACGTCATCGGGCGTGCCGACCGCGACGATGCGATCGCCCGCGATGGCGATCGCCAGCTCGCGGGCGGCATCGATGCCGTCTTGGGCGGTAAAGACGTTCTTGGAGCAGATAATCCGATCGATATGTTGCATGGGCATCCCCATCTCTGGCAGGAAATTCAACACCCCCGAGTGTACTCCCCCGCCCTTGCAACAAAACCCCAAGCGGCAAACGGCAACTTTACCAGCCCTAGCGGCAGGTGGCATACTGGAGAGAGCCTGTACGATTTTGCGATCGAGCCAACAAGGAGCAAATCGACCATGACGAAGACGAAGGCACAGCAGATTATGGCGGCAACCGAGGTTCGCGCGGCAGACGACGTCACCGCGGCCGTCCAGGATATCGCCGCCGAGTTTGAACCCTACATCATCAAGCAGCGCCGGCACTTCCATAAGCACCCGGAGCTGAGCCTTGCCGAGGAGCGCACGACTTCCGACATCGCCAACCAGCTCGACGCCATGAATATCCCCTACGAGCGTCCGCTCAAGACGGGCCTGGTGGCGACGCTTCGCGGTACCGCGCCGGATGCCTACCGCGAGGACGGCACGCCGCGCCGCCGTATCCTGCTGCGCGCCGATATCGACGCTCTGCCTGTCACCGAGCAGACCGGCGAGGAGTTCGCCAGCGTCAACGAGGGCTGCATGCATGCCTGCGGCCACGACTGCCATATCGCCATGATGCTCGGCACGCTGCAGATTCTGCGCCACATGACCGATGACATCCACGGCGAGATTCGCATCGTTTTCCAGCCCAGCGAGGAAAACGGCCAGGGCGCCAAGCTCATGATCGGCACGGGTGTGCTCGATGGCGTCGACGGTGCCTATGCCGCGCACATCTGGAGCGAGGTCGATGCCGGCACCGTGAGCTGCGAGCCCGGTCCGCGCATGGCAAACACCGACTGGTTCCGCATCGACGTCCGCGGCACCTCGTGCCATGGCGCCATGCCCCAGCGCGGCCACGACGCCGTTATGGTTGCCGCCGAAATCGTCAACGCCCTGCAGACCATCGTCTCGCGCGAGATTAGCCCCTACGAACCCGCCGTCATCACCGTCGGCGAGCTGCATGGCGGCACCGCGCGCAACGTTATCGCCGGCACGGCGTACCTCGCCGGCACGGTACGCACCTATGGCGACAAGACGCATGAAGAGATGCCCGAACTTATGCGCCGCATCGTGGAGCACACCGCGGCTGCTCTGGGCGCCGAGGCCGAACTCACCGACTACACCATCGCCAACTACAAGGTCGAAAACGATGCCGCCTCGAGCGAGCGCTGCCGCCAAGCTGTGCTCAAGTGCCTGGGTCCCGCGGGCGAGGGCCATTACCGCGGCACGCTTTCGGGCGAGGACTTCTCGGAGTATCTGCGCCGCGTACCGGGCGTGCTCGCCTTTGTTGGCACGCGCAACCCCCAGATCGGCGCCACCTATGCCCAGCACTCCTGCTTCTATAAGATCGACGAGAGCGTGCTCGCCAAGGGCTCCATGGTAGCCGCTCAGTATGCCATCGACTTTTTGGCCGAGCCCACGCAAGAAGAGCTCGACGGCCCCACGATCGCCGCGGTTGCCGAGACCAATCCCGACCTGGCAGCCAAGCTGCGCTCTGCCAAGGCAACGGCCGCCGAGGCCCGCGACGCCATGCACGACGCCCGCACCGCCCGCCATGCCGCCATCAAGGGCATCCACGATGCGCGGGCTGCCGCTCGCCACGAGGAGAAGCGCGACGAGTAGCCGTCACGCCCACCCATAACAACCTGGCCAGAGCAAAGCGGGGGCGAACGTTATCTCAACGTTCGCCCCCGCTTATGTGTCGACCGCTTTTCTAGCGCATCCTCCGTTACGACAGGTAAGAGCGAAGGATGGTGAGCCAGCGTGGGGTTTCGAGGTGGATGATATCGGTGGGAACTCCGGCGGGAGCGTGACCACCAAAGAGCAGGCCCGCGTCTGCCGAGTTGATAAGGCGCACGATCCATACGGCAACGACCAGCACGCACAGAACAATAACCGCAATGTCGATGCCGCGCTTTAGCTTGCTCGACGTCACCTCCTCGCGCACGAACGCGAGCACAAACGCAATCGGCACCACCCAAAACAGCGGATGGTAGGCAAAGGCCGCCGCAAAATCGAGGCGCAGTGCTGCCAGCCAGGCCCTCGTCATGCCACATCCCGGACAGGGAATGCCCGTCATCAGGCGAAACACGCAGCCGATATCGAGCAGGTAGAGTGCGAGCCAGGCGACAAAGAGCGCGCCGATGCAAGAAAGGGCGCGGCGAATGAGTTCCGCCGCGCCCTTATGTCCCTGGGAGCTGTTCACGCCGCTCTTATCGTTAGGCACGAGCGCCAAGACGGACGTTGTAAGCCGTTGCCATGGCATTGGTATTCTTGATGATGATGTTCATGGCAAAGATGCGGCCAAGACCGCACAGCAGCGCGCCGACAATCTGCCACATAAGAACGGTGGTGCCGTTCTCCTGGAACATCAGGCCGTAGCGAGGAGCGTTGGCCTGCAGGCGGTTGCCAATCTTGTAATACCAGTAGTACGCATAGAAACCGCAGGTCACGAACGACAGCAGGATGAATGCCGCCAGGCCCGGCGTGGAATCGCCGTCGTCCTGGCACATGACATTGATGTCGCGGGCGAGGCAATAGAGGAAGTAATACGAATAGATGCCGCAAGTCACGATGGAAAGCAGGAGCCAGCCGATCACGCCACGGTCGGTCTTAATCGGAGTATAGCCCATCGGGGCAGATGCAGGCTGCTGAGCATACTGCTGCTGCCCGGCGTACTGCTGCTGCCCGGCGTACTGTTGCTGGGGCTGAGGCGCAGGCTGAACTGCCTGAACCGGAGCGGGCTGAATCTGCGTGGGCTGCGGAGCAGGTTGGGGCTGAGGTGCAGGCTGCGGCGCGGGCTGCGGAGCAGGAGCAGCGGGAGCGGCACCGACGGCAGAACCGCAGACGGGGCAGAATTTGGCATCATCCGAAATGGGAGAACCACAAGTGGGACAGAACATAAGCTTCTCCTTTTCCTAAGGCGTTGCACGCCTTCAAACCTTACACGTCTATGTTCTCAACAATAGCCGCGACGTTGTTGCGCAACATTGATCAATTTCCGAGAAATATTGCTGCAACCGTTTTCCCAGGCATTTTCTTGCTTTCGCAGCAGAAAAAGGCACCCCGGGCTCAGTTGCCCAGGGCGCCTCGACCGACTATTCGGTTTGATTGTTTTCGGCAGCAGGATTATCGCCCGGCTCATCCGCCGGCGTGGCAACGGCATCCCAATCGGGCTCTGCAGGCGTCGCCTCGGGCGTCGGTGCAGGTGCAGGGGCAGGTGCCGGAGCAGGTGCAGGCGCGGGTGCAGGGGCAGGTGCCGGAGCAGGTGCAGCACCAGTGGCGGCCGTGGGATTGAATCCCGCAGGAGCAGGCTTCTTCTCACCCGGGAGCACAAACGTCAGGACGTCGTCGGTATCCTCGTCGGACCACTCGCTGGCATAGCGTGCCGCCCAATAGCCAACGGCGCGATACTTGAGCATCTTGCCAAACACAGTCAGGAACACCGTGACAAAGGCAACAATCATCAAGAACAGAATGAGCGTGATGCCGCCGCCCGTGATGATTGCCTCGAGACCCGAAGGACGAGAATAGTAGCCGTAGTAGCCATAGCTGCTAATGCCCAGCGCGGCAACAAAACCAAAGATGGCGGTGAAAATCCAAGTGATGATATTGGAAACAATGCCCGTCAAAAACTCGGGGAGAATCGATGCGCAGAACAACTTGCCCAGGTTGGCCTTATAGGACTTCCAAACCTTCTCGAGCGAAAACGCGCTCTCCACGCGGCCGGCGACTGCAAAGTGCATCACAGCGGCATCGCCAAACATCTTAAAGAAGATGCCCAGTACCACCGACACGATCATGGCAAAGACAAGCAGACCCATCGACCCGATGAGTGCACCCTCGAGGCCGCTCGAACCGTAGTAATAGTACGAGCCAACGGCACCGATCGCAGCGCTCTCAAGCACCGAGAACACCACACCGATCACCGGAATAATGGCTATGAGCCGGAGCACGTTCGTAATGACAGACGAGAAAATGCCCAATCCAAACGAGGTCGAGCGCAGCAGCGGACGCTCCATGCCGTTATCATCCTTGAGCGACAGGTCACGACCCCACTCGATGGCAAAGCCCGCGCCGCACACGCTTGCCACGTACGCGAGCAAAAAGCCAATGGCCGCTGCGATACCGCCGATAACGGGGATAAACAGCACCAGCACCGAGACAACACAGATCAGCGCCGGCAAAAAGGCGATTTGGCATACGCGAACCAAGGCGCCGGGAACCTTGAGCATGTCGTTGAAGGCCTGAGCCATGCAACCCTTGGGCGCGTTCATAGCCGGCTGGGGCGCAACGAACGGCTGCGGCTGCGGCTGGGCAAACGGCTGACCCTGCGGCTGAGGTTGAGCTTGCGGAGCGGGACCGGCGGCCTTAACCTCGGTATTAGGGGCACCGCACACGCCGCAGAACTTGTCGTTATCGCCCATGGGGGCGCCACACTGCGAACAGAACATCGAAATCATCCCTTCGTATCTAGAGCGAATCACCTGGATCGCAAACGATGTCTTTGGCATCATTATCGCCCAATGTGGGGACAAATACCCCAAGATGACCGATTTGCAGCGCAGCCGGCTTTATTCAATGATTCAAAGTGCGCACCAGGGCTAGTTCGTGCCGCGGAAGCCCTTGCCGACGATTTCGGAGCTATCGACGATGGTGATGAAGGCGCCAGGGTCAATCTCGCGGGTATAGCGGCGCAGTTGCACTGCCTCGCGACGGCTCAGCACGCTCATGATCACCGTGACGCACTTGCCCGAGAAGGCACCGTAGCCACGGCTGATCGTTGCCGTGCGGTTGAGATGCTTGACGATAAACTCCTCGACCTTAAGGGGCTCGGAGCAAATGATCGTGCAGACCTTACGAAGGTGAATGCTCTCGATAGCCTTGTCGACCACAAGCGTCTTGGCAAACAGACCGAGCACGCAGTACAGGCCGACGCGCGGGCCATACAGGAAAGCCGCGATGGTCACGATGCCGATATCGACCAGCAACAGGGCGCGGCCGATCTCAAGCGTCGTGCGGCGTTTGAGAATCATGGCAAGGATGTCGGTGCCGCCCGTCGAGGCGCCAATGTCAAAGACAATGGCACTGCCCAGCGCCGGCAAGATGACGGCAAAACACAGGTCGAGCCACATATCGCCCGTCATCGAAACATCCGTCGGAATGAAGAGCTCAAACAGCGAGACGTAGGCCGAAAGCGCAAACGAGGCAAAGACGCTCCAAAGGATTGCCTTGCGCTCCAAAAAGATAAAACCCAGGATGACCAGGGCCGCGTTGATAATCCACATAAAGACGCCGACGGGCAGAGTCGGGAACAGCGTGGAAAGAATGACCGACACGCCCGAGGTGCCGCCGAAGGCAAAGTGATTGGGGGTTTTAAAGGCCACGATAGCGAACGCCGTGAGGACCAGGCCCAGATTGAGCTCGGCAAAAAAGCGCGGAAAGCCTGGCTCCTGGCTGCGCTTGCGGCCGGCGCGCTCGCCACGTTCGATATCCTCGCGACCGACAACGCGCTCCATCGGCACCACCGGAGGACGATGCATCTCCTCGGCGGCACGCGACGCCGCCTCTGCCGCAGCGGCTTCAATCGCCCATGCCTTGCTTTCGGTCTCGTGTTCGTCGGCCATTACGGCAACCCTTCGTTAACAATTTGGAAACAATGTGCCCATTAGGGTAACGCGGAACGCGAAGATTGCAACCCTTAGTTAGACGAGCGGTATGCCTGCATCGGGGGCATATAGAAAACGGTCGACCGCACTTTTGCTTGCGCGGTCGACCGTTTAGCGTTTTCGCAGGTAAAACCTATCGAAACAAACCTGTCCCTATTTGGTAGGTTACTCGTGCTGGCTGGTGCGGTGCTCGTACTCCTCGGGGGTGATGACATCCTCGATGCGCAGGTTGACGCCTGCCACCTCAAGGCCGGTCATCGCGGCCAGACGCTCGGTGACGCGCGCCTTAACGTCGTCAAAGATCGCAGGCGCATAGGCGCCGTACTCGATGATGACCGAGATGTTGACGACCACGCGGTTGTCATCGGTGACCTCGACCGTCACGCCCTTGGTCAGGTTCTCGGCACCAAACTGCTCCTGCACAAAGTGCATGAGGTTGCCCTTCATGCCCAGGACGTGCGGCACCTCGCGGGTGGCCATGGCGACGATTTTCTCGATCACGCCGTTGGAATAGGTCAGCGAGTCCTCGGACTCGTCCGCCTCCTCATCCATCTCCTCGTTATCCTCGTCCGCATCGGACTCGGCCTCGACGAGTGCCTCGTCCTCGAGCGTTACGTCCTCCGCCTCGGCGGCGACGGCCTCATTCGCCTCGAGCTCGGTATCGGCTACATCGACCTTCGTGTTAAAAGCCATGGTTCCTCCTTATGCCTGCCGCGGATGCGACAGTCGAATTCATATTAGCGGCCACTAAACAGACGGCCGAAGAAGTTGACGATACCGTTCTCGCCGTCGCGAATCTGGCCGATCACGGCGCCAATCAGCACAAAGAATGCGATGACGAGCGTGTCCCACAGGCCCAACGTAAGTACCAGCACGGCAAGAATAAAGCCTGCCACGGCGCCGAGCGTAGTGTTGGGATGGCGCACGGCGTAGCTCCAGATAGCAGCGCCCGTACCTTTGATGAGACCCATGGCCTCGTCAAAGTCGTTGGCGGCGCTGTCGTGCTGCTCGCCGGCCTCGGGCTTGGTGTCGGCGGACTCGCCTGCCGGCATAGCGTTCTGGTCGATTGTCAGGCGCGGCGTGCGGGCGGTCTTGTCTTGGTTGGTATCACTCACCGGAAACCTCCACGGTCTGGACGGTAGTCTTGGACGGCAAAAAACGGACGCGCGCGGTCGTGCCCGGCGTGCCGAGCATGGTGTCGCAGGCCTTCTCGATGCGCTGCTGCATCGAGGTGGCAAGAGCGGCAACGTCCTTGTCATCGAGCGCGATGGCCTCGACCTTAAAACGAACGCGCGACTCGTCGGAGCCTTGAACGCGTGCCTCGATATGCTCAACCATCACGCGATCATCGCACTCTGCCGCGGCACGGGCGCACGAGGAAAGCGCTGCGAGCGTGACCTCGATATTGCGCTCCCCCGCCGGATGCACGCAGGACGGCTCGCGACGCGCGAACATCAGGCGGAAAAAACCGGTGAGCACGCCAAGCGCCACGATAGCGGCGCACACCGTAACGACGACGCGAGGCATGGTGTCACGCAACAGCAGCATAAAGCGATACGTATACGGTCCCCAGAACTGGCAGACAAGCGTACCCAGCGCCACGATGGCGGCGGCAAGATACACGATCGCTAGGGCTCGTTTGAGTACGCGCACGCGCGCTCCCTTCAGGTTTCGGTCCACAGAATGCAAAACGGTTCGCATCATTATAAAAGAGCCGGGTCCGGTGCCATACGCACGCGGATCCGGCTCATCTATTCCACGAGGCTTGCATGCTCGCTTCATTATGCCCAGATATGCACGGCTTAACCCGTGCGGGCGCTACTCCTCCTCGAGGGCAGCGATGACCTCGTCGGTCATGTCCATGGTGCTGTAGACGTCCTGGACGTCGTCGAGCTCCTCGAGACGGTCGATAAGACGCTGGACCTTCTTGGCGTCGGTACCGGAGACCTCGGTCGGGGTGGTCGGGACCATAGTGGTCTCGGAGCCCTTGACCTGGACGCCCTGCTCCTCGAGCGCCTTGGAGACAGCCATGACGTCGTTAGCAGCGGTCCAGACGATCCACTCCTCGCCGGCGTCCTCGTAGTCCTCGCCACCGGCCTCGGCGATGGCCATCATGAACTCATCCTCGTCACCGGCAGGACCGTTGACGATCATGGTCTCCTTCTTGGCGTTCTCGTCCAGGATCTCCTTGGCGACGACGATCTGGCCCTTGCGCTCAAACTGGAAGGCGACGGAGCCCGAGGTGCCCAGGTTACCACCAGCGTGGGAGAAGGCGGAACGGACATCAGCGGCGGTGCGGTTGCGGTTGTCGGTCAGGCAGTCAACGTAGACGGCGACACCGGCGGGACCGTAGCCCTCGTACACGATGTTCTCGTAGACGGCGGCATCGGCACCCGAACCGAAGGCCTTGTCGATAGCGGACTTGATCTTGTCCTTGGGCATGGACTGAGCCTTGGCCTTAGCAACGGCAGCGGCGAGGCTGGCGTTGTTCTCGGGCAGCGGGTCACCGCCGAGACGGGCAGCAACGGTGATGTTGCGGCTCAGCTTGGAGAAGAGGGCGGAACGCTTGGCGTCCTGCGCGCCCTTACGATGCTTGGTTGTGGCCCACTTAGAGTGTCCGGACATACGTGTCTCCTATCGGTTTCGACCTAAAGCCCAGCGCAGATGCTCGGGCAATATAAACAAACGTCGTTATGATATACCTACTGGCCTGCGAGATAAACCCAAAAATGAAGGCGTCGTGATGATGCCACCCTTTGGCGCAAAGTAACCTGTCCCCTTTGCACCAAATTAGGACCAGCGGAGATCGCTGCGGGTGATGGTGGCGCCGATGGCAAAGGGCATGCAGGCGATGACCGGATACAGATAGCGCATGTAGGTCGAGCCGTTGCAGGGACCGATCAGGCACACGGCGAGCACGCCCAGCAGCGGCACCCAAATGGCCAGCCCGCGCCACGAATGACGACGTAGCAGATAGACCACCACGGCGATCATGATCCACACATAGGTGGCCGAGCTCATGGCGAGCGAGATAAACGGGATGCGCTGTACTGCCACGCGATACAGGTTGATCAGGTGGTCGCACCAGCGCACAACCTTGCTATCGACCGGATGGAAGTCAAAGTACTTGAGGTTATCGGGCTTCGCCATGATCTCGGCACTGCGCGCCGTGCTGTAGACCCACGCATCGCGGGCACTCGGGTAAAAGTAGCCGTAGTAGTTATTGATGAGCGCCGAGATATAACACTCGGGATCCTTTTTGAACATCTGGGCCCACACCTCAAAATAGGCCTTGATGTCCTCCTGCGAGGCATACTCGTTAAAGCAATTTTTAACGGCGTCCGACTTATCCGGGTTGTAACGGCGGCCCAGGTTCTCGTACTTGAGCACGCGGTCGATCACGGCACGCTCTTCGTCGGTCACCAAGCCGTCGCAAGGAGCCTCCACGATGGTGCCGTCCTCCTTAACCGTGGGGTTGACACCCGAGTTGAGGCCGTCGTGCTTTTGGACGAAACGAGCCGTCTGCTGGAACGGAATCGAGAGGATTTCGCGCTTGGAACCAGGCGTGATGTCATGCGCCGGCATAAAGACCTTGGTGAAGTACATGTTGGAGGCAAGGCAGAGCGCGAGCACCGCGAGGACGCCGACCCAGCGGAAGCGCGGCGTGGCGCCCGAAGGCGCAGCACCAGTCTGCCTGGCTGCACGATGAGCCACATGCGCGTCCCATGCGCAAAACGCCGCCGCGATTACGCATGCCGCCAGGGGAAACACCAGGCCGCCGTTACGCAGAAACGTGGAACCCATGGCGCCCAGAGCGAGCAGCAGCCAGTCATGGCGCGCAAAGAGCACGGGCCTCTGTTCGCCCGCACGCTCGGCATTGGCATCGCGACGGGGCAGGCCGCAGGCCACGAGCTTCACGGTCTGCACCAACAGCACCAAAAACGCGTCGGCAAACAGCACATCTTTGGTAAGCAGAGCCGCATAGTTGGAGAACATGGGCATAAACACAAAGAACAGCAAGATCACGCCGCGGACCGGCAGGCTCACGCCCAGCTTGCGCAGCGACGAGATGGAATAGGCCATGCAGGCGGACGTAATAACGAACTGAGCGCAGGTGTAGATGGCAAGACCCGCGTTGGCGCTGTTGAACAGTGAAAGCCCCAGCTGGACGCACGAACCGATGATAGCCGTGTGCACCACGGGGTGATGTCCGTTGAGCAACACATTGGGATTGAGCAGACGCAGGTAGTCACTCGTGCCGTTGGGGTAGTTGAACCACTGGCGAATCTGCGCACCCGTATCTCCCATAAAAAGGCCAGGTAGCGAAGCGATGAGCGTGGGCGCCCAGGCGATCATAAGAACCAGGAAGGGCCCGGCAAAGGGATGGACCGAGAGCACGGCGTGAGCCACACGCCATACGCGGCCAAAGTGCGCTTCGGAAAACGGAATGCGGCGCGTGCTCAGCCAATCTAGACACTCAAAGGCGAGGTAGAAGGCAACGACCGCCAAGAGCATCCAGCCCGCACCGCCTATCCAGGCGCAGATGATGCGGGCCTTGTCGCCGAGCACGATCTCGGCCGAATCGGTGAGGTCGTAGCTGCGGCCAAACACCATGCAGACGGCAAAGAACAGCGACGGAAGGATCACCGAGGGACGCCAAGCGTCGCCGCGGCCAAAGAATACGTAGCGAAACGGCAGGGTGAGCAGGCAGGCAAGCGCAAGCAGCATGACCGCGTCGGTATGGCCGGCAAACGAGAGGAGCACCTCGTAGCACACGTACAGCATGCCCGAGGCTTTAGGGTCAATCGCCAAGACTGCGTTGCTCGACACCGGGGCGGGATCGATGGAAAACGCCGTGGTCGCCAACAGCGCGAGCAAAAATGCGATGAGGGTCTGCTTGGCGGGGTAGCGCTTAAACCAGACGATGCGGGCAGCGTCGCGCGCAGCCGTTGTGGAGAGGTCGGGATCCTTCACAGTCCGAAAGCCTTTCTAGAAACCTATCAAACTCGGCAAGACCACCACAAAGGTGCCTGTCCCCTTTGTGGTGGTTTTGGTTAGGCGTCCAGGTAGATGCGCTGGGGGCGATTGCGGTGTCGGGCGAAGATGATGAGCACCAGGCCGGCGATCACGAGCGGCAAACTCAGCAGCTGACCCATGGTGATAACGCCTCCCAGCAGATAACCCAGCTGGGCATCGGGCACGCGCACGAACTCAACGAGAAAGCGGACGATGCCGTACCCCATCACGAACACGCCCATAAACGTACCCTGGGGCAGCAGCGGCTTTTTGCGGCTGAGCACCTGCAAAATACAGAAGAGCACGACGCCCTCTAGGAATGCCTCGTAGAGCTGGGAAGGATGACGCGGCATATCGCCCGCGGTGCCGCCAAAGACCACACCCCAGGGCAGATCGGTCGGCTTACCCCACAGCTCACCGTTGACGAAATTGGCACAACGGCCCAGGCACAGGGCCAGCGGGGCGCCGATCACGGCAAGGTCGGCGACGGTCCATGCATCAAGCTTGTACATGCGGCACACGATGATGCCGCCCAAGATGCCGCCCACCAGGCCACCGTGGAAGCTCATGCCGCCCTCGTTGGTGGCAAAGATTTCGAGCGGGTGGGTCCAATAGTAGCCATCGCCGTAAAAGACGACGTAGAACAGGCGCGCGCCGATGATGAGGCCAAAGACCGCGCCGACCACGACGCTCGTCAGGTCATCGATCGTGATGTCGAAGCCCCAACGACGCTGCGTGCGGTACATAACGACCGCCGTGAGCAGGGCGCCGACCACATAGGCCAGACCGTACCAGTAGATCGTGATGGGGCCCGCCGAGATCGCAACGGGGTCAAGCATATGGTAGAGGTCGTTGAGCATATCGATCCCCCTGCTCCCTACATACAAATGCGGCCGCGGGCCTTGCGCTCGCAGCCGCATATTTGGGCGTGACGTCTATGCGGAGCATGTCGTCCGCAGCTTTCGCATCTTAGAACGGCGCGTACTCGTCGTACAGGTCGTCGGCCTCGCCGGAAGCATTGACCTGCTCAACGCGGGTAACGCCGGGCACATGCTCCTTCAGGATACGCTCGATACCCATGGAAAGAGTCAGCGAGCTCATGGGGCAGCCGGCGCAGGCGCCCTGCAGTTCCAGCTTGACGACACCCTCGTCGTCGACGCCCACATACTCCATATCGCCGCCGTCGGCCTGCAGGTTGGGGCGAATCTCTTCAAGAACCTTCTTAAGCAGCTCTTCGTTAACAGCCACAGGGGCTCCTTTCTCACAATAACGCGGGCGCGCCCGCGGACAGAAGCTATGTTACTACAGCCATGTACCCGCTCACGAGCCGTCCATGCGCGCAGACGCGACTTTCACGAGTAGTCAATTTGGGACGGGGCTCTTTGAGCTGCGTTCGTCGTCAGATAGCGACAACGCATATTACTGCTGAGCCTGTCCCCCGGTACCAATCTGGACATCGACGATGACCTGGCGGTAGCTGATGCCGCAGGAGTCGAGAATGCGGCGGCTGATACGGCCGTCATCGGTGTCGGCATACTTATTGTCCAGGTAGACGACCTCGCCCACGCCCACCTGTGCCAGGATCTTGGCGCAGTCGTGGCACGGGAACAATGTGACGTAGACCGTGGAACCCTCAAGGTCTTTGAGCGAGCCGCGGTAGTTGAGCACGGCGTTTGCCTCGGCATGCACCACATAGTTGTGCTTGTCCTGCAACGGGTCATCGCTCGTTCCCCACGGGAAAAAGTCGTCGTTGAGCGCCGAGGGCGTACCGTTGTAGCCCACCGAAAGGATGCGGTGGTTGGTGTTGGCGATGCACGCGCCCACCTGCGTGTTGGGGTCCTTGCTGCGGCGCTGCGCGGCGATGGCCACGCTCATAAAGAACTCATCCCAGCTAATAACGTCGCGGCGCTTGCCCGACGCGGTTTGATGAAGATCGTCCGACATGGCAGACACCTCCGAAATCACAATAGTTTGACCCATTGTAGCAGGTGGAAGGTGGAGACGTTTTTGTCTCACCGCCCCCATCGCTACACGCGGCGAGGCTTTTGGTTGATGTGGTAGAGCTCGGCGAGACCCCGCAGCGTCAGCGCATCGTCGACCGTCAGGCTATGGCCGACCAGCGCCGCAAGCGCCTCGGCATCGTCGCCGGTAATGACGATGGGCACATCGCCCTCCCCCGCGGCCTTGGTCGCACGCATCTCGGCAAGCACCATGTCGAGCATGCCGTCGATGCGCGCCACCTCGCCCAGAACCACACCCGAGCGCATGGCCTCGCGCGTGTTGCGGCCGATGACGTGTGTCGGCGCCGAGGGCTCGACCTGAGGCAGGCGCGCTGCTGCCGCCGAAAGCGAGCGGGCGCCGAGCGCCAGCCCCGGCGCGATAACGCCGCCGACAAAGGTACCGTGCGCGTCGATGACCTCGATATTGGTCGTCGTGCCCAGGTCGATCACAATACACGGCGAGCCATAGACGGCGCGGGCCGCCACGGCATCGGCGATGCGGTCGGGGCCGATCTCGGCCGGGTCATCGTAGTGTACGGGCATGCCGGTCTTAAGTCCCGGCCCCACCGTGAGCACGCGCCCCGTGCAGGTGCGGGAAAGCGCCGCCTTCCACGGGCGCTCGAGCGCCGGGACCACGCAGCTCAGCACAGCCGCGGCGGGTACGAGCACCCCGGGCACACCCGCATCGGCGGCGAGCGCGCCCATGACCTGCACGAGACGCATGCGCGCCTCGTCTGCTGTGATGCTCGACGGCGTGGTGATCTCGCACGTCGCAAGCGGACATTCCTGCGCCGCGGCCGAATCCTCTGCAAACAGGCCAAAGCGAATGAACGTGTTGCCCACGTCGACCGTCAATATATATGCGCACCCATTAAGCATCGTCGGCGCTCCTTTCGTCTGCCCAGCAGTATATCGCCTACCCGAACCAGCCATCCCAGGTAGTCATTTTGGGACGGGGCTATTTTAGCTACCCCAATATGTCGGTTGATATTTGCCCCAATCCCAGATAATTCGTCGACTGTCAAAGGGTAGCTAAAATAGCCCCGTCCCAAAATGACTACCTTGCCGCTATACTGGTGCGCGGTCGTGCGCGAGCTCACGCGGCGGCCCTTGGTAACCCGACTTCCCGCGCCGTATCCGTAACGGCGCTCCCGGGGGAAGCGGATATACGCAAAGGAGTTCTATATGAGCAATCCCTCGAACCGCGCTTCGATGCGCGGGCAACTCACGCTGCGCGGCGTCGTCATCGGCGTCCTTGGCTGCGTGATCATCACGGCAAGCTCGGCCTACACCGCCCTCAAGATGGGCGCACTCCCCTGGCCGATTATTTTCGCTGCCGTCATCTCGCTGTTCTTCCTTAAGCTCATGGGCAACGCCAGCCTCAACGAGGCAAACGTCACCCACACCATCATGTCCGCAGGCGCCATGGTCGCCGGCGGTCTGGCGTTTACCATCCCGGGTGCCTGGATGCTGGGCTATGCCGGCCAGATCAGCTGGCTCGACATGTTTATCGTGGCACTCGCCGGCACTATTCTGGGCCTTCTGGCGACGGCGCTCATCCACCGCCACTTTATCGTGGACGCCGCGCTGGAGTTCCCTACCGGCAATGCCGCAGCTCAGACCCTGCGTGCTACCGAGGCCGGCGGCAAGACCGGCAAGCAGCTCTTTGGCTCCATGGCCATCGCAGGCATCTACAGCGTGCTTCGCGATGCTCTGGGCATTGTGCCCAGTATGCTGTGCACGCTCAATATCCCTGGCGTGACCTTTGCCGTCTACAACTCGCCCATGTTGCTGTCCATCGGCTTCCTCGTGGGCTTCGCCCCCGTCGCGTTCTGGTTTGCCGGCGCGCTGCTGGGTAACTTTGGCATTATCGTGGGCGGCACCGCTGCCGGTCTATTCGACGTTGTGACCGCGCAGGGCATCGTCAAGTCCCTGGGTATGGGCCTCATGATGGGCTTTGGCGTCGCCGTCGTCCTTAAGGACATTCTGCCGCAGGTCGCCGGCATCGTCCGTGGCCTCGCCGCCGACAGTTCCACCGACACCGACGAGCAGTCGCTCATCTCGGGTTCCCTTAAGCTCGACGCCGGCATCATAGGCCTGGGCACCGCAGCCATCGCCGTGATCGTTGCCATCGCGCTCGACCTTGGTCCCGTCCCGGCCGTCATCGTCACGCTGTTCACCTTTGTCACCACCATCATGAGTGCACAGAGCTGCGGCCAGACGGGTATCGACCCCATGGAGATCTTCGGCCTCATCGTCATGCTCATCGTTGCCGCCTTCGCACAGCTCGCTCAGGTCAAGCTGTTCTTTATCGCCGGCATCGTGGCCGTAGCGTGCGGCCTTGCGGGCGACGTCATGAACGACTTTAAGGCCGGCGCCGTGCTGGGCACCAACCCGCGCGCACAGTGGGTCGGCCAGGCCATCGGCGGCATCGTGGGCGCCCTGGTCGCCGCCGCTGTCATGGTCGCGCTCGTCACCGCCTATGGTCCGGACGCCTTCGGCCCCGACAAGAGCTTCGTTGCCGCGCAGGCAAGCGTGGTCGCCACCATGGTCTCGGGCATCCCGAGCGTGCCGTGGTTCGCAGGCGGCTTTATCGCCGGCATCGTCATGTACTGGCTCGGCATTCCGGCCATGATGATCGGCCTGGGCGTGTACCTGCCGTTCTATATGTCGCTCACGGCTTTCTTGGGCTCCTGCGTTAAGCTCGCCTACGACAAGTGGGCCGCTCACCGCGACGCCGAGGCCGGTCTTTCGGACGAGGAGAAGGCCGCCAAGGACGCCGCCTTCCAGGAGCAGGGCCTGGTCGTTGCCAGCGGCCTGCTGGGCGGCGAGTCTATCGTCGGCGTTATCCTGGCGTTTATCTCTGTTGGCCTGAGCCTGCTGGGATAAGCTGAGCAGTAGCTCGCTCGCAATCATATTGCCTACGGCTTGCCCGGTTGGTAGCTTTCGCGGTTGCCTGCCGGGCTTTTTGATATCGATACAGAGAAAGGCCGGCGCGCTGCGTATGACAGCGCGCCGGCCTTATCGGTTAAGCTATCGAAGCGTTCCTGCTATGAACCGAGTTCGCTGCAGAATCTACGCTCGAAACGCTACATCTGCTTGCGACGACGATTGCCCAGCGTCACGCCCGCAGCCACGAGCGTAATACCGCCGATAACGAAGACCTCGCCCGCAAGCACAGAGTTGTCGCCGGTCTGGGCGAGCGCACCGTCCGCGTCCTGTTTCTTAGCAACGGGGGCCTTTGCGGCAGCCTGCGTAACCTGGGGCTTGGCCTGCGGCTCGGCCTTGGGATGATACTTGTCGTACTCGGCCTGTGCGGCTGCCAGGGCTTCCTTGGCACCGTTAAACTCTGCCAGCGCGGCGGCATAGGCGTCGTTGGCGTCGGACAGTTTGGCCTCGGCATCGCTCAGGGCAGCCTTGAGACCAGCGGCAGCATTGACGGCAGCTTTGTAGCGAGCGTAGGCGGCGTTCAGTTTGACCAGCTTGTCGTTGCTCGTCGTACCCGCGGCAAGGGAGGCCTTGTGGTCAACAGCCTCAAGATCGGCCTTGAGTGCCTCGTCGTTGGCAAGCTCGGCCTTGGCCTTGACGATCTCGAGGTTCGCATCGACGACGGCCTCGTTGGCGGCCTCGAGCTGCTTCTCGGCATTGGCGACACCGGCGACGGTGGCGTCATAGGCAGCCTTGGCGTCGTCAACCGCCTTCTGGGCACCGGCGAAGCGCTCGAAGGCCTTGTTTGCGCGGGCCAGCTCGTCCTCGGTGGCCTTGGTCTTCGCCTGTGCGTCGGACAGGGTCTGCGTCTTGGCGGCAACTGCCTGCTTAGCGTCCGAAAGAGCGGTCGCGGCCTGTGCATCTGCGGCCTGAGCCTTGTCTACGCCCGCCTGAGCAGCATCGTCGGCCTTCTTGGCCTTGTCAAGCGTGCCCTGCTTGTCCGCAAGGTCCGTCTTGGCAGTGTCACGCTTGGCAGTGAGGTCCTTAACCGAAGCCGTGGCGTTGTCATACGCCTCGTTAGCCTGATCGGACTTTGCCTTGGCAGCATCGTGGGCACTGCGAGCCTTCGCCTTGCGAGCAGCGGCCCCGTCAGCCTTTGCCTTGCTGTCGGTCAGCGTGGCATTGGCTTTATCTAAATCCGCCTGCGCAGCAGCAGCTTCGCTCTTTGCCTTATCGAGGTTCAACTTAAGCGTGCCGAGGTCGACCTCACCGGACGCGTCCTTGGCAGCGTCGTATGCAGCCTTTGCGGTGGCGGTATCGGACTTCGCTTTCTCGTACTCGCCCTTGGCAACGTTTACGTTTGCATCGGCAGCCTCGTATGCGTCCTTGGCAGCATCCTGGCTGTTCAGCGCAGCATTACAAGCATCGCCAGCAGCCCCAGATTTCTTCTGTGCGGCGGCGAGCTTCTCCTGAAGCTGCTTTAGCTGTTCCTTTTGCTCCTGCGTACCACCGGCGTTATAGGCAGAATCGATATAGTCGTTGAGAACCTTCTTGAACTCCGCAACGGTGAAGTCAGATTGATCGTTTCTAAAACTATAGTCAAAGGCGGTGACTTCCATTTTGGCGCCCTTGCCACTTCCGGTCGCCACGCCAAAGGCCTTCATGTCTTTGCCGACGATATTAAGATAGTGTCCGCAGGCCGCAAACACGTCCTTGTAGTTCGTGAAAACGTAATAGGTGTCGTAGCGATGAGTGTCAAGATCGCTGCCGTACTGCTTGACGTAATTGTCGAAGGTGGCTTTTTCCTCGGTGTAAAGCCCCGTGTACGGCCAGCCGAGCGAATCGACGGTCTCACCGCCAACGTAAGCTCCGCCACCTTCGGAAAGATTCTCGGCATTGTCGTAGTAATGACCCGAATGCGCCCAGTTATTTGAAGAATAGGAAGCGTTCAGAGCCGCCGACGCCGTCATTCTTAAGCTGATGCTCAACTCCGACTGGCCATTTGCCTTTCGGATATTGTTATGCACATCGAGATACGTCAACGCATTACGCATCTGCTTCAGCGAGAGGGGGTTTGTCTCCCTGCTCTTATCCTGGTCAACATAAGCATCGTACCAATCCGCTTTATTGCTGACGCCCGTGATCATAGCTATGGCATCCAAGGCGTTGTTCTTCTGGCCATTTGAGAACTGACCGCTGTTCGCAATATAGCTAAAGAAGCCGACGATTCCTTGGCTGATGATATCCTGGCCAGTCGCCATATTGGCCTTGAGGTCGGCAATCTTCTTCTCGAGCGCCTTTACTTCCGCATTGGCAGCCTCGAGGGCATCTTTCGCGGCAGCAGAGGCATCGCATGCCGCCTCATACTCGGCCTTTTTGTCATCGCTGTCCTTCTTAGCCTGCTCGTATGCAGCCTTCTTGTCAGCTTCAGCTCGCTGGGCCTTCTCATAGGCAGTCTTGGCGGCGTCGAGCTTGTCGGCCATGCCGTTAAGCTTCCCATTTGCCTCGTCGTATGCAGCTTGAGCGGACGCAACGGCAGTGTTCGCGGCATCCAGTTTGTCCTGCGCAGCGCTCGCAGCAGCCTGAGCATTCTGGAGGTCCGCCTGCGCGGCAAAGTCGGCAGACGTCGCAGCGTCAAGTTCGGATTGCGCTGCGGCAAGCTCGGCGGCGGCATTTTCTTTGGCAGCCTCAAGCCCGCTCAAATCGACACCCGTACCAGAGGTTGCCGCGTCAAGCGCAGCTTGGGCCTCATTGAGCTTCTGCTGAGCACTAACGTGCGCGGCAGTTGCGGTGGTAAGGGCATCGGCTGTTTCCTGTTTCTTGACCTGGGCAGACGCCAAGGCAGTCTCGGCATCGCTCTTCTTTTGCTCGGCATTGATGACATCGGTCTTTGCAGTAGCAAGTTCGCTCTCGGCAGCCTTCACATCGGCATTCGCCGCATCAACCTTCGCCTGCGCCTCATCGACGGCCTTCTTGGCGGCCTCGTAATCATCCATGCCATCGAGCTTTGCCTGAGCATCATCGAGGGCCTTCTTGGCCTCATCCCGCTTTGCCTTGGCGTCCTCGAGCACCTGGGTCTTTTCCGTAACGCTCTTGTTGGCCCGATCGAGCTGATCGTTCAGGTCGCCCAGCTTCTTCTGCTGTTGCTCGGTCTTATCGACGGCCGCCTTGAGCTCATCGATCTTCTCCTGCAGCGCGTCGGCCTCTGCCTTATTCTGCTCGACCTCGTTGTCGCTTACGGCTTGAAAGGCCTGATCTTTTAGCTGCTGCGCCTGCTTTTGAGCCTGGCCTGCAGCATCGGCCTTCTTCTGGGCGGCATCGTAGGCGGCCTGGGCGTCCTTGAGCTGCTTTGCCGATTCCTCGGCCAGTTGAGCAGCCGTTTTTGCGGTTGCCCGGCTACTGGCGACGACGGCACTCTCGATAGCGCTGTCGCCCTTCGCGGCATTGCCGCTATCGACTGCCGGTGCGGCGATATAAGCGGTTGAGCGATGAGACCCGCCGTCAACACGGTTGCGACGGCACGGTTGGCAACGCCTTTGGCGTTGGCAGCCTTAGCTCGAGATCCAAAATGTTGTGGACTGTAGTTCGCCATGGCTTTCTCCCTTTGACACAATGACATGCCTATGAGAGCAATATATGACTGATAGACTTGATTTAATTGCGCAACTTTTTTAATGGGATTTCTTGCGCAATTTAGTCTCCCAGCTGGCGGACAATCCCAATTAGTATGTTTTAAACCAAGCCCCATCTTTATGTATTCAGGCAAATCCCTACTCCATTCTTTTAAAGTTCGTTCTACTCCGAGGTAAGCATGGAACTCGATAAACAACAGCTCAAGCGACTGCGCGAGCGCCATCATCGGCGCCATGGCATCCGCCCTGCCCATAGCGAGGCCATAGAGGACGCCGGCCGCTTCCTAAAGCAGGCATTCAACATTCGCGAGGGACGCGCGCCCTATCACGTGATTCGCAAGCGCTTTGTAAACGGGGCGCGCCTGACTGGCTCGCACTTATGCATCCTGATCATTGCCATGTTGATCGCGAGCATCGGCCTCGATATCGACTCGGATATCGCCATTGTAGGCGCCATGCTCATCTGCCCACTCATGGGCTCGGTCCTAGCCATGGCATACGGCATCGCCACGCTCGACCGCGAGATTACCGTCGAGGCCATCGCGGGCTTGGCTCTACAGATGGCCTTTTGCCTGGTCACGTCCACGTTGTACTTTAAGCTCTCGCCCCTTGGCACCACCACGGCCGCCATCATCGACAATTCGACACCGACTGTGTGGGACCTTGCCGTCGCGCTCGCGGGCGGCTTTGCGGGTGGCCTGGGCAACTCGCGCGACCAGGAACCCGCCACGCTCATCGCCGGCGTGGCCGTGGCGACCGCGCTCATGCCGCCCCTGTGCGCGGCGGGCTATGGCATCGCCATCGCAAGCGGGTCGCTGTTTCTCTCGGCGCTTTATGAGTTTGGCATCAACGTGGTCTTTATCGCACTGGCCGCCGAAGCCGTGCTGCTTCTTTTGCGCGCGCCGCTCAAGCGCGACCTGAACGGCGACGGTATTGTGACTGCCGAGGAAAATGCCGAGGTCGACGAGCTATCGCGCAAGGTGCGCCTCCGCATCATCGTGGGCACGGTGATCTTTGCCATCCCCTGCATCGTTATGACGGCGGGGTCCATTGGCTCGGCGCAGGCCGGTGTACAGGACGGCTACGGCGTCACCGAAACCACGCGCGAGCTTGCCGCGGTGCTGCCGGGCTTTAAGGACTACACCGTCGCCGTCGAGACCTCGGCCACCGAAGGCGAGGAAGAGGGTATTGTCGAGCGCGAGATAGTCGCCCACGTGACGACAAGCGAGGCGCTCGGGGCACACGACCGTCACGTCGCCCGCAAGCTCATCGACCTCAACGTGCCCGAACTCGATCGCGTGGAGTTCGATGTGAAGTGATGCCGGCGCGGGACGAATGCTCGCACGGACGCAAGTTACGACGAGGCGCAGACGCGATACGGACACGAGCAAATAGCGGGGTGCAGTTCACACCCGCACCCCGCTCGCTGTTTTATTGCCGTGAATCAACTGTCCAGATCGACATCGCCAGACTCCACCGTAAACGCAGGTTTGGTGCTCACCAGATAAAATCGGGTCACTTCGCTATCTCTAAATAGATAGAGCTGGCCCTGCTCGCGTCGGCGTGACATATACGCGACGTGGACCGTACCGAATTCTTCGCCGTTTTCCTTCTTTAATATCAGGATGTTGGGGTCATCCGTACGCTTAAACCGCCCGTCAACGCTGCTTCCGTCTTTGTTGACCAGTTGCCATCGACAGCCATCCTCCTCAAGAAAGGCCAGGATTTCCAGACTCGTTTTGTCATCCCGATAGTAACCATCAATGGCAAACCCTTCGGAAGCGCATTCCTGCATATAGGACGTTTCTCGGCTTATAGCAAACAGCCCTGTAGCGCCCAGGAGCACAGTCAGACAGACCACTGCAAGGGTTATCGAAATAGCACGGCGGTCCATGTTAGCCCAATCGATAGTTGTTTAACGGAGCGCGAAACATACCTGGAGCCTCTGATATCAGGGGGAACGTCGCCAGCAGGCTGGCGACAACTATATGTTTCTGATATCAAACCATATGGCTGCCACTCGCGGAGGGGGCATCGGCGAACGGCGTGTTTTCATACTCCATTGGTCAAACCTAAGCGCGGCCCTACAGCTCGTACTTATACACACGATAGATGAACTTTTCGGCTTCCATCTCGTAGGTGGCGATGGGCAGTCCGTAGCGATCGTACTCGGTAAAGGTCTTGGCCTGGCCCGATGCCACGAGCATGCTATTTGAATCGCCGACGCGCTGCGCACTGCTGACGTTGCCCGAGAACGGCACCGCGATCTGGTCTTCGAGCTCGTAGGTGCGGGCCGCCTCGTCCACTGTAAAGATGCGCCCAAACGAATGCGTGCCCTTGTTGTAGTCGGTCACCACCGCGGCGCCCAGCTGGCCCCAGTCGAACTTGGGATAGCTTTCGGCCGCACCAAAGTTGTTGTCGTACAGCAGCACCTGGTAGCGACCGGTCGTTGCCGTGTCAGAACTCGACAGATACGTCACGCTGTGCTGGCCCGCGTTGAGCGAAAAATCGCCCTGGGCCTGCAGTAACTTGTCCTCAAAGCCCGAGCCGGCCCATTGCCACTCCTTTCTATTTCTGGGTCCATCTTCTCACTGCTGGCGACCAAAAATGATCCGTTTTCCTCCGTCCCCGACGTATCATTTTTTAGTACTTGAAGAAGCCCTCGCCCGAGCTTTCGCCCAGCTTGCCTTCGTCGAGCATTTTCTTGAGGACGGAGGCCATGGCCTTAAAGTTGTAGGGCATCATCATCTTTTTGAGCAGTGGGCTCACCAGGCCCGGGACCTTCTGATACTGCATAACGATGTTGTAGGCCGTCTGGATGCCCACCGTGTCGAACACGCGGAACGGGCCCTTAGGCGCGCCGGTGCCGCGCGTCCATGCGAGGTCGATGCTCTTGGGGTCGCTGACGCCCGAGACGTACAGGTCCAGGCCCGAAAGCAGCCACGGCACCAACATGGAGTTGAGCAGGTAGCCGTTCTTTTCCTTGTTGACGGGAAGCGCCAGCATGCGGATGTCGTTGGCAAAGTCGACGAGCTCGTCGAAGTAGCGCTTGTCGGTCTGGTCCTGGGCCATGACCTCGGTCATGTTGTTCTTCCAGATGGAGTTGGCAAAGTGCAGCGACAGGTACTTCTCGGGGCGGCCGGTGTACTTGGCAAAGGTGCTTGGCAGCAGCGTGGAGGAGTTGGTGACGATGACGGTCTTTTGCGGGAGAACCGGAGCAAGCTTCTTGTAGAAGTCGATCTTTGCCTGGGTGTCCTCGGCCATAGATTCGATAACCAGGTCGGCGTCGGCCACGGCCTCGGCGAGGTCGAGCTCCAGCTTGAGCGTGGAGTAGGCACGCTCGACGGCGGCGAGTGCCGCCTCCTTGTCGAAGGGTTGGCCGCTATCGGCGATACCGGCGCACCACTCACCCGTACCGTCCGCCATGCCCTCGATAGCCGCGATGTACTCCTTGCGCACGTGATCAATCTTGGGTTGGGTGCGGCCGATGCTGCCCTCGCTGCGCAGCCAGATCGTCACATCAAAGCCGCAGTAGGCAGTCTGAAAGGCAATCTGGCTTCCCAACACGCCGCCGCCAGCAACGCAAACGGTCTTGTAGCTCATGGAAACGGTCCTCTCTTACGTAATTCCATAGATGTGTATTTATTCAACCGTAAGGGGACTGCACGCTGGGGATGGGTTCTATAAACGGACGGTAATTTGCGGCGAACGGCTACACTTGTTCATTATTTCAAGGCGCCGAGGGCGATTTTTTGTGCCACCGAGACGTCGTTTACGGAAGTATGCGGCAAATTCCGGAACCCTTGAGCACACCCCGGTTTTCCGCCAATAAAACCGCAGGTACAGAGCTTGGGCATACCTAGTGTGCTCAGCCTATTCAGATTTTGCCGCATACTTCCGAAATCTAAGTTCGCAAAGGGTGATAGTTGGGGCGTTTGCGCAACATATGTCCAGCAAAAACGGGTGGTAGCCGGCACGGCTGCCACCCGTTTGTCTTATATCCGGCTCGAAGCAGGCCAACTACTTCTTAATGCCGCGTCCCAGGCGCTCAGCGACCGACGCCACGGCGCTCTCGTCGACCGAGCCGCAGCTCACGCAGCCGTCATGGGCACGCATCTGGCCAGTGACCTCATCCATCGCGAGCGGCGCCACCTTCTCGAGCTTAAAGCCCTTACCGGCGCGCATGTTTTCCTTGGCCACGCTGATCATGAGCTTAATACGGTTGAGCTGGTTGACCTCGGACGCGCCGGGGTCGTAGTCCACCGCGACGATATTGCTCTCGGGGTGCTGACGGCGCAGTTCCTTAATCACGGCCTTGCCCACCACGTGGTTGGGCAGGCACGCGAAGGGCTGCGTGCAGATGATGTTGGGCGCGCCGTGGTCGATCAGGTCGAGCATCTCGGCCGTGAGTAACCAGCCCTCGCCCATGTTGTTGCACACCGAGAGCACCGTGCGAGCCTTGTCCGCCATGGTGCCGATGCGCTCGGGTGCCTCAAAGCGGCGGGACTTTTCGAGCATCTCCTCCACCGGCGTGCGCATCCAGTCCACGAGCTTAATGAGCGCCTGCATGCTAGCGCGCGCCGTGGCAGAGCTTCCCAGCTCGTCCTTCTGCAGCTCGGCGTTACTCATGGAGTACAGGAAGAAGTCGAGCAGGCCCGGCACCACAGCCTCGCAGCCCTCGCGCTCGATCACATCGACCACGTGGTTGTTGGCCGTGGGATGGAACTTGACCAGAATCTCGCCGACCACGCCCACGCGTGGCTTGGTGCCCTCGCCCACGAGCGGCATGGTGTCGAACGCACGGATGGCCTCGCGGCACAGCTTGGTGTAGTTGTGGCGGTTAAACTTGGGCACCAGCTTGCGGGCGCGCGCCATGTACTCCTCGTAGAGCGCGTTGGCGGCACCGGGCGTGGCCTCGTACGGGCGGCAGCGGTAGAGCATCTGCATCATCACATCGCCAAAGAGCACCGCGTAGACCGCCTGCTTGAGCAGCGCCGGCGTAATCTTAAAGCCAGGGTTGTCCTCGCCGAGCGCCACGGCCGAAAGCGAGATCACCGGGATCTCGGGGTGGCCGCTCTCGCGCAGGGCCTTGCGAATGAGCGCGATGTAGTTGGTGGCACGGCAGCCACCGCCGGTCTGGCTGATAACCACGGCCGTCTTGGACAGGTCGTACCGACCGCTCTCGATGGCCTCCATGATCTGGCCCGTCACCAGGATCGACGGATAGCAGATGTCATTGTTCACATAGCGCAGACCGGCCTCGACGGCGTCGTGATCGGTCGAGGGCAGCAGCTCCAAGTTGTAGCCAGCACCACGGAACACCTCTTTGACCAGGTCAAAGTGGATCGGCGCCATCTGCGGGCACAGGATGGTGTAGCCCTCCTCGCGCATCTGCTCGGTAAAGGGCACCTTGGGCCACGCGGTCGATGCGCTCTCACGCTGGGCCTCAAACGTGTACTTGCGGCTCGCGAACGCGGGGGCGTCCGTGGAGGGCGCCACCGGCGCGGCATCGCCCTGCTCGTAGGCCTCGCCCGCGGCCGTGGCCTCGGCCAAGCGCTCGGCCTCCTGGTCCTTGAGCGCTGCCATGAGCGAGCGGACGCGGATGCGCGCGGCACCCAGGTTGGACACCTCGTCGATCTTGAGCACGGTGTAGATCTTGCCGCTGGCCTCCAGAATCTCCTGCACCTGGTCGGTGGTCAGGGCGTCCAGGCCGCAGCCGAAGGAGTTGAGCTGGATCAGGTCCAGGTCGTTGCGCATCGTCACAAAACGGGCGACGGCGTACAGGCGGCTGTGGTACATCCACTGGTCGACGACGCGAATCGGACGCTCGGGCTTCACGAGATGCGCAAGCGAATCCTCGGTAAAGACCGCAAAGCCAAAGCTCGAGATAAGCTCGGGCAGGGCGTGGTTGATCTCGGGGTCGTTATGGTAGGGGCGGCCGGCGAGCACAATGCCGTGGCCGCCGTGGTCCTCGACCCACTTAAGAGCCTCCTCGCCCATGGTCTGGATGTCCTCGTGGAAACGCGCATCGGCCTCAAAGGCAGCGTTGACGGCGGCATCGACCTCGGAGCGCGTGATCTTGGGTCCACGCACGCGACCGCGACCGGCCTCAGCATCGGCCACGCGGTCGACGGCGAGCACCTGGTACAGACGGCGCTTGAGCTCGGTCTTATCGTGATAGGGCACAAACGGGTACAGGAACTCGATGTTCTGCTCGCGGATCTCGTCGATGTTGAGTGCCAACGCCGTGGGGTAGCTCATGACGATGGGGCAGTTGTAACAGTTACCGGCGGTCGGGTCCTCCTTGCGCTCCCAGCGCACGCACGGCATCCAGATAAAGTCGACATCGCGGTCGATGAGGTTCATCACGTGGCCGTGGCTCATCTTTGCCGGGTAGCACACGCTCTCGGACGGCATGGACTCGATGCCCGCCTGGTAGGTCTTTTTGCTCGACTGGTCGGACAGCTGCACGCTAAAGCCCAAGCGCGTAAAGAACGCGTGCCAGAAGGGGTAGTTCTCGTACATGTTGAGTGCGCGGGGGATGCCGACGGTGCCGCGCGGGGCCTCGTCGGGGCTCAGCACCTCGCGGTTAAAGAGCAGCTCGTTTTTCTTTTTGAAGAGGTTGGGAGCCTCGGTCTTTTGCTTTTTGTGGCCAGCGCCCTTCTCGCAGCGGTTGCCGGTAATGAAGCGCCTGCCGCCGCCAAAGTCGTTGACGGTAAGCTGGCAGTTGTTGGAGCAACGGCCGCAGCGGACATGCTTTTGCGTCACGGTAAGGTGCGCGATGTCCTCGGCCGACAGGATGGTCGAGGTGCCGTCAGCGCCGGCGCGATCGCGGGCGAGCAGGGCCGCACCATAGGCGCCCATGCAGCCGGCGATGTCGGGACGCACGGCGTGAACGCCGGTGAGCTGCTCAAATGCGCGCAGCGTGGCATCGGACATAAAGGTGCCGCCCTGGACGATCACCTGGCTGCCGATCTCCTTGGGGTCGCGCAGCTTAATGACCTTGAACAGGGCATTCTTGATGACAGAATAGGACAGGCCGGCCGCGATGTCGCCCACCGTGGCGCCTTCCTTTTGCGCCTGCTTGACGCGCGAGTTCATAAAGACCGTGCAGCGGCTGCCCAGGTCGACGGGGGCCTTGGCATGGATGGCGGCATCGGCGAACGCGCGCACGTCCATGTTCATAGAGACGGCGAAGCTCTCGATAAAGCTACCGCAACCCGACGAGCAGGCCTCGTTGAGCATGATGTGCTCGATGACGCCGTCCTTCACGCGCAGGCACTTCATGTCCTGACCGCCAATGTCCAGAATGAACTCGACGCCGGGCAGGAACGCCTTGGCGCCGCGCAGGTGCGCAACGGTCTCGATCTCGCCGGAATCAGCCTTGAGGGCCTCGATGAGCAGTGCCTCGCCGTAGCCCGTGGTAGTCACGTGGCCGATAGTGCAGCCGGCGGGGATGTGGTTGTAGAAATCGGCCATGATGACCTTGGCCGTGCCCAGGATGTCGCCGTTGTTGTTGCCGTACCAGGTGTGCAGCAGCTGACCGTCCTCGCCCACGAGCGCGGCCTTCATGGTGGTGGAGCCGGCGTCGATGCCGATGAACACGCGGCCGGTGTAGCCGTCGAGCTTGCCCTTGGGGACGACTTCCTGGTCGTGGCGGGTCTTGAACTCGGCAAAGTCCTCGTCGTTGGCAAAGAGCGGATCCAGACGCTCGACCTCGGCACCCTGCGTGTCACCCAGGGCATCGATGGCCTCGATGAGCTGCGGGAACGTGCTGAGCCTGTTTGACTCGTGCGCCATGGCGGCGCCGCTCGCCACAAACAGGTGAGCGTTTTGGGGCACAATGCGGTGCTCCTCGTCCAGGTTGAGCGTGAGATAGAAGCGGTGGCGCAGCTCGGAGAGGTACTGCAGCGGGCCGCCCAGGAAGGCGACGTTGCCGCGGATGGGACGGCCGCATGCCAGGCCCGAGATGGTCTGGGTCACGACCGCCTGGAAGATGGAGGCGGCGACGTCCTCGGGGCGGGCGCCCTCGTTGAGCAGCGGCTGGACGTCGGTCTTGGCAAAGACGCCGCAGCGGCTGGCAATGGGATAGATGGTGGTGGCGTTGGCAGCGAGCTCGTTGAGGCCGCTGGCATCGGTGTGCAGCAGGGTTGCCATCTGATCGATAAACGCGCCCGTGCCGCCGGCGCAGGTGCCGTTCATGCGCTGCTCGATGCCGTTGTCGAAGTAGATGATCTTGGCGTCCTCGCCGCCCAGCTCGATGGCGACATCGGTGGCCGAGATGAGGGTCTCGACGGCACGCTTGCTGGCGATGACCTCCTGGACAAACTCCAGGTCGAGCCACTGGGACAGCAGCAGGCCGCCCGAGCCGGTAATGGCGCAGGTCATCTGAGCCGTCGGCAGCACGGTCGCAGCACCCTCGAACAGATCGCGGGCACAAGCGCGGACGTCGGTGTGGTGGCGCTGGTACTTGGCGTAGACGATCTGGTTGTCGTCGTTGAGCACGGCGAGCTTAACGGTGGTAGAGCCCACGTCAATGCCCAGGTGCAGGTTGCCACGAGCGTTCTCGGGGTTGAAGATCGCGCCTTCGGGAGCGTGGGCGGCGGTGGCGGCTACGGGCTCGGTGGCGGTGGCGGGCTCGCTAGCAACGGACGTCTCCCCTGCCGCGTTCTTGGCATCGGCAACTGCCTCGGCAACTTTCTCGGCAGCTGCGGTCGCGGCCTTCTGCGCGGCATCCACCACGGCGGGTGCAGCCTCACGCGCGGCAGCGACCATACGGTCCTTAATGCCCTCGACGAGTTTACTCATTGTCTCTCCTCTTAGTTGTTGGGCTCGACGGCTGCGGTGGTGTCGGCCGCGTCCTCGAGCTGCAGGTTCAATAGCTTCATGCCGTATTCCGGCACGTTGATATCGATGGGTTGGCCATACAGGTCACCAGGGCGCACAAATGCGAGCACCGTCATAATGCGCGCCATGGCCTCGGGCGATTCGGTGAGGCCACGCTCAAACCAACGCTGAATCATGCCGACCTCGGCACTCACGACGTAGGTGACGTAGTAGTCAAAGAACGTGCCCAGCGCCAGGCCCAAAATGCCCGTCTGCGCACGCGGCACCACAGCCTCACGCGCGGTATCGATAATCCTTTTAATGAAGGCCTGGTCGCCGCCCGGACCCAGCAGCGCACCGATTAAGTCGCGGTTGGCCGCAAGATAACGCAGCAGCTCAACCGAACCGGGCGCCGGCTCGAGCTCATCGATGTTGTGATAGAGATCAGGCAGCTGAGCTGCGGTGATGAGCTCAATGCGCTCACGGATCTCGGCCAGCAAGCCGTCCTCGATTTGATTGATAAAGTCGGGGATATCGCGGTAGTGCGAATAGAACGTGCGGCGCGTAAGGCCGGCACGCTCGGTGAGCGACGCGACGTTAATGCGCGAAAGGTCGCCGCTTTCGGCAAGCTCGCTGGCAAGCGCCTGGCGAAGGGCACGCTGCGAGCGAAGGGACCGGCGATCGCATTTCTCGAGCTGGGACAAGCGTCCTCCTTGTTACTCAGCCTGTGCGCTATTGCACAGTGCGAGTATTATTGCACACCGTGTGCATCAACACGTAAAGGCAATATTTTGGATGCGACAAAGGGGCAGTCCCTTTGTCGCATTATTCGATGATGGTGCGGGAGTTCTGCTTATGCATGGTGGCGAGCATATGCTTGGGGACGGCGTGGACCATGCAACTGCCGATGGTCGCGCTCGCGGCGGCCTTGGCCGCGTCACTGCCGTTTTTGGTCGCGTAGCTGTGACGGAAACGCTTGAGCATGGCGATATCGTTGCCGCCGTCGCCGTAGACCGCGACCTCGTCCTCGGCAATACCGTAGTAGCCCGCCAGCCACGCCACGCTCTCGCCCTTGTTGCACGCCACGTCCGTGATCTCGAACATCACCGGATCGAACGGCGCGTTGACCACGCGGTCCGATCGCTCGGCCAAATATGCCTTAAGGTCGCGCTCCAGCTCGGGCGAGGTCACGCGGCAGTTGATTTTGCACACGTCATGGCGCAGGATGTCACCGATCGACTGGTCGAAATACTGTTCCTCGTGATACCCGCCACGTGCACGCATGCCGCGCATCACGATGCGCTTGATAGGACTGTCCTTTTTAAAGCCCGCCTGGTGCATCTCGAACGAACCGCTCGAGAACATGCCGTCGGGCGTGGAGCAGTCGAAGCAAATGTCCGGGAACGCCTTGAGCAGCTCCTCGGTAACCTGCGGGTCGATGGTCCAGGTCTTGAGCACCTCACCATGGCTGTCACGCACGATGGATCCGTTGGAGCAGCAGGCGTCGAGTGCCAGACCTGTAAAGCCATGCTCGCCGATCGGCAGCGTCGAGCGTCCGGTCGCGGGAACCACATGCAGGCCAGCCTCGGTCAGCTCGCGAATGGCACGGCGAATGGTCCCGTCTGCCTCGTGCAGGGCATTCAACAGCGTTCCGTCTAAGTCACTCGCAAACATCTTGATCATGGGCATGCCTCTCCTTCGTCTGCACGATATTGTAGACGAGAACGGGCGCGCCCCAAGAGAGGCACGCCCGTCAGGCGAAAGATTGTCCTACACCGCGGCGGGGCCGTGTTCGCCGGTACGGATGCGGATAACCTCTTCGACCGGCTCGACCCAGATCTTGCCGTCTCCAACGGTGCCGCAATCTTGGAAACGGCGCGGCAACGGGTGCGAAACGAACGGGAAATACGCAAGCAAGGGAGCCGTGAGCGCGCCCGTCCCGACTAGCGCCGAAACAGCTCGTGGGCGCGGTCGCGGAGATTAGTTGCTCGGATGACGCCCTCGTAGCGATTGATGCGCAGGCGCGGGAAGGCATTGAAAAAGCGCAGGTCACGACGACTGAGCGACACGCTCGGTACCGGACGGCTCATGCGCTTGCCGGCAAGGCGACGACTGAGCGACGGACGCGGCATGCTCGGCGCGGCATCGGCCACGCGGCGGGCAGCGAGCGCCAGGCCGCGAGCACCATCCGAGATAAACGTCGGCATCGAAGCCTTTTCACGAAGGGCATCGAGCGTCGCATCGCCCAGCTCCGTCAGCCACGCGTTAACGGCACGGCTGCGGATATGCGTCTGTGCCACCGAGTCGATCGCCGAATCGGGAATACGTTCGAGCATGGAGTCGGACGCATCAGCAAGCGACTCGTTGATGCGGTCGGCAAGGTCGGCGCGCACGCGCTCCAGCTGATCGGACAGACGCCGCCAGCTCGCCAACGAGCACACCGCGTCGACCATCATCGCAACCGCGACGATAAAGGCGGACAGCCGCACAATCAGCACCGGCAGATGGCCAAGCAGCCCCAACAATGCCGGCTCCACTAAACGGCAAATGCACAACGCACCCAAGCCAAACGCGCATGCCCAGTACAGACAGATGCGTCCGTGCAGGTTAAACGGCAGGTGCGAATAGTCCCAAAAGCGAGCGCCTGTTGTTTTTTCCAGCAGCACGCCCACGCTGTACTCAATCACGCTGCATACGAGCGCTGCCGCGACAAACTGGCTCGACGCGTCAGGAATTCCGCGCAACAGCAGCCAGCAGGCAATGCCGCCCGCGCCATAGATAGGGCAGCACGGCCCCAGCAAAAAGCCACTGTTGGCAAATCGTCCGTGGTTGAGTATGGCGCAGACTGTCGATTCCCATGCCCAACCGCAAAAACCGTAGAAGGCAAACGAGAGCACCAGCGCCGAAAGCGGGCAGACGGCAAGCGTCGCGCCGTCAAATGCCATGTCGATCGCGGTTCCCACCGTCTACCCTCTCCTCTTTTCGCTCGATTCGCCACTCACGCCATCGTCCGCCTTGTCCTTGCGCGGCAGGCGGCCGTTGACCGTCTCGCGCAACGCGCACCACTTATCAGCCAGACACACAATCCAAGCCTCACGACACGTCGGCGGCACCGGCACCAGCGGAAACATATGGCGCGCGATGATATTCCGCTCGCGCGTCGTCAGCTCAAAATCTTCTTCGGCACGCGCCAGGGCAAAAAACGGGTGGCGAAAGCCATGCAGCCGATGGCTTGGGTCGGGATCGTGCCAGTCATAGAGAAAGTAGTCGTGCAGCAAGGCTCCACGCAGCAACGAAGCGCGGTCGACCGAGACACCGACGCGGCCCAGGCGCTCGGCAAAGGACAGACTTGCCCGCGCCACCGAGGTCACATGCGTATAGACCGTCACATCGCCATGCTGAATAAACTCGCGCGTCAGGTCCAAGCGGCCCGCCTGGGCCAGCTGGCGGGCGGCATAGTCGACCTCGCGCGCGATTTTCTCGGCACGAACGACATCGGACATGCTGCCTCCTTCCAGCGACTCACGGCGACAAGCCACGGCCTGTGCACAATCGATAAAAACATCATGGAACACATCAGTATGGCATCGGACAAAACGTTTTGCCCCACCAGTTGGCGAATTACCGCGCCGCCGTCACATATCAAACGCCAAAATGTGCGAGACTGTCTTGTGCAATTGTGCCGGCCGAGGGAGCGCCGGCGCTCGATTCGCATGGAGTAACCCACAACGATGCTGCTTACGCAAACGACAACGCCCGAGGACGTCAAGGCTCTCGACCGCGCCGAGCTTCCGCTGCTCTGCGGCGAGATCCGCCACGCCATCCTCGAAAGCTCCGCCGCCGTCGGCGGGCACGTTGCCCCCAACTTGGGCGTCGTTGAGCTTACGGTTGCGCTTCATCGCGTGTTTAACTCCCCCATCGACAAGATTGTCTTTGACGTTTCGCACCAGACCTACGCCCACAAGGCGCTGACCGGGCGCGCGTACACTTATATCGATCCGGATCGTTATGGTGAGGCTTCTGGCTTTGCCAATCCCGACGAGTCCGAGCACGACCTGTTCGCCATGGGCCATACCTCCACGTCGGTGAGCCTGGGCTGCGGCCTAGCGCACGCTCGTGACCTGGCAGGCGATGCGTACAACGTCATCACCATCATTGGCGACGGCTCGCTTTCGGGTGGCCTGGCGTTTGAGGGCTTTAACAATGCCGCCGAGCTTGACAGCAACCTGATCATCATCGTCAACGATAACGACCAGTCCATTGCCGAGAACCACGGTGGCCTGTATCGCAATCTGGCCGAGTTGCGCGCCAGCAACGGTACCTGTGAGCGCAACGTTTTCCGCGCGATGGGGCTCGACTACCGCTATCTGGACGCCGGTAACGATGTGTTGGCCCTCGTCGATGCGCTGCAGGAGCTGCGCGACATCGACCACCCCATCGTGCTCCACGTCTTGACCGCCAAGGGCAAGGGCTTTGAGCCAGCGCAAAGTGACCCCGAGCGCTGGCATCACGTAGGCCCCTTTGACATGGCAACCGGCCGCAAGCTCTGCCCGGGTCATCCGAGCGAGCCCGCACTGCGCACCTATGCCGATATTACGGGCGAGGCCCTGAGCGCTGCCATCGAATGCGATCCGCAGGTCGTGGGCATCACGGCCGCCACGCCCTACATCATGGGCTTTACACCCGAGCTTCGCGCCGCGGCAGGTAAGCAGTTTGTCGACGTGGGCATTGCCGAGGAGCACGCCGTGACCTTTGCCACCGCGCTTGCGCGCTCGGGCGCCAAGCCAGTCTTTGGTGTATACGGCACGTTTTTGCAGCGCGCCTACGACGAGTTGTGGCACGACCTGTGCCTCAACGATGCCCCCGCAACCATCTTGGTGTTTGGCGCGTCGATCTTTGGCACCACATCCGAGACGCACCTTTCGTTCTTTGATATTTCCATGCTGGGCGGACTTCCCAACATGCATTACTTGGCGCCGGCCTGCATGGAGGAATATCTGTCCATGCTGAGCTGGTCGCTCGATCACCGCGAGCATCCCGTGGCGATCCGCGTACCGGGCATCGGTCTGGTTAGCCGCCCCGATTTGGCGCCCGCTGAGGACACCGGTTACAGCGCCGTTCGCTACAACGTGGTGCGTCAGGGCCGCGACGTTGCCGTGCTCGCGCTTGGCGATTTCTTTGAGCTGGGCGAGCGTGTGGCAAACCGCTTGGCTGCCGAGTACGGTATCGAGGCCACGCTCGTCAACCCTCGCTTTGCAACCGAGCTTGACCGCGAGTTCCTCGACAGCCTTGCCGCCGAGCATCGCGTCGTCGTCACCCTCGAGGACGGCATCTTGGACGGCGGCTGGGGCGAGCGCGTGGCATGTTATTTGGCATGCACGCAGTTGCGCACGCGCACCTTCGGCATCGCCAAGGGCTTCCCCGACCGCTACGACCCCAACGAACTGCTCGCACAGAACGGCATGACGGTCGAGAACATGGCCGCCGAAGCCGTAAGGCTACTCAATCAGCACTAGAGAAAACCACCACAAAGGGGACAGGCACCTTTGTGGTGGTTTTTGTTTTCGCGGCGCGATTATCTCAATCTGTAACATCTAGGGTCCGAATTCCCGTCTAACTGTTACAGATCTAGACAAGACGTCTTAGTCCCTGACCTTTGTCTCAATCTGTAACAGATAGAGACCTTTTGTCCGTCCAGATGTTACAGATCGAGACATTCGAATTCCCCTGAAGAGAAAATCTCAATCTGTAACAGGTACTCGGCAAAAAAGGCTGCAGATGTTACAGATTGAGACAGAACAGTAAGGCATGCCGCCGCATCGGCCAGAACCACCACAAAGGTGCCTGTCCCCTTTGTGGTGGTTTTCGTTGCCGCCATTATAGCGACCGCTGTGAGCGATCATGCCGTCTGCAAAACGCTATTTCAGCTGCAATAACTGACGTTTCCCCAGATAAAACCTGCCAAAATAAACCTGTCCCTTTTTGGTAGGTAGAATTACCCATAAGGTAAGTATGTTTCTGAGTTATTTCGTGTTGACCCATTTGAGCGCGATAGGGTATAACTCTACTCAACCGCTAGGGATTTTATTGAGAAAGGTGTTCTACCATGAGCAAGAACCTCTCCCAGCAGGTCGTTCTCGACCGCCGCGGCTTCGTTGCCGCCACCTTCGCAACCGTCGCCGGCCTTGGTCTTGCCGGCTGCTCCGACACCAGCGCCGAGGCCGACAAGGGTTCCGCCGCCGGTTCCTCCAAGAGCTCCGAGGATACCGAGGTTTCCGCCACGCTCGATGCCAAGGCATTCGACAAGCTCGTCAACGACGGCCCCAAGGCCGATGACGACGCCATCGCCGCCAGCACCTGGGCGACGGCCGTCAAGGACGCCGGCGTCTTTAAAATCGGTGGCGTTCAGACCTCCACGCTCTTCTCCCTCCTCAACGAGAAAGACGGTCAGACCCGCGGCTTCGATGCCGGCATCGCGCAGCTTCTGTCCAACTACATCCTGGGCGAGAACAAGGTCGAGATCACCCAGGTGACCTCGGACACGCGCGAGTCCGTCCTGCAGAACGGCCAGGTCGATGCCGTCTTTGCCACCTACACCATCACTGACGAGCGCAAGAAGCTCGTCTCCTTCGCCGGCCCCTACTACTACACGCAGCAGGCCATTCTGGTGCTCGCCGATAACGACGACATCAAGAGCGTCGACGACCTGGCCGACAAGAACGTCGCCGTCCAGTCTGGCTCCAACGGCCCCGCCATCCTGGAGGAGTTCGCCCCCAAGGCCAGCCAGCAGGAGTTCAAGACCGACGAGGAGGCCCGCCAGGCACTCCAGCAGGCCCGCGTTGACGCCTACGTCATCGATAACAACATGCAGCAGAGCGCCCTAGTTCGCGAGCCCGGCAAGTACAAGATCGCCGGCAAGCCCTTCGGCAGCAAGGAGCCCTATGGCATCGGTCTGCCGCTCGATTCCGACGGCGTCGCCTTTGTCAACGACTTCCTTAAGAAGATTGAGGACGATGGCACCTGGACCGAGCTGTGGCAGATCTGCATCGGCGACCGTACGGGCGACACCAACGTTCCCGAGCTGCCCGAGATCGGCGCCTAGGCAGCAAGCCTGGTAACGGCCGCAACGAAACCATACGGAAACGCATGATGCGCTTTATTGCGGTAAACTGTTTCCTCACTGAGTTGTCGGGGCTTCCGTACACACGGGAGCCCCTTTCCTTATCGGCGGGAGGTCCGCATGAGTCTCTCCGAACTCTGGTCGCTCTATGGCCAGAACTATATCGACGCGCTGCTCGCAACCTGGGGCATGACGCTTGAGTCGTTTGCCATCGCCATGGTGCTGGCCGTCGCCGTCACCGTGATGCGCGTGTCGCCGCTCAAGCCGCTGCGCGTCTTTGGCGACCTGTATGTCCAGGTCTTCCGTAACATCCCCGGCATCGCGCTGCTCATCATCGTCGTCTACGCGCTGCCGCCGCTCAAGGTCGTTCTGCCCTACCGCACCTGCGTTATCGTCGCCACGGTCCTTTTGGGCTCGGCCTTTGGTTCCGAAAACTTTATGAGCGGCATCAACACCGTCGGCGTCGGTCAGGTCGAAGCCGCCCGTTCGCTCGGCATGAGCTTTAACCGCATCCTCGCCAAGATCGTGATTCCACAGGCGCTGCGTTCGAGCGTGCTGCCCATGACCAACCTCTTTATCGCCGTCATGCTCACCACCGCGCTCGGCAGTCAGGTGCCACTTAAACCGCAGGAGCTCACCGGCGTGGTGAGCTACATCAATACCCGCTCACTTGGCGGCGTCGCCGCGTTCTTTATCTCGGCGCTCGGCTACCTGGGCATGGCCTTTGTGGTGAGCCACATTGGCAACTATATCGATAAGAAGGTGAGAATCCTCCGATGAGCAAGCACTCCTCCCCTGCGCTTACCATGCGCGATGCGCTCTACGAGGCTCCCGGCCCCAAGATGCGCGTCAAGATTCGCATCGGCACCGCGATCTCGCTTGTTGCCGTCGCCGCGCTCGCCGTCCTCGTGTTGCAGCGCTTTTATGTGACCGGTCAGCTTTCGGTCCACTACTGGTACTTCTTTACGCACCTCACCACCTGGAAGTTCCTGCTTGCCGGCTTTGAGGGCACCGTTAAAGTCGCACTCACCGCCGGCGCCATCGCGCTGGTGCTGGGCTTAGGCCTTATGCTCGGTCGCACCAGCGATATTAAGCCGCTGCAGCTGGTCTGCCGTGTGCTCACCGATTTCTTCCGCGGCGTGCCGAGCCTGCTGTTCATCTATTTCTTCTTTTTGGTGCTGCCTCAGTACAAGATTGCGCTGCCGTCGTTTTGGATGCTCACGCTTCCCGTTGCGCTCGCCGCAGCCGGTGTACTTGCCGAGATCTTCCGTGCCGGCGTCAACGCCGTACCGCGCGGGCAGGTCGAGGCGGCCCAGGCGCTTGGTCTCTCCAAGGCTAAAATCACCTTTAAAATCGTGTTGCCGCAGGCGATTCGATTTATCATTCCGTCGTTGATTTCGCAGCTTGTGGTCGTAGTCAAAGACACCACCGTCGCCTACGTGGTGAGCTACCCCGACCTCATGCAAAACGCCCGCGTGCTCATTACCAACTACGACGCCCTCGTGTCGGTCTACCTGGTTATCGCGGTCATCTACATCCTCATCAACGTCGCGATCAACAAGGCCGCTGTCTACGTTTCGCACAAGACCGGCGCGACCATCATCCGCTAACGCTTTACCATTTCGAATCATAAGGAGCCGAGCACCATGGCACAGAGCACCTCTTCAACCGGCAATCAGCCGCTGATCGAGCTCAGACACGTCGATAAGCACTATGGCGATCTACATGTCCTCAACGACATCAATCTCTCGGTCGACCGCGGCGAGGTCGTCGTCGTGATCGGGCCCTCGGGTTCGGGCAAGTCGACCATGTGCCGCACCATCAACCGCCTAGAAACCATCGACTCGGGCGAGATCCTCATCGAGGGCGAGCCCCTGCCGCAGGAAGGCAAGGATCTTGCCCGCATGCGCGCCGAGCTGGGCATGGTGTTTCAGCAGTTCAACCTGTTCGCACATATGACCGTACTGCAGAACGTCATGCTGGGGCCGGTCGACGTGCTGGGCGTGTCCAAGGAAGAGGCTCGTGAGCGCGCCATGGACCTGCTGAGCCGCGTGGGCGTTGCCGAGCAGGCCGATAAGGTTCCCGCACAGCTTTCGGGCGGCCAGCAACAGCGCGTAGCCATCGCCCGCTCGCTTGCCATGCAGCCCAAGGCCATGCTCTTTGATGAGCCTACGAGCGCCCTTGACCCCGAGATGATCAACGAGGTGCTCGAGGTCATGGTCCGTCTGGCCCAGCAGGGCATGACGATGATCGTCATCACGCACGAAATGAACTTTGCCCGCCGCGTGGCCGACCGCGTCGTGTTTATGGCCGACGGCCAGATCGTGGAAACCGGCACGCCCGACGAGTTCTTCGACCACCCCCAGACCAAGCGCGCCCAGGACTTCCTCAACTCCATTAAGGGCCACTAACCAGCCACCCCGTGGGACAAATCCAACGGAAGTGTTGTCCCACGTCTCTCATGCGCCCTGTCACCTTTAGATTCGAAAGCCGCAACCATGATCGGAACCCGCACCTCATCGTCCTACACCCCGCATGTCGACGTCGCCCCCGCCGACCGCCCACTCATCCTCGTCGCGCCGCGCTGGGAAGAGGCAGAGCCGTTTTTAACCGAGATGCTCTCCCCCAACGAGGAAATCGCAAGTGTCTTTGTCGATGCCATCCTTGCCGCTGGCGGCCTGCCGCTGCAGATGTCCATCACCGAGGACATTGAGGTCATCCGTCATTACGTCGATATCGCCGACGGAATCGCCATTCCCGGCGGCCCCGATGTCAATCCCAAACGTTGGGGCGATGATCGACCCTACGACCCCACCCTCTGCTGCGAGATCCGCGATAGTTTTGAGTTTAAGCTGGTCGACGAGGTGCTCCGCGCCAAAAAGCCGCTCTTTACCACCTGCCGCGGCACGCAGCTGCTCAACGTCGCCACTGGCGGCACCCTGTGCATGGACGTGCCGAGCCTGGGCGCTCGCGAGGGCCGCACGCAGTGGCGCCACACTCACGTGCTCAACGACCCCGTGCACCCTGTCGAGGTCATGCCGGGCTCGCTGCTGGAGCGCGCGGTTGGCGGGCACAGGCTGATCCAGACCAACTCCGCACACCACTGCTGCGTCGACCGTCTGGGTAAGAGCACGCGCTTGGTCGCCAAGGCTACCGACGGCGTTCCCGAGTGCATCGAAGTCGAAGGCCAGCCTTTCTGCCTGGGCGTGCAATGGCACCCTGAGTACACGTGGAAGACGCTCGAGACCGACTTTAACCTGTGGAAGTCGTTTGTCGAGGCAGCGGCCAAGGTAAAGCAGACCCGCTAGCTCGCGAACCGCACAGGCTTAAACCTTCCATGTCAGGGGGGGGCGGACACCAGCCACGGTGCCCGCCCCCCCCCTGTATTTGGTATGCTCGGTATGATCATCCCCCACAAACAATCAAAGAAATCTCGACCGCAATTGGTCTACGGTAAAGCAAATGGTAAAAACGCTTGCTACGTTAATTAGACAGCCAATTAAAATCGAGATGCATTGACCATTCCCCAACGGGGTCACGCCGCAAATCCACATGAGCATCGAGGACGGAAGCGGAAGCATGGAATTGGCCCCGAGCTGTATGTAGATCGCTACGACATTGACAAGCAGCAGCATGCCAATCGGGCCGAAGCCGGACCCAAAATAGGAAATAGCGATCACGCAAGAGACCACGTATGCAAGGCAGACGACACTCGCCAGAAGAAGTCGATAGCAAAAAATATTCAGGTTGAAATACTGCTGAGCATCCAAAACGATTACGCAGTTAAGACAGTACAAAACGACACTCGACAGGATAAACGCGCCCAAAAGGGCAAAAGAAGACAGCACCACTCGCGCAACGATAGCGCACACACGCTTCCCTCCCCGAGCTTCCGACAACCCCCACGGTTCCCCGATAAAGCCCGAACTGACAAAGCGCGGAACAATGCAAGCCGCGATGAACGGAAAGAACAATGCATGAGCCAACGGGGCTACGTTGAACAGCAGACCGCGGAAAACCTCTGCATTACCAAATAGAAGGACATCCTCTGCCGATAGCCGAAGCGTCGGGTCTGGGAAAAAGCCCAAGAAACTGTTCTCACGGAGGCTACAGAACCACATCGGGAAAGAATTAAGCTGCAATACCACCATGTACGCATAAATTACCAGGATTAAGGCGTACGTCCATTTGCTCACATGCTTCAATTCTGAATGAAGGAATCTTCTAGTCTGACGAGCCATTGAGCACACCCCCAGCACGAAAGCTCACGAGAGCGTAAATCAATACCGATAGACAGCTGGCTACCGCGCCATGTCCCAGAAGCATCAGCTGCCCCATATCGCTATACCCAAGGGCACATCCGACTCCAAGGTACGGCCCCGGAAGAAAGAAGATCCATCGCAATGACGGTATGGGCGTCTGAAGGTAAGTTCCGTAGAGCGTCAAGCTCATGACAAATCCGATTATTACCACAGTCCCGCTCAATACAGCGCTGCCTGCAATCCGATAGATGGTCACCGTCTCCAGCGCAACCGATATCACCAATACAGCGTTGACTATCATTGCAGGCAAAAATGCAGTTAGCATATCGTGCGAGAGGTTATGCCCTCCACGTATTATGGCTATTGCAAAAAGAAGAAGGCAAAGCGCACTATATGCTACGCCAATTATTATAGCAAACGAAAGCACATGTGCTAGGACCCCATTAAAGCGGGTAAGACCTCTTGCTGAAGAAATTCGGTGTCCCTCTTCATGGCCGCGCTCCTGTAAAATCGCCAGGCAAACGATGAGCGGAACGAACAGAGACGTGCCGGCAAAAGCACTGCGCACAAGGGACTCATCGGGTGCAGAAGGATCGATTACATTCCAGCAGAAACCAATATCCTCCCCAAAAACGCTATTGCCAAAGGCGAGCAACGTTGTTCCGTTTTTTAGAAAGACACCGAAGAGAAGGCCGAACGCCAGAATAAGCGCAAGACCAAACTTCGCTGGAAACATCCTGTGCAAACGCATCATATCTGCCTTTATGGGATGGATCGCCCGCTTCATAGCGAGACCGCCTTCATCAAGCGCCTGTAATACTCTTTTAGGGACGACGCCTCATCCCTTATGACGTCCATCGATTCCTTTTTCAGCAGTTCGCCGTCATGAATAAACACGCAACTTGTTGCAACTGATGCCAACTCATCCAAATCATGGCTAGAGACGAGCATGGTCTTACCCTGTTCTCGATTCAATCGACCGATAAGGGCCCATATACTCTCGATGCCCAGCGGGTCCAATCCATTTGCCGGCTCATCGAAAATTAGTACGTCGGTGTCGCCCAACAAAGCCGTAGCTATATCCAGCCGCCGTTTCATTCCCAGAGAAAAACTGTTCACGCTCTTTTTCTCTTCGACGTCCAGCCCGACTAGGCTCAAAACGCGAGGAATCTCACGATTCGCATCAAGCCCCCATTCCGAACATCGGATTTGGAGATTCTCAACCGCACTGAGGGATTGGTATGCTCCGCTGGAATCTGGCACATAGCCGACACGCGTCCGCATCAGGCTCAGGTCTTTTTTCGACTTGCCTCCAAAGAGCTCCACGCTCCCCGACGATGGTTTACAGAGGCCCAGCACTATTTTAATAAGCGTGCTTTTGCCAGCCCCGTTTGCACCAACAAGGGCGCAGAGCTCAGACTGGTGCACCTCGAAGGAAACATCATGCAACACACGCCGTTTCCCATAGCGCTTTGACACCTTTGATAGCTTTATCGCTGATGCGTTCATTGGACCCCCGTTCTGCTTGATAGAAAAAACGCTCATATCGTTCCTTCTATCCTTTATCGTTTCCCATGGTTGTTATTGTTTTTCGATAACTCATATTTGTCAAGATAATCTAAAAGAAGGACCCGTGTTAGACACGGGTCCCTTCACGCTGATACTTCGTTTTAGTTGTTCGCCTTAAGCTACTCGTCACTCAAATCGACAGCAAAGACGGATGTCGGAAGCGATACCTCATTGCCTCCGCCGTCCCGCATCTGCCTCACGACATTTTTTGCACGCTCGACAATAAGCTCCTCAAGTTCCTTCTCGCTCACGCGCCGAATAATATCTCCCGGTTGACAATCAAGTTCATCGCAGATATCGAGAAGCGTCTTAAGACGAATAGCTTTTATTTTCCCGTTTCTTAGCTTTGAAATATTAGCCGGAGTATGCCCCGTGGCCCGAATCAGATCAGCACTGGTCTTCCCGGTCTTAAGCAGCTGCGTCTCAAGCTCAATGATGAGATAGCTCATGTCTCCTCCTACACAAGCTCGTCAGACTGCTCTTGGAGCAGCGAGGCATAACTCCAGATCGCCGAGATAAACAAACAGACAACTGCGCCGATAAACGACCCCGTATCAAAGGTGGCGCCTTGGCAAATCTCAATAACGAAGGAATGAGGCACGATGTAAAGCTCCAGCCCACCAATGGTGAGATTGACCGATCCATAGGCACCAACAAGCGAAACCGCGGCGTTAACAGCAAAGGCAAGCGCGAGAACACGGATAAGTCGCACATGCGTCTTGGTAAAGGGCGAGACGCCTCGCGAGATGTTACGGCTGATCCCGCACAAAACGACAAGCGAAATACCCACGACGAGTGCCAGGCACAGTCCGCTTGGGATAACGATGCACCCGCCATCGAGAAGCGTCACGACGCCGAAAGAATCGACAGAGGCAACGTTTGCAACCGCATACCAGATCACGTAAACAACCAACGCGGCAAAAGCGACGAGCATCCCTGCAAAAACGGCTGCCATGCAAAAGCCAAGCTTCCTGATATTTTCGCCCGCTTTGGCCATACGCTGAACGCTGTTAGACATACACTCACCCTCATCGACTCTATCGTTATTCGAACAGTTTATCGAACAACGATATTGATTGCATGCGGAAAGCCCCGCCAGTGCGCATAGGCCATTTACTAACCCGGAGGGGTGAGCGTGGATTTTTGGACACATATCGAACGAGAGTGGATAATCTCCCACTTTGAGGCCGCCACCGGGCCTAAAACGGGAGATTATCCACTCTCATAGTCATCAAGGCCCGCAAGCTCTTATTCGGCCGCCTCGCGCAGGGCTGACATCGTTGCCGCATATTGCTGCTGCAACGCATGCATTCCCTCGCGAGCACCGTCAACGGCATCGGCGCCGCGCAACGCCTCGGTCACCACGACCGCCGGCTCGTACAGATTATCGAATCCCAGGTTCTGGCTCACGCCCTTGAGCGTGTGCGCTGCCATAAACGCACCTTCGGCGTCTCCCGCCGCCATGGCGGCCTCCAGCTTGTCCATGCTCTCGTCATCCAAAAACTTGAGAGCAAAGCGGGCAAGCATTTCCCCGCCCATCAGCCGAGCGCACGCGTCATCATAATTAGCGCCGATCTTCTCATACGCCTCACGCATGGAAATCATGGATTAAAAACTCCTTTGGTCAAACTAAATCGTAGGAAACGCGACGACATCGGCGGGGCGTGCCAATGTCTCGGCAATTTGGTCTTGCACCTCGAGCAAACAGTCGAGCAGCAACGGGTTAAAAGTGCCGCACTTACCGTCCAGAATCATCTTGATCGCTTCCTCGTGCGGGATAGCGTCCTTGTACACGCGCACGCTCGTCAGGGCATCGTACACGTCGGCCACCGAAACCACCTGTGCGGCAATGGGAATTTCGTCGCCCTTAAGGCCATCGGGATAACCCTTGCCGTCCCAGCGCTCGTGGTGCCAACGCGCAATCTGGTACGCATATTCCATAAGCGCATTGCCGGCGTGATGGCGGCCCAGCTCACGCAGCATGTCGGCGCCGATCGTGGTATGCGTCTTCATAATCTCGAACTCCTCGGGCGTAAGGCGTCCGGGCTTGTTGAGAATCGCATCGTCAATCGACATCTTGCCGATATCGTGCAGCGCCGAAGCCAGGGCGATCGTGGAGCGTTCCTCATTGTCGAGGGAGATCGTGCCGCTACGCTGGACCAGACAGCCAAGCAGCAGCTCGGTCAGCTTTTCGATATTCGTAACGTGCCTGCCGCTCTCGCCGTTACGAAGCTCCATGACGCCGGCCATGATGTCGATGAGCATGCGACTGTTCTTGACGCGCTCGTTGTACTGCTGGGACAGCAGGTTCGTCAGGCGGCGCTGCTTGGCGTATAGGCGGATGGTGTTGCTTACACGGCGGCGCACGACACGGGAGTCAAACGGGCGGTTGATATAGTCCGAGGCGCCCAGCTCGTACGCGCGCAGAACCATATCATCGGAATCTTCGCTCGAAATCATGATGACGGGCAGATTGTCACTAACCGATCGGCGCGACAGATCGGCCAGCACCTCAAAGCCGCTTACGCCCGGCATGACAATATCCAGCAGCACGAGCGACAACTCATCGCCATAGCGGTCGACCATGTCGAGCGCCGCACGACCGTGGTCGGCCTCGAGGATGCAATACTCGTCCTTGAGCATCTCGCTGAGAATGGCTCGGTTCATCTCGGAGTCATCGACAATAAGCACCAAAGGCTTTTCGCTTTGGAAGGCCTCGATGGAATCGGCATCGGTCACGACCGTACCAGCTTTTGCCTTAGCGCGGCTCAGTAACTGGACGGCGCGGCCAACGCCCTCATCAACCGTCTCGCCATGAATGCGAACGCCACCAACGCACGCCGTCAGGCTCGCGTACTCATAGCCCGGAACAATCGTGGAATGAACGGCATCGGATACCTGACGCAGGCGACGGGCGAAGTCATCGGAGGAGATATTGGACATGACAGCCACAAACTTGTCGCAGCCATAGCGCACAAGTTCGTCAGTCGAACGAATTCCGCTGCGTATGGCTGTCGCCACAGCACCGAGTGCAAGATCGCCGGCATGATGGCCACACATATCGTTGAAGACCCTAAAATCATCAAGGTCGATCACCGCCACGCCGGCCTTCATGCGGGCGCTACGGAGCTTTTCCTCGTAATATCGGCGATTGCGCACGCCCGTCAGCACGTCGGTGTAGACAAGGTCCTCTTCTGTGGCCTCTTGCTCATCAATCGGACGCACCATCAGCAAGACGTGAGGCTCACCCTCGACCTTTAGAGGGCGCAGACGGGCGCGGTACTCAACACCATCGTTGAGCAGTTGCTCCGACACCTCACCCGAATCTGCCAAGGCCTCAAGACTCGACTGACGCAGACAAGGGCAGCGATCGCCGGCGAGCAAGCAGTTAGGCTCGCTCTTAATCTGGTCGGCCGACAGCAAACGCACCACGGGGTAGGTCTGCGCGACGCGGGCGACCTCGGCGGCAGCCTCCTCGTCGGTTAGATTGGCCTCGTGATTATTGAGCATATGGGGCCCTTTCGATAGTTTCGCATGGTAGCGGTGGGTTCCAAATGTTACAAGGGTAACACCTTGCCGGTGCAGGTAAGCACGTGAATGCTGTTACATTTTTATGAGTTGGCAGACGGTGCAATTGAAGCCGCAGACGTGAGGTTTTGAGCACATTTGTTAACACGGCCGAAACGTTTGCGGGTGAAGGCTGTTTTGATTTTTACGGCTGCGAGAGCTCCAGGATGCCACGGACAGTCTGGGCAGCCGCTGCCGGGCGATCGCGCAGGCCGTTGTGCGCGCCGGGAACCATTACGAGCGGACAGTCCAAAAGCTCAGCCGCCATCCTCGTGCCCGCCTCGCGGGGCGTGCCAATCGAGAGCTCGCCCAAAAGCACGGCGGCCACCGTTTTCGACGCGCGAACGCTATCCCAATCGGGAACGCAGGTCATAGTAATCCCGTATTCGTTCGCCATGAAACTGCGGCCGTTGCGCAGGGCATGCTTGGCTTCTGCCTCGGTTATCTTGGGGGCCTCAGGGTCCGAATCGCCGATGGCGCCCAGGAAGGCCCGTAATGCCCTGGAGACCTTTCCCGCGGCAATCATCTCGAGCAAAACCGGGGCCGCGCCCAGGCCGGCGCCCTCATCCGTCACGGCGGGTTCATGCAGAATCGCACGCGAGATTATGGCGGGGTTTGCACGGAGAAGCTCCAGGGCCACCAACGTACCGGCACTGTGCGCGAGCACGTTTGCCGGAGCGCCAATATGCTCGATAACAGCCTGCAGGTCGGCGGCCTGGGCGGCGAGGTCGTAGCGTCCGTCTGCAGCGTCGCCGCTCTCGCCGCAACCGCGGCGGTCGAAGGCAATGACGCGACAGTCACGGGCGAGCTCGCGGGCGATGGCATCAAAAAAGACGCCGTCGACGCACGCACCGTGCACGCATACCAAGGCGGGTGCATCGGACGATGCAACCGGGCCGGCATACTCGCGGCAGGCAATCGTGGTGCCCGCATTCTCGACCGTAAAATCCATACTGTGTTCCCATCGTCAACGCCCATCCAGTTACACGTCGGTACGGCTAGATGGACCCGCATTGCCTTACGCCTTGTTAACAGATTAACTGTACCCGACCCGAGGCTTTTCATGACGCGGCATCGAAGGCAGAGTTAAAAAACGAAACCTGCAAAGCACAAGCCCGGACCATACGTTGGAGCCGATGCTATGCTTAAGGTTAATTGTCTTGAGGAGCATATGCCTATGTCTACGTTTTTGAATGCCAGCCCCATCTTTGGGCCCGTTCGCAGCCGGCGCCTTGGTCTCTCGCTCGGCGTCAACATGATGCCGGCCAGCGGCAAAATCTGCACGTTCGACTGCATTTACTGCGAAAACGGCCTCAACGCCGAGCGCCCCTGCCATGAGCCGTACAACACAGCTGCCGTGGTACTCGACGCGCTCGAGGCAAAGCTGCGAGAGATGGCAGCCGAAGGCGAGCTCCCCGATGTGATCACCTTCGCAGGCAACGGCGAGCCCACCGCCGCACCGGAGTTTCCGCAGGCCATCGCCGGCGCTGTCGCGCTGCGCGACGAGTTTGCCCCAAACTCCAAGATCGCCGTGCTCTCCAACGGCACGCGCGCCGACCGTCCCCAGGTACACGACGCGCTCATGATGGTCGACGACAACATCCTCAAGCTCGATACGGTCGACCCGGCATTTATCCAGCTGCTCGATCAACCCGTTGGCCCCTACGATGTAGAGCACCAGATCGAGACGTTCGCGAGCTTTAACGGTCATGCCATTATCCAGACGATGTTTTTGAGCGGCGAGTACCGGGGCAAGCTCATCGACAACACCGGCGAGGAGTACGTTGCCCCCTGGCTCGCGGCGCTTGAGCGCATTCGTCCACAAGAAGCAACCATTTACACGGTGGCGCGCGAGACACCGATCGCTGGCCTTGCCAAAGCGGCGCCTGAGGTGCTCGACGCCATTGCCGCGCGCGTCCAAGCCCTCGGCATCCCCTGCCAGGTGAGCTACTAGCAAAACCACGCAGCAGCTAGTGCCCGCCATCCCGCCCCATCAGTTGCGGTGATATAGTTCCTATTTATGCTGTTAAAACGCTTAAATAGGAACTATATCACCGCAACTTTTATGGACGCGTGGGTGGGCTATACTAGCTGCGGATGAAAGGAAGTTAGCCATGTTTGACAACGGACCCGTACCCGGCCGCAACGACGCCTGCTGGTGCGGCAGCGGTAAGAAATACAAGAAATGCCATAGCGCCTTTGATGAGCGCCTCGAGCGCTTGTGGGAAGAGGGCTGGGAGGTTCTGCCCCGCACGCTCTACAAGACGCCCGCCGATATCGAGGGCATCAAGCGCTCGGCAGCCATCAACGTGGGCGTGCTCGATTATGTGGGCGAGCATATCTCCGCGGGCATGACCACCAACCAGATCGACCAGATGATCTACGACTACACCGTCGAGCACGGTGGCACGCCGGCCGACCTCAACTACGAGGGCTATCCCAAGAGTGTGTGCACCTCGATCAACGATGTGGTCTGCCACGGTATCCCCTGCGATACGGACGTGCTGCACGAGGGCGACATCATCAACGTCGACTGTTCCACGATCTTGGACGGCTACTTTAGCGACTCGAGCCGCATGTTCTGCATCGGCGAGGTCTCGGCCGAGCGCCAGCGCCTGGTCGACGTCACCCGCGCCAGCGTGGAGGCGGGCCTGGCTGCCGTCAAGCCATGGCTGCCGCTGTCCGTTATGGCCGAGGCCGTGCAAAAGACGGTCGAGGACGCTGGCTTTAGCGTTGTGCGCGAGTACGGCGGGCACGGCATCGGTAAGGAGTTCCACGAGGACCCGTTTGTGGGCTTTACCACCGAGGCACCCGATGTGGACACCATCATGGCTCCGGGCATGGTCTTTACCATTGAGCCCATGGTCAATGCCGGAGCGCCCGACATCAAGATTAGCAAGGGTGACGGTTGGTGTGTGCGCACCAAGGACGGCAGCGATTCGGCCCAGTGCGAGGTACAGCTCGTGGTGACCGAGGACGGCTACGAGCTGCTGAGCTGGTAGCCGTGGATGCGCCGGATGCTGACGGGCACGCTCGTCTTGCATCCGGCGTTTTTGTTTGAGCGTTTTGTCTGATAAAACCTGCCAAAATAAACCTGTCCCTTTTTGGCAGGTCGAGCGGAGAGGACTGCTTGTGAACATCCTGGTTTTGTTGCCCGTCAACGACCGTCATCGCACAATTCTTGAGTCGAGCGCTCCGGGCGAGGACTTTATCTACACGAGCTCCGACGCCGCCACGCGCGAGCAGGTCGCCGATGCCGACGTGATCTTGGGCAACATCGACCCTGACATGCTCACGGCATGCGAACATCTCCAGCTGTTGCAATTGCAGACCGCTGGCTATGACGATTACTTGGCCGCCGGCACCGTGCCGGCCGATGCCAAACTGTCTTGCTCGGTGGGCGCCTATGGCCAGGCAGTAAGCGAGCACATGTTTGCCATGGTGCTGTCTATGATGAAGCGCCTGCCCGGCTACCAGGACCTGCAGCGCGAGCATCGCTGGGAGGATTTGGGGCCGGTTACCTCGCTCAAAAACGCCAACGTGCTGGTGCTGGGCGCAGGCGATATCGGCGGCCATTTTGCCACGCTTTGCCGCAGCATGGGCGCGCACGTCCGCGGCATCAAGCGCCATCCGCTCGTCTACCCCATTGTGTTTGAGGACATGGACGGCATGGACGCCCTGCCCGAGCGCCTGGCCGAGGCCGACATCGTCGCATCCTTTATGCCGAGCACACCCGAGACCCGCGGCCTGGCAAACGCCGAGTTCTTCGCCGCGATGAAACCGGGCGCCTTCTTTGCCAACGGCGGCCGCGGCGATCTTGTGGTTGCCGACGACTTGGTTGCCGCTCTGGAGTCGGGACGTCTCGCCGGCACCGCGGTCGACGTCACCGACCCCGAGCCGCTACCCGAGACAAGCCCACTGTGGGATGCGCCTAACATGCTCATCACGCCGCACGTCTCCGGCTGGTTCCACCTAGCCGCCACGCTCAATAACGTGGTCGACATCGCCGCGGAGAATCTGCGTCACCTGCAGGCCAGCGAGACCCTGCGCTGCTGGATCGAACACTAAGAATTACGCCGTTTTACAAACGGCGTAATGAGCCGACGCTGCGAGCCCGCCGTTTGGCCAATCTGCCGTTCAATTTCAAAGGCGCGACCAGAAGGTCAGCGCCTTTTCATTTCACGGCACCTTGGCTCAAACGGCGGGCTCTCGCTGACTTTTGTTCGACCTGCGGCGCTTTGCTGGCGCGGCCCTACCTGTGGGCTCTCGCTGACCGTTATTCGACCAAAGGGGTCTAGCGCTATTTAAGCGTTGTTAGATAGCTTCTTGCATCTTCTACGTTCATTGCTGCGACGGGCGCATGCGAACAGAGCTTGACATCGTTGGTGACCAGTAAATTTGCTTGGGAGCGTATCGCTGCCGCAATGATTAAATCGTCTTCGTAATCGCTATGGAGATTACGCTGCTTGCTCGCCATCCATATGTCACTCAGGTCGCAGGGTACCGGCGTGGCAAGTTGCGACAACACGTCGAGGCAATCCCATGCAAGTGATGTCGCCGCCACGGCGGCATCTTGGGATAGTGAGCCATGCTCTCGCCGATACCATGCCTTATGTTCGCTTGAAATCAAATAGAACAGGTCTTTGGACGATGTCGCCGCATACAGCAAATCCACCTGCGCCGTGCATGCATCGCGTAAAAACTCAATCGCCGCCGAACGACCACGTCGTGAGGGAATGAAGTAATCGAGCCACACGTTGGTGTCAACCAAGATGCGCTTTAGAGCCTCACTCATAGAGCCAGCTCATCTCCTCGCCATAGCGATCCGCATATGCATTCCGTTTGAGCTCTTCGTCGTCCGATGGCTGAGCCCTGACCATATCGATTCCCGACTCACGGCAAGCGGCAGCGAACAGCTTCGATCCCTGATCCATGAGCTCGAGTTTACGTTTGGCGGCCTTTTCGCGCTCGCGCTGTTCCGCCCGGGCACGACTGGGCAGCAGGATATCCTCGAGCGCACCGGGACGATCGGCCAGCGACGCTGCAAGCTGCCAGAGCGCTCGCACCGCTTGGCTCGGCGTCATACCGGCCCTGGAGAGAGCAGCGTCGCCGCTCCTTTTAAGATCGGCATCAAGACGTACGTTGATTTGAGCGGCTGTTGTGGTCATGACCCCTCCTTAATACTTCAGAATTATCATAAAACACTATGGTGGATACGTAAAGCATGTATAGCAATTAATTAGTATTAGCCGTGCTCCGTGCACAAAAAGCCGCCGAGGCACATTGCACCTCGGCGGCTACGCATCACCAATCTAGTTCGGTTTCATCCTTTGCATTTGCCCAGATAAAACCTGGCAAAATAAACCTGTCCCTTTTTGGCAGGTTTTTAGAGCCCCACGCTTTCGGCTCCGTTGATGGTTAGGTTGCGCTCGTAGAAGGCGGTGAGGGCGCGGATAGCGTACATCACGTCGCGCACGCCGCCGGTCTCGTAGCTTGAGTGCATGGCAAGCTGCGGCAGACCCACATCCACGGCGTGCATGCTCGCCTGCATATTGGACAGATTGCCGAGCGTGGAGCCACCCGCCATATCGCTCTTGTTGGCGAAGGCCTGCGTGGGCACGTCGGCGTCGTCGCAGATGGCCTGGAACACCGCGCGGCTAAAGGCATCGGTGCAGTAGTGCTGGTTGGCAGCTTCCTTGATAACGATGCCGCCGTTGAGCACGACCTGGTTGCGGGCATCGCACTTCTCGGCGTGGTTGGGATGCACGGCATGTGCATTGTCGCAGCTTACAAGCATCGAGGCGGCAAGGGCGCGATGATACGACTCGTCGTCAAAGCCCAGCGATCCGTTGATACGGCGCAGCGCATCGGCCAAGAACGTCGACATGGCGCCCTGCTTGGTCTCGGAGCCAACCTCCTCGTTATCGAAGCAGCAGAAGACCGAGACGTCGTGCGCGTTCTCGGCGCCCAAAAATGCCTGTAGCGAGGTATAGGCGCAGGCCAGATCATCAAACTTGCGCGTCGAGATAAACTCGTCGGCCCAGCCCCAAATGCGCGCATCCTGACGATTGACCAGGAACAGGTCGCGACCCAGGATCTGCTCGGGCTCAACATCCAGCTCGTCGGCAATCAGGGCATCGAAGTCACCCTGCTTAAGCTCGCCAGCGCTGATGAGCGGGCACAGGTCGACGGCTCGGTTGGGAGCAAAGCCCTCGTTAACGCCGCGGTTCATGTGGATGGCAAGGCTCGGAATGATAGCGACCTCGCGCTCGGTGACAAGCAAACGACTCTCGATACGGTCGCCCTCGCGCACCAACACGCGGCCCGCGAGCGCCAGCGGGCGATCGAACCAGGTGTAGTCGATCATACCGCCGTAGGCCTCGGTGTTCAGGCGCAGCGTCTCGCCCGCGCCGTCAAGCTCGGGCACGGCCTTGACCTTAAACGTCGGCGAATCGCTGTGCGACGCCGTCAGTTGAAAATGATAGTCGCCGGCAACGCCGTCCTCGCCCCACGTCGCGGCCAGGTCCTCGCCCACCTTAAAGGCAACAACGCTCGAGGTGTTGCGCTGCGTGTAATAACGCCCGCCCGGCTCGATGTCCCACGCCGCGTTCTCGGGCAGGTAGGTAAAGCCCGCCTCGTCGAGCTCGGCCATAATGGTCGCCGCCGTATGGAACATGCTGGGACATGCCTCGATAAAGTCGATAAGGTCGTTGGCGGCCTCGATATCGTCGGCCGTCACGTGCACGCGCTCGGGCGTTTCCTGATCCGTCATGCTCTCCCCTTTCGCTGGGTTGATGGTCCCCTCCAGCATACCCCGCCACGCCAGCGCCGCACTCTTCATTCCGTGTTTAATCCCGCGCCGCTCACCAAGTTGAGCCATCATGCCCGCGCTCCTTTTGCGACAATTACGCTAACAGGACGAGAGGAGCCGTCATGAAGCCACGTAACATTGCCATCGCCTGCGGTGTCGCGGGCGTCGCCGTCGGCCTTGCCGCTGCCGCCGGCATCGTTTACCGCAAGCAAATCAAGTCCGTCGCGTCGCTCAAACGCTTGACCTGCTACGCGGATGGCTATGACCTGTACGCAATCGACATCGCCTACGACTACGATCTTGATCGCATCATCGCCGCCGATGTGCGCGACGATCAGGCCTACATCGATGCTGTGGTGGCACAGGTGTTGCCCGGCGTGCCAGCACATGTCCAGGCGCCTCAGTTTGCCTGCAGCGCCTTTGCCGCCGTAGATGCCGAAGGCCGCGTGCGCACCGGTCGCAATTACGACTTTAAGGACGACACCTCGGCGCTGCTGGCGCGCAATCACCCACGCGGCGGCTACGCCTCCATCGGGTTTGCCGCCCTTAACAACCTGGGCGCCAACACTCCGCTTGATTCCGTCGCCGGACGTGCCGCCGCACTCATGGGCCCGTTTGCCCAGCTCGACGGCATCAACGAATGTGGCGTGTCCATTGCCGTACTCACCCTGGATTCCAAACCCTGTGACCAGGACACGCAGCGCCCCGTCATCAATACCTCGCTCGCCATCCGCCTGGTGCTCGACCGTGCCGCCACCACGCAAGAAGCTGTCGACCTGCTTTCCGCCTACGACATGCACGCCATGGCAGGACGCGATTACCACTTCTTTATCAACGACGCCGCCGGTGACGCGCGGGTGGTGGAGTGGGATCCGCGCGACCCCGACCGTGCATGCAAAGTGACTCCTGTACGCCAGGTTACGAACTTCTATGCCTGCTATGGTGACGAAGTGCTGCCCAACCAAAAGAATGGCGAGCTGGGCCATGGTAAAGAGCGCGCCGTCGCAATCGCCGATGTCCTTGACGCCCATGTCGGTGCCCAGGACGAGGCAGTCGCTTGGAAGGCCCTACGCGCTGCGGCGCAAGAGCCCAATCCGGAAGACATCACCAGCAACACGCAATGGTCGGTCGTCTTTGACAATACCGAACCCGCTGCCGCTATTACGCTGCGCCGCCACTGGGGCGACGTCGACGCCTTCGCACTGTAAGGAGCTGGCACCGTCGTCCTTACGCTCGCCTGACGTTGCTTACATTTCCATACGCTTGAGCTAACACGTTTTACCCCCGCATCAACAGTGTGCGGGGGTAAACTTATGCGCATGTTATAACTTGCCCGGAAGGATTCACCATGCTTAGGATCGGTCTTCTTACTAGTGGCGGCGACTGCCAGGCGCTCAACGCCACCATGCGCGGCATTGTCAAAACGCTTATGACCAATAGCGAAGAGCCTATCGAGATTTATGGCTTTGAGGACGGATATCAGGGCCTTATCTACAGCAGGTTCCGTGTCATGACGCCCGCCGATTTTAGCGGTATCCTCACCCGCGGCGGCACTATTCTGGGCACGAGCCGCACGCCGTTCAAGCGCCTGAACATTCCCGAGGCCGACGGCGTCGAGAAGGTACCCGCGATGGTCCACACCTATCACAAGTTGCAGCTCGACTGCCTGTTTATGCTGGGCGGCAACGGCTCCACCAAGACCGCCAACCGCCTGCGCGAAGAGGGCCTCAACGTTATCGCCCTGCCCAAGACCATCGATAACGACACCTGGGGCACCGAGATGACGTTTGGCTTTACGAGCGCCATCGACGTCGCCACCAAGTGCATCGACGACATCCACACTACCGCCTCGAGCCACGGGCGCGTGTTCGTTATCGAGATTATGGGCCACAAGGTTGGCTGGATCCCGCTGTATGCCGGCGTCGCGGGCGGCGCGGATGTCATCTTGATTCCCGAGATCCCCTACGACATGGATAACGTCATCAAGACCATCGAGCATCGCATGGAGACCGGCAGCCGCTTTACCATCGTGGCCGTCGCCGAGGGCGCTATCTCCAAGGAGGACGCGGCGCTGTCCAAGAAGGAGTACAAGAAGAAGCTCGCCGAGCGCACGAGCCCGTCAATCGTGTACGACATCGCCAAGGAGATCGAGGCCAAGACCGGTCGCGAGACCCGCGTCGCCATCCCAGGTCACACGCAGCGCGGCGGCCAGCCCGACGCCCAGGACCGCATCTTTGCGACTCAGTGCGGCGTCGAGGCAGCGCTCGGCTGCCTGCGTGGCGAGTTTGGCTACATGATTGCCTTGCGCGACGGCAAGATGTGCCACATGCCGCTCGAGGAGGTCGCCGGCAAGCTCAAGTATGTCGACCCCCAGAGCGATCTGGTGCGCGAGGCCAAGGCGTTGGGCATCAGCTTCGGCGACGAATAGCCTCGGCTGGAACTGCTCTCATCGGAGGCCCCGGGGCTTTCCTCCCAAATCGTCCTCGGACATGTCAGGACCCCGCCGTGCGCTTCGCGCGGCGGGGTCCTTCCGTCCTGCGGAAAGATTTGGGAGGTAAGCCCTGGGGCCTCCTGCGGCAACTAGGGAGGCCGAGGCTATTCGTCTTCTTGCTGCGGGTGCCTAGGGTGGGGTGCAACGTGCATTTTTGGGAGTTTTCAGCAGCCGAGGGTGCCTGCATACTGGATTTTGGGCGAAAAGCAGGCGCCATGGGCCGCATACTGTAAAAATGAGCGATCCTTGAGGTGCCGAGGGCTCATGATCAAGGCTTTCAACGCGGTTTTGTGCACCCATTCCCGCGCCCGCGGACTCCGGGATGCTGAATACTCCGGGATTTGCACGCCGCCCCCTGGGGTACCCGTGGGCAAAAAGCAACCACCCAGCCGAAATATGCATCCGGCGGGGCGGTTTATGCAGTACAGCGGCTGTGGATGCGCATGTCGCTCAGCGTTCTTGCCGACCGATGCAACGTCGTGCGTAGCCCTTAATGTCTTCGGTAAAACCGTCAAGATCGTCGAGCGTGATAACGTTATCGGAAAGCAAGTTGGCAATCTCGTAATGCATGGTGCTGCGGCGAATATCGTTCACAAGCACTCCTGAGGACAGCTTGTCCCTATTGATACGCTCTTCTAACGCCCAAAATCTACTGGACGCTTCACTGCCACCGTTCAGTATCTCGATGTACTGGCCGATGAGCATTTCCATATAGCTTTCTTGCCATTTTGGGAGCAGCTCTTTAAACAGCTTCCAGTCGCTTTCAGCTAGCTCGCCCATGCTTCCTCCACTCGACAAGCGGACTTTGCCAAACGACTCTATTCTATTTGGTATTTTGCTCGCAACCGTGGATCAAGGGACCTTCGTTCTTCGAGTATGAACCTGAATGAACCGTGCGCCACAAAATGGGCCTATCTACTACGTTTACTACTGCACCCTCGACCATGATGAACATTGTGAATTAAAAACCGCAGGTAGATGGCTTGCCGATTTTCGAAAAAGATAAGTGTGGTCAGCCTCATTGCGTTCATCGTAGTAAATCGGCCCTTTTCGTGGCATGCGGCGAGTTAAATGCCAGTTCCCGTGTTGGAATTGCCCGCCCCATTCGTGAGTTGCGGTGAAATAGGGACTGTTAGACGCTCCAAGGTCCTCAACAGTCCGTATTTCACCGCAACTTGGAAGGGGCGAGCGGCGTTGGCCAAGCATTGCTGACGGGTTGGAGCGGCTTAGGCTTGTTTGCGGCGCTTCCATTGCTTTCGGCACCAGCACATGAGTGCCTCTATGAAGGGAATCGTGATGAGGATGACCCATGCGGGATGGGGCTGCGCCAAGCAAAGCCACATATAGAGGAACCAGGCAATGGCGGCTGTTGGATAGACGCTGCCGATTAGCTTAGATAGATGACGTCGGTCGATGAAGTCGCCCGTCGCATAGTAGACGGGAATCAGAAAGACCAGAAAGAGCCCCATACCCCACGTGCCGCAGATGATGCCGAGCGCGAGATAGGCGAGGACGACAAGTGCAGGAAAGGGAAACTCGTTCCATGCGCGGCCGATCTTGGTGTGGAAATGCTTGCCATGATGGTCGAGCTTGTCGTGTGCCTCTTTCCAGCTGGAAAACGTCTCGCCGTCGATGGTGACGGTGCCGTCGTCATTGGTATGTACACTGTGTCCATCATCCTCGAGCGTATCGATATGCAATCCGCCCGGCCCCACATGGACCTCTTCACCCTTGCGCTCGTTAGCCACGTGGATGCCACTCCAACCAACATGAACCTCTTCACCTTTGTTGGGGTCGACGACGTGAATGCCGCGTGCAAGGGAAATGTCGGCAAGTGGCTTGCCGTCAGGATCCACGTGCTCGGTAGAAGACTCGGTGCCTTCAGTCTCGTCGTAATTATTTGCGTCAACGTCATCGTCGGCCGAGGTGTCGACATCGCTAGCCGCTTCTCCATATAGCAGCTCATCCAGTGACACGTCATACAGCGCGGCGAGCGCAATAAGGTTATCGGTATCGGGCGAGGATTCGCTGCGTTCCCATTTGCTGACAGCTTGGCGGCTTACGCCCAACTGGGCAGCAAGAGCCTCCTGGGAAAGACCGGCAGCTTTGCGGCGATCGACGAGACGCTGTGCCATCGCAAGATCCATAGTGGTTCCTTTCATGTGGCGACCGTAATCGAATGAGCCGAGTATGCCGAGAATAACCGGTAGCGACCACCATTTCTAGTTAGAATCTGCCCCAACCCTACCGCAACTACGAGTAGCAACCCCTAATGGCCTGCCATTTCATGACAAATGTCAGTACGCACAACAGCCAAGAGCCCTCTCAATATGTTGCGGTGGAATAGTTCCTGTTTCATGGCTCTGCTATGCCAAACAGGAACTATTCCACCGCAACTTACTATCAGGCCACGCACCCGCAGAGTAGCTACGGGTGCCTAGGGTAGGATGCGGCGTGCATTTTTGGGAGTATTCAACAGCCGTGGGTGCCTGCATACTGGATTTTGGGCGAAAAACAGGCGCCATGAGCCGCGTTCTGTAAAAAAACGAGCGGCTCTAGAGGCGTTGGGGCTCAGAATCGGGGCTTTCAGCGCAGTTTTGCACCCCCGCCCCCGCGCCCGCGGACCCCGGGATGCTGAATACTCCGGAATTTGTACGCCGCCCCCGGGGGTACCTGTGGGCAAAAAGCAATCGCCCCGCCGAAATATGCATTTGGCGGGGCGGTTTATGCAAAAACGCTGCTGCGGGCGCGTCGGCAGCTCGCTAGAACTTGAATCCCAGGACAGGTTACTCGGCACTCTTGAGGGCGCCGACCATGTCGATCCTATTGAGGGTACGATTGGTGGCGAGGTTGACGATAAACGTAAAGCCGAAGGAAAGCACCACGGCGAGCACGTAGCTTAGCGGCTCGACCTCGACGTCAAAGTACAGCGACGGCATCTGCAAAATGTACGTAAAACTCTCGGCCAGCAAGCCGCCCAGCGGCACGCCCAGCGCAGCGCCGATCGCCGTGAGGATCAACGTCTCCTTGTTGACGTAATGGTGCACCTCGCCGCGACGGAAGCCCAGCACCTTGATGGTCGCCAGCTCGCGTTCGCGCTCGGAGATATTCGTGTTGGACAGCGTAAAAACCACCACAAACGACAGGCACGCCGCCATAAAGGTCACGAGCACCACGACCGAATTGATAATCGTAAAGTTCGCCTCATAGTTCTCCCAATGCTCGGCCGTGCTCGAAATCGTGAGCCAACCGTCACTCTTAAGATTCTTGCTAAACGCAATCTGGTCGGCCGACGAGCCCTTAAGCAGCACAAAGACGCCGTTAGGACGCGCGCTTCGACCAAACGCGCGCTCATAGGTGCCCTGCGTCATGTAAAGCGTGTTGCCCAGATAGTTGAGCGAAATGTCGCTGACCTTGACCTTGGCAACATTGAGCGACGAATCCTGGACGTGTGCCGTATCGCCCGGCTGAATCCCCAGCACCAGCTGTGAACTTTTGCTCAGATACACGTCTCCGTCACGCAAAGACAGCGGCTCTTTGGACTCATCCTCCAGGCGCACGTAATCGCCCAAGTCACTCGTGCGGTCATTGGGCACCACGATCAGCTGCACGGTCTCGCTCTTGCCGCCAAACGTAAAGGTGACGTTGTCGGTCATAATCGGCAGGGTCGAGGTCACGGTCACGTTGAAATCATTGGCCGCGCTGCGCTCATCCAATGCCGCGCACGTCTGCGAAAAATCGTCGGGATTGGCGACCGCCAGCAGGTCGTAGCGCGTGATATGCCCGTACTGTTTGGGCGAAAGCGCCACCGACGTATCGCGGATGCCCATACCGCAGATCACGAGCGCCGTGCAGCCGGCGATACCGAAGATGGTCATAAAAGCGCGCTTTTTGTAGCGGAACAGGTTACGTGCTGCCACCTTGTTCAAAAAGCCCATGCGGTGCCAGATAAAGCCGATGCGCTCAAGCAAGATGCGAGAGCCGGCGCGTGGGGCCTTGGGACGCATGAGCGAGGCTGGGGTCTCGGCCATCTCGTGGCGGCAGGCGATAATCGTGGCGCCCACCACGCCCACGGTAAACAGCGCCACCGAGACGATTGAGGACACGATATCGTACGAAAGCAACATCTGGGGCAGCGAGTACATGTCGTCGAACACCGTAAACAGGAACAGCGGCAGGCCCACAAATCCGATAATGTTGCCGAGCACGCCGCCAATCAGACACGCCCACAGCGCATAGTCCACGTATTTGGACAGAATACGCCCGCTCGAATAGCCGAGTGCCTTGTACAGGCCGATGAGCGTGCGCTCCTCCTCGACCATGCGCGTGGCGGTGGTAAGACTGATGAGCACAGCAACGACAAAGAAGATAAATGGGAAAACCGTGGCGATGGCCTCGATCGAAGAACTGTCGCTCTCGACGCTCGAGTAGCTTGCGATGTTACCGCGGTCCTGAATGTACCAGGTGCATTCGCCCAGATCGGAAAGCTCGGCGCGGGCATCGGCAAAATGCTGGTCGGCGGCGGCGCGGCGCTGGTCCAACTCGGTCTGAGCCTGGACGCGCTCCTCGCTGCCCTCGGCCATACGGTTGATGTTATCCTGCTCGATCCCAAAGAGCATGGCGGTCTGACGCTCGGCCGCATCCAAGCTTGCCGGCGTGTCGACCGTCAGCTCCTGAGCGCGCGCCTTCTCGCGCTCCTCGCGGATCTTCTCGATATTGCCTTTGACCTCGTTGATCTTTGTCGTGTAGGCATCCGAATAGGAGTTGAGGCTCTTGGCTCCCTCGACGATCACGTGGACCGCGGAGTAGGACGATGATGTCGCGGCATCCTCACTCACATAGAACTTATAGTCCGCAGCCGAAGCAGCGCGAAAGGCGTTGACTGTCGAGTCGGAGCTCACGTCGGTAGGATCGAGGACCTCGGCCGTAATGGTGTAATCGCCCGCGGCAAACTGATCCTTGGCACTTTGGTTGGACGAGCTCGCGTCATTGGCGGCAAAACTCACCGTATCGCCGAGCTTTTTGCCCGAAGCCTTCAGGAACTTCGAAGTCACCGCGACTTCATCGGCGCTCTCGGGCAAATCGCCGCTCACCAGCACCGGCTGATCGATGTTCTCCTTGGAGAGACTTTGCACGACCACGCGCTCGCGCGTTGTGCCCACGGCGGTGTAGGCGGTCTCGGTGTAGATGCCCTCGACCGTCTCGACGCCGTCGACCTCTTGGATAGCCGCGAGATCGTCGCGCGTAAGGCCATAGGTCGACTGCACGTTAATGTCATAGACATTCTGCTGGTCAAAATAGGCGTCGACCGAATCGCACAAATCCTCGCAGCCCGCCTTAAGGCCGCACATCACGCTCACGCCAAGCGCAGTGATGACCACGATAGATAGGAAGCGCTTAAGACTGCCCCGAATCGTGCGGTAGATGCCACGGCGAAAAACCGTCGGCACCATATCGTTTGAGCTTTGAGCGGTACGGTAGGTCGCGAACTCCCGGTCGCGGCCCGCGTGCTCCGTATCGTGCTTTTGGCTGTTTTGGCGATCCTGGTCCATGTGCGCTACCACTCGATCGTCTCGATAGGCACGGGATTTTGCTGGACCGTCTCGCTCTCCACGCGACCACTCTTAAAGCGGATCAGGCGATCGGCCATGGGCGCGAGCGCGGAGTTGTGCGTGATGATGATGACCGTAATGCCCTGCTTGCGGCAGGTATCCTGCAGCAGCTGCAAGATCTGCTTGCCGGTTTTATAGTCGAGCGCGCCCGTGGGCTCGTCGCACAGGAGCAGCTTGGGGTTCTTTGCCAGTGCGCGGGCGATGGACACGCGCTGCTGCTCGCCGCCGGAAAGCTGTGCCGGAAAGTTGCCCAGGCGTTCGCCCAGGCCAACCTGGCGAAGCGTCTGTTCGGCATCGAGCGAATCGGGGCAGATTTGCGCCGCGAGCTCGACGTTTTCGAGCGCCGTCAGGTTGGGGACCAGATTGTAGAACTGGAAGACAAAGCCGACGTCGGCGCGGCGGTATTCCACGAGCTGCGCCTCGTTGGCAGCGCTCACGTCACGCCCGTCCACCGTCACGGTGCCGGAAGTTACCGTGTCCATACCGCCCAGGATGTTGAGCGCCGTGGTCTTGCCGGCACCCGAGGCGCCCAGGATAATGGCGAGCTCACCGCGCTCAACGGTAAAGCTCGCGCCGTCGAGCGCATGGATGCGGGCATCGCCCTCGCCGTATGCTTTGATGACGTCTTTGAATTCGATATAGGCCATCGATCGGTTCCCATCTGGTCGGATAACTCTTTAGTATTACCCATTTCACGCCGACCAAAAAGGGACAGGTTCATTTTGGCAGGTTTTATATGGGGAAACGGGGAGCGCAGGCAAGCGCCGGGAGGCAGAGAAATCATCAACGGGGTCAGGCCGACCGCCAAACACAACGCATGCATTTCAATCTGTCAGCCAAATCATTCGAACAGCTGTTCGTTTTTATGATATGATTCCGCTATCTAAGCAGGCCAATACGCAGAAAGGCGGCCAACATGGCGTTCGACTTTAAGAAGGTATGCAAGGAGCTCTACAAACCTGCAAGCAAGCCGAGTATCGTAACTGTCCCGCCTATGAGCTACGTTGCCGTTCGCGGAAAGGGCGACCCAAATACCGAAGGTGGCGAGTATCAAAACGCCCTGCCGCTGCTTTACGGCATCGCCTATACCGTCAAGATGTCGAAGAAAGGCTCAAGGAGTATCGAGGGCTATTTCGACTTTGTAGTACCGCCGCTCGAGGGATTCTGGTGGCAAGACTCCCCGAGCGGCGACATCGATTATGTACGCAAGGACGATTTCAACTTTATCTCGTGCATCCGCCTGCCCGATTTCGTCAGCCGAGATGATTTTGACTGGGCAGTCGCGGAAGCCACGACCAAAAAGAAACTGGACTTTTCTGCCGTCGAGCTGCTTAAAGTTGACGAGGGTCTCTGCGTTCAATGCATGCACACTGGGCCCTACGACAACGAACCGGCGACCGTAAACGCTATGAATGAATACACGACCGAGCAGGGCTATGTCCCCGACTTCTCAGACACCCGTTTCCATCACGAAATCTATCTCTCCGATCCACGCAAATGTGCGCCGGAGAAACTTAAGACTGTGATACGTCATCCTATCAAGCGCGCTGAATAGCGTGGAGCGTCATTTCACGCGCTAGGTTTTAAGCCAGCCAACCAGCCGCCTCCTAGGCCGTCCGGTAATTATCCTGACGTGGCCCGTCGCATCTTATAAGATTGTTTTGCTAAAGCTGGAAAGCCTCTCAACGATGCGCAACTCCAGCCCTTTTTCTATCAAGAGGCTTAAATGAAATACCGGAAGTCGCGGATATCCATCAACGAACAGATAGCACTATTGACAGAAAACAAGGGTCTTAAGTGCTCTGATCAAAACGAACTCGAGCGAGCTTTGGTCGAAGTCGGCCACTACAAACTGTCGGCCTACTGGTTTCCCTGCAAAACCAAATGCAAGTCCGGGATTACCATCTTTCGCGAAGGCACAACATTCGAAACCATCATCTACACGTATGAATTTGACCGAGCCCTCCGGCAGTTAATGTTTGATGCGGTCGACAGAATTGAGATCTACCTCAGAAGCAGAATTGCCTATCTTGCCTCTGAGGAACGCGGGCCTTTCTGTTACCCAGATGTCGCCATAACGAGGCTCAACTCGGCATGCCCATCGCGCTTTGCGCCGCGCTGGGATACGCCGCCGTCTTTGGCAGCGCCACCAATACGCTGCTCGCGCCGATCCTTATTGGCTGCGAAGTCTTCGGCTTTGGCGACTTGCCGAAGTTCTTTATTGTCTGCGTCGTGGCTTACCTGTTCAACATGGATAAGTCGATCTACGCCCTGCAAAAGCGGGCGTAGATGGATGTCCAAGCAGGTGGTCTCAACCGGAAACGTCGTCTTGGCTATGCAAAGTGCTCGAACGTTATTCCTCGTACGCGCCCTCAAGCCGAAGCAGCCACTCCTTGCGATCAAGCCCGCCGGCATATCCGTTAAGCGAGCCGTCGGCGGCAACCACGCGATGGCACGGCACGATAATCGAAATGGGATTGCGTGCAACCGCAGCCCCCACGGCACGTGGGGACACAACAGGAGCCTCGTTTCCCGGCACACGATGTCGAGCCGCAACACGCTGGGCGATCTCACCATACGTAGCGACCTCGCCACGCGGGATAGAAAGCAGCTCAAACCAAACCTCGCGCTGAAACGCCGTACCAATCATATGCAACGGCGGCGTAAACCGAGGCTCCTGCCCCGCAAAATAAGCATTCAGCCACGCCCAAGAACGCTCAAGCACCGAAGAAGCCGCGCCATTTGCCGGACTCACCGACGACATGCCGCCAATACCGGAAACCGCGTCGGCGCCTTCAACATGTTCGGAGTCTTCCCGGAAAAGCGTGGAGCCAAAATGTTCCTGCCCCTCAAACCAAAGCCCCGTCAGACCGCGGCCATCAGCGGCAAGCAAGATTTCGCCCAAAGGCGAGGCAAACGTCGTCGTGACCACCAGCGGCTCCTTTCAAAACTCCGCAACATAATACCGCGAATTGTGCAGACAACCCCGCAGATACGTCTGGGCGGGCTCGCAATTGCTTAAGCGAGGCTGTTTTCCCCAATCAAGCGAAGAAGACGCGGGGCATCGACGCCAGAGCGGTACCTCTATCAGCTGAGCTCTAATACTTTCCCGAGAAGTGAACGAGTAAAAACGAAGCCCCGGAGTATCCAGACCTTTAGACCAGAAAACCGCAGGATTCGCGCTGCAAAACCGCAGGAAATAGCGGTCAAAATATGCCAATGCTTCGGGGGCCCAAATAAGGTCGTTCACTTCTCGGCAAAGTATTAGACCCCGATTCACCCCAACCCCAAAGTCGCCCCAGGCAGCAGGCGCGACAGCGCCGCGGCTGCCGTCACGGCCCCGCAGTCACCCCAGGCAGCAGGCGCAACGCGCCGTAGCTGCCGGCCGCACCCCCACAGTCCCCAAGGCGGCAGGCGCGAAGCGCCGAGGCCGCTGCCGGGACCAGGGCCCGCAACAACCACGCGCCCCTACATCAGCCCAGCGGCCCCAACCAACAACGGCCCCATCGCAGACCGCTCGCAGCAGCACCACCGCAGGCGGGGACCGAGCTTAGTTTTCAGAACACTCCGCAGACCAGTGTGGCGCCTTGTCCGCGGCTCCGAAGGAGCAGGACAAGGCGCCACACATGGTCGAGGACGTTCTGAAAACTAAGCCCGGCCCCCCGCCGGACAGGTCCATCGCTACTCGCAGAGCAGCTTGGCGATCTGGACGGCGTTGGTTGCCGCGCCCTTACGGATTTGGTCGCCGCAGCACCAGAAAGTGATGCCACGCGCGGCCTCGGGGTTCGAGATGTCGCGACGCACGCGGCCGACCCAAATCAGGTCCTGGTCGGACGTATCCATCGGCATGGGGAAACGGTCGTGCGCATCCTCGGCAGCCATATCGTCAACCAGCTTGACGCCGGGAGCGACAGCCAGCGCAGCACGAGCCTCCTCGACCGTAATATCGCGCTCAAACTCGAGCGTAATGCTCTCGGAGTGCGAACGCAGCACGGGCACGCGCACGCAGGTGCAGTTCACGCGCAGCTCGGGCAGGTGCATGATCTTGCGGCCCTCGTTTTGCAGCTTCATTTCCTCGGAGGTAAAGCCTTCCTCCTTGACACCGCCGATCTGCGGAATCAGGTTACTCGCCAGCTGGGCGGCAAACGCGCGCGGCTCGGGAATCTCCTCGCCACGGCCCAGGGCGGCCAGCTGAGCCTCGAGCTCGGCCATGCCGGGAGCGCCGGCACCCGAAGCCGCCTGATACGTCGAGACGATCATGCGCTTCACGCCAGCAAGCTGGTGCAGCGGCCAGGTGGGAACCAGGCCGATGATGGTCGCGCAGTTGGGATTGGCGATAAGGCCGTGATGCCACTTGATATCGTCGGCATTGATCTCGGGCACGACCAGCGGCACCTCGGGATCCATGCGGAAGGCATGGCTGTTGTCGACCACGACGGCGCCGCGCTTGACGGCCTCGGGCAGTAGCTCCTTCGCGATGTCGTCGCCGGCGGCGCCGAGTACGATGTCGCAGCCCTCAAAGGCCTCGGGGCAAGCCTCTTCAATCACAACCTGCTCGCCGCGGAACTCAACGGTCTTGCCCGCAGAGCGCGCGCTCGCCAGCAGCTTGAGCTTACCGACCGGAAACTCCTGCTCGTTGAGGCACTCGAGCATCTGGGTGCCCACGGCTCCCGTCGCGCCCAAAATAGCAACCGTGTACTGTTTCATGCTTCCCCCTTTAAAGGTTGTGGCTTTTGCCCGCACGCCGAGCAGGCCGATTATTGTTGCCAGTGTATACAAGAACGGGGCGGGCACAAAACCCGCCCCGTCGAAACGAAACCGAAACGAAACGCCCCGCCGTAGATTTTTGGCACTTGTCCCAAAAATGCACCGGGACGGCAGCTACTTGCGGAGCGCGGCCAGGGCGGGATCGACCGGTGCGGGGGCCTCCAGGTCGGAGACCTTCACAATGCCGTTCTCATCGGAGAAGGCACGATAAATGGTCTGGATCGCCAGATCGAAGTCCTTCTCCTCCACACCGATGATAATGTTGATCTCGTCACAGCTCTGTGAAATCATACGCACGCTCACGCCCGCCTGGCCAAGCATGCCAAACAGGTGGCCAGAGATGCCGGCACGACCGCGCAGGTTACGACCGACGGTCGCGATAAGCGCCAGGCCCTCGACAACCTCAATCTCGAGCGGCTCGACCTCCTGCTGAATGTCGCCCACGAGCGAGTACAGCGAATCGTGAACGTCCTGCTCCTGCACCACGGCGCCAAAGCGGTCGACACCGGTGGGCATGTGCTCGACGGAAACGTCATAGCGCTCAAAGACCGAAAGCGCACGACGCATAAAACCAACACGGGGCTTGGTGCGGTCGCGGGCGACGTTGATGGCGACAAAGCCGCGCTTGCCGGTCACGCCGGTAATAATGGGCTCTGCCTCACCCTCGTCAGCCGTCTCGCTAATGATAGTGCCGGGGTCCTGCGGCGCATTGGTGTTCTTGATGACTAGCGGAATCCCCGCCTCGCGTACGGGGAACACGGCCTCCTCGTGCAGGACGCTTGCGCCCATGTACGAAAGCTCGCGCAGCTCCTCGTAGGTAACGCGGGCGATGGGCTGAGCCTCGGGCACGATGCGCGGGTCGGCAGAATAGAAGCCCGAGACGTCGGTCCAGTTCTCGTACAGGTCGGCGCCCAGGCACTTGGCCAGGATCGAGCCGGAAATATCGCCACCGCCACGATCGAGCAGCTTAATCTGGCCCTCGCGCGTCGCGCCGTAGAAACCGGGCATAACAAAGCCGCCCTGCTGGCCGTACTCCTGCACCAGCTCGGAGGTGCGATTCATACTGAGCGTACCATCGTGATGGAACGCCACGACCGTCGCGGCATCCAGGAACGGCAGACCCAGGTACTCGGCCATCAGGCGAGCGGTGAAGTACTCGCCACGGCTCACGAGCTCCTCGGTAGAGTAGCCGCCCGAGCGGGCGCGCTCGGCAAAGGCCGCGAACTCCTCGCGGATGGGATAGGTGAGCTCCAGCTCGTCAGCGATATCAAAATAGCGCTGGCCAATGTCCTCGAGCAGTTCCTCGCATGAAACGTGATACTTAACGTGCGCGTTAACCAGGTAGAGCAGGTCGGTCACCTTGGTGTCGCCCTTAAAGCGGCGGCCGCAGGCGGAAACCACCACAAAACGGCGGGCAGGGTCGGCATCGACGATGGCCTTGATCTTCTTAAAGTGTTCGGCGTCGGCGACCGACGAGCCGCCAAACTTGGCAATCTTAATCATGGGCTGGAGGTTACCTTTCTAAAAGCCTCTGCAAACCTATTTTGCGTGCTCTGATACCATGGTTTCACCGATTGGGACCAAGGCATCCGAGGAGCAGTGTTATATGGGAACTTATCATAGTACACGAGGACGCACTTTATCGTGCTCAAGTAAGGTGGCAATCCGCACCGGCATCGCTCCCGACGGGGGTTTGTTTGTCTCGGACGAGCTCGGCACCCAGCAGGTCGATATCAGCTCGCTTGCAGATAAATCGTACTTTGAAATCGCTCAAGATGTGTTGGGAATGTTACTGAATGATTACACGGCCGAAGAAATTTCGGCGTGTGTCGACGAGGCATACCGTGGCACGTTCGCGAGTGAAGAGGTTACGCCGCTCGTCAAACTCGACGCTGCGCCGGGCGCTGACGTCCCTCAAACCTATGTGATGGAGCTCTTTGGCGGCCCCACGAGCGCCTTCAAGGACGTCGCCCTGCAGATGCTCCCCCGTCTGATGGCCCGCACTTCCGCCAAGAACGGCGGCGCCGAGCGCATCATGATCGTCACCGCCACGTCGGGCGACACCGGCAAGGCCGCACTCGCCGGTTTCGCCGACGCGCCGGGCACGGGCATCACCGTCTTTTATCCCGAGGGCAAAGTCAGCCGCGTGCAGAATCTGCAGATGTCCACGCAGGAGGGCGATAACGTCGCCGTCTGCGGCATCCGCGGCAACTTTGACGACGCCCAGAGCGCCGTCAAGCGCATCTTTGCCGATAAGGAGCTTGCCGAGCGTCTGGAGGCTGCCGGCACGGTGCTTTCGAGCGCCAACTCCATCAACGTCGGCCGCCTGGTACCGCAGGTCGTCTACTACTTTGCCGCCTATGCGCAGCTGCTGCGCGCCGGCGCTATCGAGGCCGGCGACGCTGTTGAGTTCTGTGTGCCCACCGGCAACTTTGGCGATATCCTGGCCGGCTACTACGCCAAGCGCATGGGTCTGCCCGTCGCCAAGCTCGTCGTGGCGAGCGACAAGAACAACGTGCTTGCCGACTTCCTGACCACCGGCGTTTACGACCGTAACCGCCCGTTCTTCACGACCATCTCGCCGTCGATGGACATCCTTATTAGCTCCAACCTGGAGCGCATGCTGTACTTCCTATCCGATGGCGACTGCGAGCTCGTTGCCGGCCTTATGGAGCAGCTGGCGCAGACGGGTCGCTACGAGGTGCCCGCCGAGCTGCTGGCCAAGATTCAGAGCGTCTTTGGCTGCGGTTGGGCCAGCGAGGACGAGGTCCGCACCGCCATCAAGAGCTGCTGGGACGCCAACGACTACGTGATCGACCCGCACACCGCTTGTGGTTATCACGTCTTTGAGCAGGTCGCTCCCGCCGAGGGAGCCAAGGCCCGCGTGTTGCTTTCGACCGCCAGCCCCTACAAGTTCCCGCGCGCCTGCTGCGACGCCCTGGGCCTCGACGTTCCCGAGGATGATTTTGAGGCCATGCGTGTACTCGAGCAGGCCACCAACACGGTCGCCCCGACCCAGCTCGCCGAACTCGAATCCAAACCCGTCCGCTTCGAAGACGTCTGCGACGTCAATGAGATGGCAAGCTACGTCGAGTCTGCAGCAAAAAAGATGGCTACCAACTAAAACCCCTTATAAGGCGCCGGCGAAAGCCGGCGCACCTTCTTTCATCAGATAATCCCCGGGATGATGACGAACGCGCACAGCGTGCCTGGCTGTTTAGTTCGTCGCGAGTTCCGCACGCAAAGGAAAGCACTTAATGTGCTTTCCGTCTTGCGCAGGACTGCCCGAGCAGCGAACTAAACAGCCAGGCACGCCAGGAGGACTCACATGATCAAGATCACCGTCCCAGCAACAAGCGCCAACTTGGGCATCGGCTACGATACCCTCGGCATGGCCGTCAGCCTCTACTCGCACTTCACCTTCGAGCGCGCCGACAAGCTCACCATCACGGGCTGCCCCGAGGAGTTCCAAAACGAGAATAACCTGGTCTACGTGAGCTTTGTGGATGCACTGGCCGCATGGGGCGAGCCGGCCTTCCCCGTCGCTATCGACATTCAGACCGACGTGCCCGTCGCCCGCGGCCTGGGCTCAAGCTCCACCTGCGTCGTCGCCGGCATTATGGCCGCCGCCGCACTGACAGGCCACACCGTCGATCGCGCTGAGCTCGTCCGCATTGCCACCGAGGTCGAGGGCCATCCCGATAACGTCGCCCCTGCTATCCTGGGCGGCGCCGTCTGCTCCTTTACGCCGACCGATTCGCTTCCCCAGTGCCTGCGCTACGAGGTAAGCGACAAGCTTCGTTTTATTACTGTGATTCCGCCCTACGAGGTACATACGAGCGAGGCGCGCAAGGTTGTGCCGCAGGAGATTCCACTCTCCACTGCCGTATGGCAAATGGGCCGCATCGCCGGCATGACGCGCGGCCTGGAAACCGGCGACCTGGACCTGATTGCCGCCGCTAATGACGACCGCATCCAGGAGCCCTATCGTCGCCGCCTCATCCCCGACTACAACGCCGTGCGCGATACCTGCCTTAACGGCGGCGCCAAGACCATCTGGATTAGTGGTTCGGGCTCGACCCTCATGGCCGTGACTGACGACACCATCGTGGCAAAGTTCCTGCAGGTCAAGCTGCGTGAGCAGTTCCCCAAGTGTGACACGCATATTCTGACGTGCGACACCGAGGGCGCTCAAATCGAGTACCTGTAGCGCCCTGCCTCATTGCTCTCACCGGTCCCCTTGGGGCTTCCCCTGAAAACGTCCTCGATCATGAATTGCCCCGTCGTGCGCTTCGCGCGACGGGGCAATTCGATCTGCGGATTGTTTTCAGGGGAAGCCCCAAGGGGACCTGCGCAGCCTCGACAGGATAATCGCATTCGCTGATTTAATCTTGTGCTCCAACGGAGCCACAGACGAGAGGCCTTCGCGCTGCGGAATAATTTTGAGGGGAACACCCCGACCATCCCTGCGTTTACCTTGCTGAGGATGTCTACAGGGACCCACGCTTTGAAGGGGCGCCGGGCAGATAGGGGCTTTTTAGGTTACATAATAAACTGTTTATCTATGCTACTATTTAACTAGGCATCGCAGTATGGAGGTGGTCAAAGTGTTACGCACACTCAAAGCTTCGTTTTTCCTCTCGATACTTTTGATATTACCGATATGTTTCTCGTTTAGCCCTTCGACTGCTTATGCTGCAGAAAGCGATGCTGTCGCAATTTCTGGCGCAACCCAAGATTTTGATTTAACGAAAGGTCCCGAGCAGTCTCATCAAATCAAGCTTAAGGATGGGACCGTTGCAGTAATAGGAATTAAAAAAACCAATGAACCCAGCCTGATATGGGACAGTTACTACAACAACGCATCTGGAACTTGGACTATCTATTACAACAGTCCTTTTATTTATCGCGAATTCAAGATCAAGATAGCGAACTCGCTCATTACCAGCGCTTGGGGACAAAACTATACGACTATCGGCTGTACGGTAACTAACGAGTCCTTTATATGGAACTCGAAACAGGCGACATATCGACTCAACTATGAATCGATGGGGATGACGTCCGGTATCGCCGTGTTGCAAGCGACCATGGAAGGCAGCACGCTCCACACCTATGCAAACTAGACTCACATCAATTGAGGAAGTTCAATGATCCCAATTCCTGCACGCTCAGACATTATGATCGCTCTCGTTTGGATTCTCGTCGGAGTGCTTATTTGGCGTATCTGCAAATGGGTTAAAAACAAGAAATAGTTGATAAAACGTATATGCCATTTATGCGATGCTTGGGGCCGTTAAATCGGCCCCTATTTCTATAGCTTTTCAAGCAGCAGTCACCCATTTGGAAGTCGCAATGCCATTCATACGATTTCGGCCCTTTAAGCCGCTATCTATTGGTAGGGACTCTTGCTGGTAAGGAGCGCTTACTAGATACAAACCTTGGCAATATATTGGTTTAGGCGGCGCTGGTTTCTTTGTATTCGAAGACTGGCTCTAGGAGATCTTCGATGTTGCAGTGGAGGACTTTTGCTATGGCTCTTACGCTTGTTACCGAAGCTTCATTAATGTTTCTCTGGCGCTGCTCGTACATTTGGATTGAGCGGAGTGACACACCCGATTCGTATGCTAGGTCTTGTTGGGTTTTCTTAAGCTTCTTTCTTGCTAACGCAAGTTTGGTTTGCCTGGACGCTTTTTTCGCCATATCGCAGACGAGGCGAGCCACGCGTTCCTCCGAGGCTTCGTGCCAGGGATAGTACAGACTGCGCAGTGCGTCAAACGGAACGACATGCAGCAGGTCTTCGAAAGACTCTCCTAGGCGCCACTGAAGGTATGCCAATATCCAGCCTGTCCAATATTCCGGTGTCTTTTCGAATCGATAGGTTCGATTTGGCATCGGCCTTGATTGGTAGCCCGACCTTTCGGCGATAAGCGCGAATAGCTCAACGCCCGATTTTCCCGATACGACCCATGCGTTGCCACGCTCAAACTCACAGGCTACGCCGCTCAGGCAAAAGAGTTCAGCGACCTCGGACCCTTCCGCTCCATAGTCGTTCACGGCATAGTCAAAGCAGTCGCCGAGGTTGTTCATTGCATCCTCGAGGTAGTAGACGGGGTATGTCCTACTCGGCCCACAATCCGTTAACTCTTGGATCATTTAAATCAATCCTCCCTGTCATTAAATCCCTAATGTAGACACCCTCAGAGTCGAATCCATTCACAGTTTCCAGGTACTTGCGCCGCGCGTTCTGCTCTCGCTTAAAGCGCTTGGGATAATACTCAGATCCCAACGCCTGCCTCCATTCGCGGAATCTGATTGCTGAAAACGCACGCTCACTCATAAGAGCGTATTGGATGCCCAAATCGCCCAAACGCATAATGAGTTGCAGTTGCCTAAGCGAGATCATGCCGTTAACGAACTGTCTTGCAAACGAAAAGTAGGAATCGTCGGCGCGATAACCTCGAATTACGTCATAGGGAGAAATATCAATCAGGCAGTTATCCAGCAGATAGCGAAGTCCTTCGCGCGCCAGCGGTGTCGAAACATTGAACTCCCTATTGTTAGCCAAAATCGCAAGCCAATTGAGAATTGAAAACTCCCCGGACTCCAAGTCCAAGACCGCAAGACCATCCATATCGAGCTCGTATCGATTCGCGATACCATCGGACTCAGTCCGGCATGCCCACTCCATTGCCATTTCCTCATGTGGCGTGCAATAAAACCCACACCCATAGTCATTGAATTGTCTGCATTTATCCAACGACGGATGCTCGACAACAACCTCCGACCCGTGCCAAAGCTCCATATCGACCTCCAAACAAAAATATCACCCCAGCGATAGTGTACCAATAACTATCACTGGGGTGATATAGATAGATGCAAACTATTGCCTGCCAAGAGCCCTTACTAAAGGCAGGCCTCGGCGATGCGGCGCTTGAGTTCGTCGATGCCCGCACCGGTTTGGGAGCTTGTGATGATCACGTTCTCGGCCGGGACGTTGAGCTGCTTTTTGATGGCTGCTGCCTGGCGGGCCTGCTGGGTGCGGCTGAGCTTGTCGGCCTTGGTGAGGCAGACGATAAAGTTGAACTCGTTGCCCTGCAGGTAGTCGATCATGTCATGGTCGAGCTTACTGGGATCGTGGCGAATGTCCACCAGCGATACAACCAGGTTAAAGCTGCGCTCGGAGTCGAAGAAGTCGCCGATGAGCTCGGCCCAGCGGTCGCGCTCGGCCTTGGAACGGCGGGCGAAACCGTAACCCGGCAGGTCGACGAAGTGCACGTCGTCAGCCTCAAAGAAGTTGATGTTGCTCGTCTTGCCCGGCGTGCTCGAAACCTTGACGAGGTTCTTGCGGCCAAAAAGCTTGTTCATGATCGACGACTTGCCCACGTTGGAGCGGCCGACGAAGCTCACCTCGGGGCAGGTGGACTCGGGAATCTGCGAAACCTTGCCATAGCTGGCAACGAACTTGGCAAGCTGGTAGTTGATGGAATCGGCCATGGACACTCCTTGGTCGTAGGTTCTTACAAAAAAGCGCGCTAATAGATAGCAGCGATACGGCGAACGATATCGAGCGTAATGCCACTCGCGGTACGGGCATACTCGAACAGGTCGAACTCGCGGTCGCAAATCGCATCGTACGCCTCGTCACAATTATCGCTGATAGCGCGCAGCACCAGGCAATCGACACCATTTTTGGTTGCGATATGGGCAATTGCCGCGCCCTCCATGCCGACGCAATCGGCATGCGTCGCCTCGATAGCGTCATTGCGCATGGCGGCGCCCGTCACAAAGCGGTTACCCGTGGCAATCGTGCCGACCAGGAACTGCTTTGCGCCCTCGTTCGAAGCGGCTGCATTTGTCGAAGCATCAACAAACCCACGCTCAGCAAGCACATCGGCAGCAATATCGACCAGCGCAGGCGTCGAGCCAAACTCCTCGAGCCCCGGTGCAGACTCGGCGATAAGCGCGGTATCGGTATCCAGATAGCGCAGGCATTTGCCGATGACCACGTCGTCGATATGGAGCTTGGGGTTCAAACCGCCCGCGATACCCGAAAGCACAACTGCCTGTGGAGCATACTTGCTAATGAGGTGCTGTGTTGCGGCGGCAGCGTTTACCGTGCCCATACCCGCCGTCGTGGCGACAATCGACAGGCCGTCGAGCTCACCGCTCACAACGGTCAAGCCTGCCTCCTGTGCCTCGCAAACGTTACTCAGCTCTTCCTTAATCTGCATGATCTCTTTTTCGAGTGCACCGATAATCGCGATGGTAGCCATGCCATTCCCCAAACCTATACGAAATTCTCAACCACGGTATGGTACCAGCATTTTGTTTGCCAACGCCAAACGAACACGCTAGGCCAGCGCAGCTCGCGTATCAAACAGAGCCCTTGCAATCGCAGCCGTAACCTCGCTCGAGCGATCGCTCCATGGCATCGATGTCATGATGCTCATGACATAGGTACGGCCATCGATGTCGATAAGGCCCGCATCGCATGTCGAATAGCAACCATCCTCGCTAATCCAGCCTGCCTTGTTGCGCACCAAGGCTTGGTCGTCCGCAATGCCATCACGGATAAATGAGCGCGATGTTGATAACAGCAGTTCAGATAACCACTGGGAGGTCTCACTGCCACAGCTCAGATACTCGCTCATCTCGCGCCACAACTTGGCCGAGGTTCGCGGGCAATAGGTGGGAAAATCACTCATCGGATCGAGTGCGGTATCGTAATCGACGCCAAGACTGACAATCCAATCCTCGTAATCGACACGGTCAAACGCCGCGCGTAACGCAATAAACGAATCGTTGTCCGAATTAACGACCGCGGCCTCGATTAGGTCGCGCACCGTCTGCCAGCCCATGTTATAGCCACCATAGGTGCCAAGGGAATCATCGAGTGAGACCTGACCCGTCTCGACCAGGGATTCGCAGATGTACAACGCATAGAGTGCCTTGTAGCTACTCGCGCCGTAAACCTCGACATCGGCGTTATACGTCACGCCCTTGCCGCTCGACAAATCGTAAAACACCACGCCCACATCGCCCAATTCCTGGGCCCGATCAAGGGCATCTTGGAGCGCGGCGAGGCTCTCATCCTCCAGGGCGGGGATCTGGTCATCAACCAGTGAGAAGGTCTGCACGGTATCGCCTGAGGGAATATCGTTAAAGTCCGTCTTCGAAAGCCTCGTCTTGAGGCTTGCTGTCGACAGGGTTTGACATGCGGTGGCTTTAGATTCAGAGACCTTTTTGTTTTGCATCTGTACCGTTGACGCATCTGAGTGTGCCATTCGCTCCGACGCGTAGGTTTTGGCGGTAATTCCGAGGATAATAACCGTCAACGTTAGCATCCCAATGGCGACAATCTTCGTTACGCGAATGCGAACGTCAGCGAGGCCACGCGAAGGCGTGCCCTTCGTCTCATATCTGCTGCCATGCTGCGGCACATACTCGTCCCGCGATGCGTTGTTCCGCACGTGGTCTCCTGACTGCTACCGTTTATATACGAGCAGCATAATACCGAGCAGACATTTCTTTCCAAAGATATTCAGCGGCGTTTAAGGTGTCTTTAAAGAAACCACAAGCGTATTTATCCAAATGGCACTATTCTGTTGCGCATCTCTGTCCAAAACGCAGTTGCGGTGAAATAGTTCCTGTTTGGGCAGCATAAGCCGAAAAACAAGAACTATTCCACCGCAACTTGACGGGGCTCTTTAGCAATCAACTAGGTGCCCGGGGGCACTCATTTAAGTCTGTCCCCAATGAGTGCCCTTGGGGGCGAAAATGACTCGCTAGCCGATGGCGTTTTTGAGTTCCGCGCGGCGCTTTTTCATGCCCGTCATGACAGCGTTGCGCAGCTCGGGCATGCGCGCGGTATCCATCTGTGGAACGCCCTCGAGCTTATAGGGAATGCCCAGCTGCTCATACTTGACAACGCCCATCGTGTGATACGGCAGCATTTCCAGGCCCACCACGTTGTGCCATGGAGCGATCAGACGACCGAGCTTCTCGCACTCCTCAACCGTATCGGTAATGCCCGGCACAACCACGTGACGGATAACGACCTTAATCTTGCGGCGCGCAAGCTCATCACCAAACGCCAGAATGCGTGCGGGATCGCAACCGGTCAGCTTTTTATGCTCGACGGGATCGGCGTGTTTAATGTCGAGCAGCACCATATCGGTCTCGTTGAGTACGGCATCGAACTTCTCGGGATGCGCGGGGTCGAACGCATAGCCGCAGCTATCCAAGCAGGTGTGCACGCGACCATCGGGGTTGTTGTGCATGGCGCGGAACAGGTCGGCCAAAAACTCAGGCTGCAGGAGCGGCTCGCCGCCGGATACCGTAATACCACCGCTGCGGTAAAACTCATGGTTGCTCTGGAACTCGTCCATCAGGTGCTCGACGGTCACCATGGTGCCGCCGTTCACCGACCAGGTATCGGGGTTGTGGCAATACGCACAGCGCATGGGGCAGCCCTGAACAAACACCACAAAGCGGATGCCGGGTCCATCGACCGTTCCCATCGTCTCAATCGAATGCACGCGGCCCAGGGCAAACGCAGAGTCCTCGGGACGAGCGTCCACACCCTCGAGCGTCATCTCAGCCATTCCCGCTACCTTGCCTCTCATTGGTTTTAGCTACATAAATGCCAGAGTCATTCTAGCCCATATGCATGATGGCGAAACGGTTTAGCGGTCAATTGGGTTGTTCTATTTGGCCCCACGCAAGAGCGGCGGGAAGGTTGTCACAACCCGCCCGCCGCCGAGGCAATAGAAATCGATAGACGCCAGGCCTTACGCCTTGAGCGTGAGCACCGCGCCGAAGGCGGTCGGGCCGCAATGGCTCGAGATGACGCCGCCGACCTGAGTCCAGGTAACGTCCTTAAAGCCCAGGTCGTGCGCATAGACTTCCATGTCGTCGCGCAGCTCCTGGGAAAGACCTACCGAATACGCCAGGCCAATGTGCGAGTAGTCAATCTCGCCCTTCGCAACCATGTGGTCAATAAAGGCACGGGCGCACTTGAGCATAGAGCCGCGGAACTTCTTAGTCGCCACGAACTTGCCGCCCGTCACCTCAATGCAGGGCTTAATCTTGAGCAGGTGGGCGCCAAGGAATGCCACGTTGGACAGACGACCGCCCGCCTTAAGGAAGGCTAGGTCGGTAGGAACAAAGCCCAGCATCACACGGTCCATGACGGAATTCGTAAAAGCAAAGATCTCGTCGACGGTAGCATCTGGATGGGCTTCGATATACTTAGCGGTCTCGACGACAACGAGCGACTGGCCCACCGAGACAAAACGCGTGTCCATGGAGAACACGTAGCCGCGCCCCTTGGCGGCGATCTTCGATGATTGATGCGAGCAGGTCGTGGCCTCGGAATACGCGAGATGCAAAATAGTCGCGTCGGGCTGCTCGGCATGAATTCGGTCATACACGTGAGCAAAATCCGCAGGCGCGCAGCCACTAGTCTTGGGCATTACGCCAAACTCGTTGCAGCGTGAATAAATCTCGAGCGGATCGATCGAACCGTCCTCGACGGTCTCGTCACCAATCGTGACATGCATGGGCACGCGCACGATGCCGTAGCGCTCGCAAAGCTCCGGCGTCACATCCGACCCAGACTCAACCACGATTACGTACTTGCCCATTATTATCACGACCCATCTCAACATTGGCTTTTCAATACATGGCACGCGCCGCCGCACTGTTGCACAACAGCGTCCAAGCGCCAAAGAGACGCCGCCCCTTGCACACAACAAAGGACAGCGTCTCCCTGGAAAACTCCGTGCTTATCTAGGATTCTACACGGTTTATTAAGGAGGGTTACTTATTCCGCAAACGGTCGTTATATGCGGTAAGCGGTAGTTGGCCGCGACAACTGCGACACATTCCGTCAGTAAATCCAATCGTGCTCCACGCACGGTTAATGCACGAGGCGGTAGAAATTCATCGATGCCGCACCCTCGGCGTGCAGCTCCATCGCCGGAACCGCCGGCGAATAGGTACGGCTCGTAAGTGCCGCCTCGCCGCCATTTGCAAAAATCTCGACCATCGTAGTGTCCGAAAGCACGCGTAGGTCGCGAAGCTCTCCGAGCTCAATCGACCTCTGGTCGCGCCCATAGCCTTCGTCACCCATCTCGAGGGTAAGCATCCCGTCCGTATAACGCACAAAGACACCCTTGCGGATTTCGAGCTCGACCATCTTGGCGCCCTCGCAGGAAACCACAAGATCAAACAGGCGGCCCGGATCCTCAACGGTTTCACCGTCTGTCGCGCGAACGCAGTCGCCGCGCATCCTCTCAATCTCGTGCGCCGGCTGCTGGCAGAGCTTACCATCGCGCATGCTCAGCTCTCGCGGCACCGTCAACGCGCACTGCCACCCGCGCGCCACCGTCGGGTTTTCCGCCGTCGCATCGGGGCAACCCGACCATCCGATCATCAAACGCCGGCCTGCAGCATCCTCAAAGGACTGCGGAGCATAGAAATCAAAACCGGCATCGACCATCGGGGGCATGCCCTGCCTGACGATTTTAAAGCTCGGCGCCTCCCAATCGGCCTCGATAGGGAACCACACGCACTGATGCGGATTGCGGTAACGCCAACCATCGGCAGGCACACCCTGCGGACAGCAAACGAGAATAAGCTCGCCATCAAGCTCAAACAGATCAGGGCACTCCCACATAAAGCCAAACTTCTCGCCCAGCTCAATGCGCGTCGCATAGCTCCAGACCCCTAAATCACGCGAAGTATAGACAAGCACGCAGCCACGGTCGTCTTTCGTACGAGCGCCCAGAACCATGTAGTAGATACCATCGTGCTCAAGGATCTTGGGGTCGCGCACGTGCGTACCGATATCGTCGGGGTAATCGACTGGTCCAACAGCCATGCGCTTCTCGCCCAATTCGTCGGGATTCTCGGCAACCATATGAATCTGGTTTTGCTCACGGCCCGTCAACACGTAGTCGTAATCATCGCGGTCAAAATGCTTGACGTTGCCGGTATAGAAGTAGTGAATCTTGCCATCACGTACAAAGGCAGAACCAGAATACGCTCCGCTCGAATCCAAATCGGAATCGGGGAACAGCACGGGGCCGTGATTCTCGTACGTCACAAAATCCTTTGTCGTCAGATGGTTCCAAAGCACTGGACCGCCATGCGCAGCATCGAACGGATCGTATTGATGATAGATGTGATACGTATCACCAATCTGAACCAAACCGTTGGGGTCGTTGAGCCAGCCAAGCTCAGGCTCCACATGGAACAGAAGCCTATCGGGGTCGGACGCGATGCGAGCCGCCGTCTCATCCTGTCCGACACGCCACTGCTCATAGTCCGCGCGTGTCACCTTGTTTTTTTGATTTAACATCGCCGTTGACTTTCTCGTCTATGGGGAAGGACGCTCGACTCACACGAGTCGAACGCCCTTCCTCAAATGGACTTATCCTCAGATTACACTGAACGGCTCAACTAGAAGCTAACGTCGAAGCCAGCGCCAGCGCCCTCTTCATCGGTAGTCGGCACGCCCTTTGCCTTGTTGTAGGCAAAGATCAAGACGATTGGCACGATAAAGGCGATGAGATTGCCAGCCACATACCACACGAGGGTCTCGGGCGTGACGATGAGCAGGCCAAGCACGCCGGTCAGACCCTGACCGATAGCGCGCACCTCAAAGAGCTTGACGAAGGCACCGCCGCAGCCTGCACCGATGCATGCGCAGATGAACGGAATAATCGAGTAGCGCATGTTTGCAGCGAAGATAGCGGGCTCGGAGATTCCGACCAGCGTCGGGATAAAGGACGACATGCAAATGTTGCGCTCTTTGGAATGCTTCTTGTGAATGAGGTACATACCGATGGCGCCGCCGCCCTGGGCGATGATGGAAACCGACCAGATGGCCTGGATGTAGTTGAAGCCAGTCGTGGCAACAAGGTTTGCCTCGATACCCTGGATGAACTGATGCGTACCGGTAACGACGAGCGGCTGCAGGAACGCGGCGAAGACAAAGGCACCAAAGACGCCCATCCTGTTGTACAGGATATCGATTACGCCGGCGAGGACGTCACCGATCAGGTTGCCGAGCGGACCGAACACGGTGAACAGGGCAACGTTAGCAAGAATCAGGGTAACGGTCGGGACAAATACGAACGAAACGACCTCGGGGATGTACTTCTGGGCAATCTTCTCGACCTTGGCCATAAACCAGGCAGTCAGGATTGCGGGGAACACACCGCCCTGGAAAGCAACCATGGGAATGGATAGCGGACCGAAGTTCCAGTACTCAGCACCCGTCGGGTCCATAACGAACGTGTTACGGTTCATAAGGCTCGGGTGAACCATGACGATACCGACGAGGATGCCCAGGATCGGGTTACCGCCAAAACGCTTGACCGCGCTGTACATAACCAGGACAGGCAGGTAGTCGAACGTGGTGGCGATAATGGCAAAGAAGCTTGCGAGGTTCTTGAGGAACTCGCTGTGATCGGCGAGGCTGCCTTCCATGCCAAAGAGGCCGTTGGCAACGATCAGCGACTTAAGGCCGATGATGATAGCAGCGCCGACGAAGGCGGGAATGATGGGGATAAAGATGTCCGAGAACACCTTGAGGACCGAGAAGAACTTGCCTTTCTTGTCCGCCTCGGCACCCTTGACCTCGGAAGCGCTGATCTCCTTGACGCCAGTCAGAGCCATAAAGGCGTCGTAAACCTTGTTGACGGTACCGGTACCAAAGATGATCATGAGCTGGCCGCTGTTGTACAGCACGCCCTTGACGCCATCGATGTTCTCGAGCTCGGCCTTGTTGTATTTGCTCGTATCCTTGAGCACCAGACGCAGACGGGTCACGCAATGCGTGGCGCCCTCGATGTTCTCCAGTCCGCCGACGTTGTCGACGACTTGCTGGGACACTGCCTTGTAGTCCATGTTCCTCTCCATTCCTTTTCTAAATCATAAAACGGTTCGTTGCCGCTACAGAGACGCGATCGTTGCGTTTGCGCACTTGAGCGCACCGTCGGTGACGGTAAGCGCCACACCCTGGCCCTGCTTGTTGCAGAAGCGAGCGTTGAGCGCAACATCATCGACAAAGATGGTCGCGATGTCGTCGTCGACGACCAGACGCACATGGTGAGTGCCCTCGCCCTTAAAGAACAACGGACGCTCGAGGCCCATGTTGTTGACCTGGAACCACGGGTACTGGGGAGCCGGCGTGAACTCGAGCTTGCCCTCGCGCAGGTTGGCGCGGAACTCATAGGCAAGACCGGTCTCGGCGTCCTCGGCGAACTTGACCGAGAAGCCGGCAGCGTTACCGCCGAGCTCAATGTCGGCATCGAGCAAGTAGGTGGAGCCGGCATCTGCGGCGAGCACCTGCTCGACCTTGCCCGACTCGCAGGAAAGCTCAAAGGTCTCGACTGCCTTAGCCTCGCCAAAGGCGCCAAGCATGCTGTCGGGGAGCTTGGTGCCGAGCGTTCCGTCGGCACGCTGAACGATCTCGAGGGGCATAAAGGTGCCACCCCATAGGTAAGAGCTGGGGTCGCCGCCCTCGTCACGCGTAGGAACCCAACCAAAGAGAACGCGACGCTCGCCATCGAATGCGGTGCGAGCGGCGTAGTACGCGCGGCCGTCGAAGGAGTCGTCAGCGGGGGTAATCCAAGGACCGTTGATGGACTTGGACATGCGGTAACGGGTCTTGTTGCCGTCGCTGTACTCGGAAAAGACGAGGTACCACCAGTCGCCCATCTTAAAGAGATCAGGCATCTCAAACATGGTGTACAGGCCCGGGTTCCACCAGTCGCCCTGGAACTCCCAGTTGGTCAGATCCTTGGAGGTGAACTTGACCAGGCGGCCGGTCATCAGACGCTTGTCCTCGCCCACACGCGTGCCGAGGATGAGCATGTACTCTTCGTTCTCCTCATCCCAAAGCACAAAGGGATCGCGCCAGTTGCGGTCATCGTAACCCTCCTGGGGCGGAAGCAGCGTCTCGGCGATGTTCTTCTCCCACTTGACGGCGTCGTCGCTCGTTGCGTGAAGAAGAACCTGCTTCATCAAACGTGCGCGGACCTTATCGCGATTGCAACCAGTGTAGAGCGCATGGTACTTGTCGCCCACCTTAAACACCGTGCCGGCATAAATGTACTGGTCGACTTCCTCGTCGCCGCCACGCTCAAGGCTCTCGCCAAAGTCCTTGTAGTTGACGAAATCCTTGGTCGTAGCGAGTGCCCAGCCAAACGGCTCTCCGAAAGGTTCGGGGTTACGCGTGTCACGCTGATGATAGAGATAGAACGTGCCGTCCTCGCCGTACGGCATGATGTCGCCTACCCAAATTCCCTCAGGCTGGTAATACACCTTGTGCATCCGAGACTTCCTTTCCACGACATACTAACTCGGTACAATGGCAAGATATGTCAATCGTTTTCATATGTCAAACGTTTTCACACCAATACGTCTTTTCGCAGTTCCAGTCGTCGGCAAACGGTTGACATATGCCGGTGAACGGTCATCAGAGGCGTTTGAGGAATTCTTTTGGCACGGGATGAACTACGCGGTTTTGCCCTCAATGAGTTCGACGGGGAGCTTGATATTCGATTCGGGATTATCGCCGTTAATAAGAGCGATGATGGATTGCGCCGCGAGCTCTCCGATGCGATCGATATCTTGACGTACGGTTGTTAAGTCAGGCATAAACGTCATAGTTCGGCGGGCACCATCCGCGCCCACGACCTTAATATCGTCTGGAGCGCTCAAGCCGCGCTGCTTCATCACGTTGAGACAGATGGCCGCCATCGTATCGTCTCCCGCAAAGATGCCGTCAATATCGGGGTTCTCATCGAGGATCTTCGCAACGACCGCGCCCTTTTCGTCGTCGGGCTTAACGAACTCAACCTCACGGACAAGCGCGGACAAACCGGCCTGCTCAACAACATCGAGGTAGGCATCGGTACGCTTATTGGCAGGCATGCGCATGCGGCTATTGCTGCGCAGGCACAGGATACGCCTGCAACCGTCATCAATCAGACGGCGCGTGGCGAGCTCGCCAATGCCATAGCTGTCACTTGCAATCTGGACAGAGCCCTCGCCAAGATCGCAGTCGATGCCAACCAGGCTCAAGCCCATCTCGGCATATGCCTCGGCACCGATATTGAGGGAGTTGACGATGACGCCGTCGACCATATTGCGGCGGAGCATGTCAATATAGGAACGCTCAAGATCGGGTCGATTGGCGCTGTTGCACAGCAACATCTTAAAGCCGTTTTCCGCTAACGTGCGCTCGACCGCCTGCACAACCTGAGCATGGAACGGGCTGCTCACAAAGGGAACGATCATACCGATAAGGTTCAGGCGACCGTTGAGCATGGCACGGGCGATATCGTTGGGCGTATAGTTGATGCGCTCCATCGCGGCATGGACCTTATCGCGGGTCTCTTGGCTAATATAGCCGCGATTATTAAGCACGCGAGATACCGTAGTAGGCGAAACCCCCGCCACCGCTGCAACTTCCTTGATGCCAGGCTTAGCAGAATCCTTAGAACGAGCGCCCTCGCGAGCCATAGCACCCTCCCCCATCAACATGTCAAACGTTTACATACGAACAAAGCATACCCCAACAACAGCGGGAAGACGGTAACAGCACAAGTAAGTAAACGACTCATCCAAATAATTAGGAGAGTTCCGCCTAAAGGGTGACTACACAGGACCCCCGCCGGGCCGCTTTGGGTTACTTTCCAAAACATTTCCGCAGGACGCAAAGGGCTCCGCCGCGCGAAGCGCGCAGCGGAGCCCTTTGCATGTCCGAGGACGTTTTGGGAGGCGACCCAAACAGCCCCTGCGATCCTGCGGGAGTTAAACCCCTTTAGAACTTGTTGTGGAAGGTACGCGCAATGACCTCGTCCTGCTGCTCCTTGGTGAGCGTGTGGAAGTTCACGGCATAGCCGGAAACGCGGATGGTCAGCTGCGGGTACTTCTCGGGGTGAGCCTGAGCGTCGAGCAGCGTCTCACGGTTGAAGACGTTGATGTTCAGGTGGTGGCCACCCTTCTCGGCGTAAGCGTCGAGCATGTGGACCAGGTTATCGGCCTGAGTCTCGGAAACTTCAGAAACCTTCATAATGTGTCTCCTTCGATCGATAGGCGCCGACCGAAACCGGCGCACTAATCAGTAATCGTTATTGTTAGTATAGCACTAACAATAGTTACTCGCCCAGCTGATCAAGGTCGATATCGCCAAAGAACACCTGGTCCTCCTTGCCGAGCGCACTCGGGATGATGGAGAAGGTGTTGGAGATGCCGTCCTGAGCATCGCGGAACGGGAGCTTGGAAACCGAAGACAGCGAAGCGATGGCGCCGTGGCTATCGCGCTTGTGCATGGGGTTAGCACCCGGGGCGAACGGCTGGCCAGCCTTGCGGCCGTCGGGCGTGGAGCCGGTCTTCTTACCGTACACGACGTTGGAGGTAATGGTCAGAACCGAGGTCGTGGGCACGGAGTTGCGGTAGGTGTCGTTCATGCGGATGTACTCCATGAACTGGTGCACAACGTCGTGAGCGATCTGGTCGACGCGGTCGTCATCGTTACCGTACTTGGGGAACTCGCCCTCGGTCTCGAAGTCGACGATGATGCCGTTCTCGTCACGGACGGGGTGGACCTTGGCGTACTTGATGGCGGACAGGGAGTCAGCCACGACGGAAAGGCCAGCGATGCCCGTAGCGAACCAGCGATGCACGTGCTTGTCATGCAGAGCCATCTGGATGCGCTCGTAGCAATACTTGTCGTGCATGTAGTGAATGATGTTCAGCGAGTTGACGTACACGCCAGCAAGCCACTTCATCATGTCGTTGTACTTGGCCACAACGTCGTCGTAATCGAGCGTATCGCCCTCGACGGCGCGATACTTGGGGCCGACCTGCTTCTTGGAGACCTCGTCAACACCGCCGTTGAGTGCGTACAGCAGGCACTTGGCCAGGTTGGCGCGAGCGCCGAAGAACTGCATCTCCTTGCCGATGCGCATGGAGGACACGCAGCAGGCAATGCCGTAGTCGTCGCCGTGATAGACGCGCATGAGGTCGTCGTTCTCGTACTGGATCGAGGAGCTGGCGACGGAAGTCTTGGCGCAGAACTTCTTGAAGTTCTCGGGCAGACGGGTCGACCACAGAACAGTCATGTTGGGCTCGGGGCTGGTGCCCATGTTCTCGAGCGTGTGCAGGTAGCGGTAGCTCATCTTGGTAACGAGCGTACGGCCGTCAACACCCATGCCGCCGATGGACTCGGTGACCCACTGCGGGTCGCCGGTGAACAGGGCCTGGTACTCGGGGGTACGGGCAAACTTGACCATGCGGAGCTTCATGATGAAGTGATCCACGAACTCCTGGATCTGCTCCTCGGTGAAGGTACCGTTGGCAAGGTCGCGCTCAGCATAGATGTCGATGAACGTAGAGGTACGGCCGATGGACATAGCGGCACCGTTCTGCTCCTTGACGGCAGCAAGGTAGGCGAAGTACATCCACTGGATGGCCTCCTGCGTGTTGGTAGCAGGGTTGGAAATATCGAAACCATAGGTCTCGGCCATCATCTTGAGCTCGCCGAGGGCGCGGATCTGCTCCTGCAGCTCCTCGCGATCGCGGATGTTGTCGGCGGTCATGACCGTCGGAGTGGAAGCCTTCTGGGCCTCCTTGTCCTTGATCAGGTAGTCGACGCCGTACAGGGCAACACGACGGTAGTCGCCGATGATGCGGCCGCGGCCATAGCCATCGGGCAGACCGGTGATGATGTGAGCCGAGCGGCAAGCACGCATCTCGGGGGTGTAAACATCGAAGACGCCGGCGTTGTGGGTCTTGCGCTCGAAGGTGTAGCGCTCGACAACGTTCTCGTCGACCTTGTAGCCGTGCTGGCTGGCAGCCTGGCAAGCGATGCGGATACCACCGTTGACGTGCAGCGCGCGCTTGAGCGGCTTGTCGGTCTGGAGGCCAACAATGGTCTCCTTGTCGCGATGGGCATTATCGATGTAGCCAGCGGGGTGGCTCACGATACCCGTGACGGTCTTGGTGTCCATATCGAGGACACCACCCTGCTCGCGCTCCTTAAGCAGCAGGTCGAGAACCTCGCCCCACAGCTCCTTGGTACGCTCGGTCGGACCTACGAGGAACGACTCGTCGCCCTCGTAGGGGGTGTAGTTCTTCTGGATGAAGTCTCGGACGTCAACCTCTCCCGTCCAGATACCTTCCTTGAAGCCTTCCCATGCCTCCTGCATTGTGTAACCACGCTCCTAGTTACGTGTAATGCGGCGCTCTCTCACACCGCTGCTTATTGAATTCTTGAATTTTCGGCTTGCACTACCGGCTTCTTCCGTTCTTCACCACACGTTGGTGCAGGAAAAACGTTTGTCCACCTTGGAACTACAACCCAAAACCCAAGATTTCACCCGTCTGAGAAGGATAACATAGCCACCCTCTCCATCTGGGCTGTTATATGTTTCTTTTTTTATATCATAAGAGCGTTTTTTACAAACCCGCAGGAAATGCGAGCGCAAACAACTACCGTTCACCGATTTGTTTGGTTTTTTCCTTGCCTTTGTACGACGTTCACTCTAGCTGTTATGCCAGCTTTAGCAGGGTAAAGTACCTCTGAGTAGGCTTTAGGACATGCCTAACGATCTGCCCCTAACTTTGCTGGCACCGACGGTGTACGGAGGTCGCCTAAAGGTAGTTTTCTAGGCATGTCCCAAAATCTACCGCATAGGGTGCGCGTGCAAGGGTATCATCTGTCACCGAAAATAGTTTCTAGTGTTAGGGGTTTTCGGTGGAAGATACCGATTTCCGTGAACTTGGGCGTCAGCTCCTTAGCGAGTTCGGCAGCATGCATCAGCGCATCTCGCGCTTTGCGGACAAAGCCCTCGGCGGCGAGATGGCCGTTATGCGCGCCCTCATACTCGCCGGCGGTTCGCTCACGCCGAGCGAACTCGCTGATCGCGCCTGGGTCTCGAGCGCCCGCATCGCCAATATCTTACGCGCCCTCGAGGCCAAGGGCTGGGTCGAGCGCGAGCACTCAAAGACCGACCGTCGTCGCGTACACGTCATAGTGACCGACAAGGGATTCCAGGATCTAGAAATCAAACGCCGGGAATTCGAGGACCGCACCGCGACTTTCCTCGAGCAGCTCGGCGAAACAGATACCCAAGAGATGGTGCGCCTTCTTAGGCGTGCCAACGAAATTATCGACCGCAATCAAGAAAGGAGAGATGCCGAGTGAGGATTCTCAAGCTCTTTAAAAAACATATCCTGGCACTGTTCGCAGCTATCGTGCTTATCGTAATCAGCTGCAACGCCGATCTGGCGCTTCCTACCTATATGAGCGACATCGTCGACGTGGGTGTGCAGCAAGGCGGCATCGCCTCGCCCGTACCCGGCACCATTCGCGCCGAATCGCTCGACGACCTCGAACTCTTTATGAGCGCCAAGGACGCCAAGGCTGTGGAGGCCGTGTTTAGCAAGGCTGACAAAAACGGCATTCGAACGTACAAGGGTACCGAGGAAGAGCGTGCCGATGGAGGCAAGATTGCCGGCATTATGAGCCTGCCCGAGACCGTCGTGCTCGCCTTCAACCAGGGCATTGACGCCGACTCCATGGGCGACATGACCGGCGCATCCACCGAGGCAAGCGATGGCGGCGCCGCTCAGGCCATGCCCACCCCCGAGCAAATGGCAGCGATGACGCCCGAGCAGCTCGCCGAGATGCAGCAGAAGGCCGCGGCGGCGCAGAACATGCAAAAGCAGATTGATGCCGACGGCGGTAAGATCACTATGAAGAGCCTGCGCCTGGGTGTCGAGGGCGGTCTGGTAGACCAAAGCAAGCTCGTCGAGGGCGCCAACCAAATGGCGGACAAAATGGGCTCCATGTCGGGCTCCATCGTCACCCAGCGCGCCGTGAGCTATGTACAGGACGAGTACAAGGCGCAGGGCATCGACCCCGCCGACGTGCAGAACGCCTACCTGAGCCGCATGGCGACCACGATGTTTGGACTGTGCCTCGTGTCGCTCGTCGCCACCATCCTGACCGGTGCCGTGGCTTCGCGCACCGCCTGCTCCATCGCCCGCGACCTGCGCCGCGAGACCTTCAACAAGGTTATGCACTTCTCGCCGGCCGAGGTGGGCAAGTTTAGCCAGGCCTCGCTCATCACCCGCTGCACCAACGACATTCAGCAGATCCAGATGGCCGCAACTCTGTTTATCCGCATGTGTCTGATGGCCCCCGTCATGGGCATCGTCGCCGTCATGCGCGTCCTGGCCAACCATACCGGCCTGGAGTGGACCATCGCCGTTGCCATCATCGCGGTCTCGGCCGTCGTCGGCGTGCTCATGGGCCTCACCATGCCCAAGTTCAAAAAGATGCAAAGTTACGTGGACCGCGTGAACCTTACCGCCCGCGAGCTGCTCGACGGCCTTATGCCCATCCGCTCGTTCAACCGCGAGGAGCATGAGCTCGAGCGTTTTGACAAGGCTTCGCTCGACCTGATGACCACGCAGCTCTACACCAACCGCGCCATGAGCTTTATGATGCCGCTCATGATGCTGGTCATGAACTGCATCACCGTGCTTATCGTCTGGTTTGGCGCGCAGGGCGTGTCCGACGGCGTGATGCAGGTCGGCAACATGATGGCGTTTATCTCCTACACCATGCAGATCGTCATGGCGTTTATGATCCTCACCATGGTTTCGGTCATCCTGCCCCGCGCCGAGGTCGCAGCCGAGCGCGTGGAAGAGGTCATCACCTGCCCCACGAGCATCAACGACCCCACCTCGCCCAAACTGCCCGCTGCCAGCGCGCCGCGCGGCGAGCTCACCTTCCGTGACGTGAGCTTCCAGTATCCCGATGCCCGCGCCGACGTCATCAGCGGCGTGAACTTCACCACGCATGCCGGTCAGATGCTCGGCATCATTGGCTCCACGGGCTCGGGCAAATCCACGCTCGTGCAACTGATTCCGCGCTTATACGACGTCACGGGCGGCAGTATTTCGCTCGACGGCATCGACGTGCGCGACATGACCCTTTCCGAGCTTCGCCGCCGCATTGGTTACATCCCGCAGCAGGGTCGCCTGTTCTCGGGCACCGTCGAGAGCAACCTCAAGTTTGCCGGCGACATGGTGAGCGATGATGACATGCACCGGGCGGCACGCATCGCCCAGGCCGAGGACTTTATCGCCGAGCGCGAGGGCGGCTACGACTCCCCCATCAGCCAGGGCGGTTCCAATGTTTCGGGCGGTCAGCGCCAGCGTCTGGCCATCGCCCGCGCGTTGGCCAAAAAGCCCGAGGTCGTGGTGTTCGATGACTCGTTTAGCGCCCTCGACTACAAGACCGACGCGCGTCTGCGCGAAGAGCTGGCCAAAAACGTTACCGACGCCGCACTCGTGGTCGTGGCCCAGCGCATCGCGACCATCATGCACGCCGATCAAATCATCGTGCTCGACGACGGCCACGTAGTGGGCACCGGCACGCACGAGGAGCTGCTGCGCAGCTGCCCGGCGTACCTGGAGATCGCACAGTCGCAGCTCTCCGCCGAGGAGCTGGGGCTTACCCAAGAAGAAATTGCAGCCGTCATGGAAGGAGGCGAGCGCTGATGGCAGACGAGACCAAGACTCAGATTCCCAAGCCCACCCGTCAGCGTGGTCCCATGGGCCGCATGCGTCGCGGCGAAAAGGCCAAGGACTTTAAGGGCACCATGAGGCAGCTGCTCGGCTATATCGGCCAGCACAAGATTGCCGTGTTTGCCGCCGTCGCCTTTGCCGTGTGCTCGGTCATCTTTAACATTGTGGGACCCAAGGTGCTCGGCCAGGTTACGACCAAGCTGTTCGAGGGCCTGGTCGCCAAGGTCAACGGCACCGGCGACGTTGACTTTGACTGGATCGCCAAGACGCTCGGCTTTTTGCTCTGCCTGTATCTGGCAAGCTCTGTTTGCAGCCTGATCCAGGGCTGGCTCATGACCGGCGTCACGCAAAAGATTTGTTATCGCATGCGCAAGGAGATCGCCGCCAAGATCGCCGTCGTGCCAATGAGCTACTTTAACGGACACAGCAAGGGCGACGTGCTCAGCCGCATCACCAACGACGTCGATACGCTGGGTCAGTCGCTCAACCAGAGCGTGACACAGCTCATCACGTCGGTGACGCAGATTATCGGCGTGCTCGTCATGATGCTTTCGATCAGTCTACCGCTTACCGGCGTCACCGTGCTCACGCTGCCGGCCGCCGCGATTATCCTGACCGTGATGATTCACTTCTCGCAGCCGTACTTCCGCGAGCAACAGCAGGTCCTGGGCACCGTCAACGGTATTATCGAGGAGGACTTTGCCGGCCAGAACGTCATTCAGGTGTTCGACCGCGCCGAGGCCTCGATCGAGGAGTTCGACCGTCAAAACGACCGCCTCTTTATTAGTGGCTGGCGCTCGCAGTTCCTGTCGGGCCTGATGATGCCGCTTATGAGCCTGGTGGGTAACATGGGCTACGTGGGCGTTGTCGTGGTGGGCGCACAGCTCGCACTGACCGGCAACGCCACGCCCGGCGACATCCAGAGCTTTATCCAGTACGTTCGCAACTTTACGCAGCCCGTGCAGCAACTGGGCAACGTGAGCAACACGATGCAGTCGATGGCAGCCGCCACCGAGCGCGTCTTTGAGTTCCTGGCCGCGCCCGAGGAGGAGCAGAAAGCCGACGCGCAGATTCCCGAAAAGCGCCCCGGCCATGTGGAGTTTGATCACGTCAAGTTTGGCTATACGCCCGACAAGACCATCATCCACGACTTTAGCTGCGAGGCGCAGCCCGGCCAGACCATCGCCATCGTCGGTCCTACCGGCGCCGGCAAGACCACGCTCATTAAGCTGCTGCAGCGCTTCTACGATGTGGACGGCGGTTCGCTGCGCGTCGAGGGTGTCGACGTGCGCGACTGGGACCGCGCGGCGCTGCGCGGCGAGTTTGCCATGGTGCTACAGGATACCTGGCTGTTTAACGGCACCATCCGCGAGAACATCCGCTACGGACGCCCCGATGCAAGCGATGCCGAGGTCGAAGCCGCTGCACGCGCCGCACGCTGCGATCACTTTATCCATACGCTCGCCGGCGGCTACGACTTTATGATCAACGAGGAAGGCACCAACCTGTCGCAGGGCCAGCGCCAGCTCGTGACCATTGCCCGTGCCATTTTGGCCGACCGCCCGGCGCTAATTCTGGACGAGGCAACCTCCAACGTTGACACTCGTACCGAGGAGCTTATTCAGCGTGCCATGGATGCGCTGATGCAGGGCCGTACCAGCTTTGTTATCGCGCACCGCCTGTCCACGATCCGCAACGCCGACGTGATCTTGGTAATTCGCGACGGCGATATCGTCGAGAAGGGCACGCACGACGAGTTGCTCGCCCAGGGCGGCTTCTACGCCGATCTGTACAACTCGCAGTTCGACGAGGCGGCGTAAATTCTGCCGCGGGGAACGAATAACGCCCGAGAACGGGGGCGCAGGACAACCTGCGCCCCCGTTTTTTTGTTCTGCGACCTTCAAACCGCCTCCCCTGGGACCTGATTGACAGCCCCTTCGAGGCCCCGTGGGCAAAAAATGGCAAATATGAGTACTGTTACCCTTTTAGTAACAGCCAAAACAGCCCCAAATGCCGTTTTCACGGCTTACACGCGTCCCTAAATTGATCAAACAGCCCTATAGCGGACTTATATGTGTTTGCGTTAATGAACATATTTTGCTGTTATGTCTATTATTTTGCGAAGGCAATATGCTACTAAGCTAGCAACCGTACTCATATTTGGCATTTTTTGCCCACAGGGTGTTTCCTGGGGAACCGACAATAGCCTTAGGGTCCCGCGCGACGCCACTCCCTCCCGGTATCCGCCGACGTTCCCCCATATAAAACCTGCCAAAATAAACCTGTCCCTTTTGGCAGGTTTCGGGGTGGCAAGGGCTTGCACTTTAGCGTGCGACAGCGGATAATGCCGAGCATTCGAGAATACGCTTATTGCTCTTTCTATAGATTGAGGAGGCCCCTATGGCCATGGAATTCAAACGCAGGCTGCCGATCCCCATGGAGATCCGCGAGGAAATGCCGCTTTCCGCCGAGCTTACCGCTAAGAAACAGGCATTCGACTCCGAGGTCGCCAAGGTCTTTACCGGCGAGGACGCACGTAAGGTGCTCATCATCGGCCCGTGCTCTGCCGACCGCGAGGATTCGGTGCTCGAGTATATGAACCGACTGGCCAAGACCGCCGAAGAGGTCAAGGACAAGCTCATCATCATTCCGCGCGTCTACACCAATAAGCCGCGCACCAAGGGCACCGGTTACAAGGGTCTTCTGCACAACCCCAACCCCGAGGCTCCCGACGACCTGCTCGAGGGCGTCAAGGCCATCCGCCATATGCACCTGCGCGTTATTGAGGAAACGGGCTTCTTTACCGCCGATGAGATGCTCTATCCGTCCAACTACCAATACCTCGTTGACCTGCTGAGCTACGTTGCCGTGGGTGCGCGCTCGGTCGAAAACCAGGAGCATCGCCTGGTATCGAGCGGCATTTCGGTGCCCGTCGGCATGAAGAACCCCACCGCCGGTTCCACCACCGTCATGCTCAACTCCATCTACGCCGCCCAGGCACATCAGAGCTTCATCTTCCGTAACTGGGAAGTTGAGTGCGACGGCAACCCGCTCGCACACGCCGTCATGCGTGGCTACATCGGTCTCGACGGTCGCACCTACCCCAATTACCACTACGAGCACCTGGAGCGCCTGGCCGAGCGCTATACCGAGCATGCCGGCTACGCCAATCCGGCGGCGGTCATCGACTGCAACCACGACAACTCGGGCAAGCGCCCGCTGGAGCAATACCGCATTTGCAAGGAGGTACTCGACAGCTGCCGCCGCAACGAGTCCATCTCCAAGCTGGTCAAGGGCTTTATGATCGAGTCTTACCTTGAGGACGGCAACCAGCCGGTCGATGGCGGCGTCTTTGGTAAGTCAATCACCGACCCGTGCCTGGGCTGGGAAAAGACCGATTACCTCATCCACGAGGTCGCGGAGCGGGTTTAGTTACGCGGTTTTACCAAACCGCGTAACTACTCGACGCTGCGCGGGCCGCATTTGGACAATCTGACGTTCAACTTCAAGGGCGCGACCAGAAGGTCAGCGCCCTTTCGTTTCACGCCACCTTGTCTCAAATGCGGCCCGCTCGCAGTCCGTCCTCTACCTGCGGCGCCGTCTTGCTCCGGATGCGGTAGTTAGGGACGTTCCTTTTCTGCCGGCAGTCTGGGACATTCCTTGGGGTAGTCGTTGGGAACGCTCTTGTTTGACTAGTCGTTTAAGAACGTCCCCAATGACCACCGCAAAAAGTGCCGCCGCGGACGCTCATGCGTCCGCGGCGGTCTGTGCTAAATCGCGACGACAGCTGGCAACCAAGCGTTCTGCCGAGCAATCGTCCGTTGTTCACCTCAATCGACCGATTATCCCTCGTATACGATACGGCCATCGGAGACAGTGAACAGAACCTTGGTATCGGAGATCTTCTTGGGATCGCAATTAAGGATGTCTTGGTCGAGCACCGTGAGATCGGCGAGCTTGCCCACCTCGAGCGTACCGACTTTATCCTCCATGCAGTTCTCGAAGGCAACGTTTTTGGTATATGCCTCGAGCGCCTGATATGCCGTGATGGCCTGCTCGGGCCAACGGTACATATCAGTGTCCTCCTCCTCGGGAAACGGGCTGTTGCGCGTAACGGCCACCTCGATCTCCTCGAGCGGCGCATAGCCGGTGACCGGGCCATCGCTCGCACCGGAGATAAAGCAGCCGGCCTCGAGCATGTTCTTGACGGGGTAGAACTTCATGGCGCGATCCTCGCCCACCATGGCGATCTCGAGGTCGCACAAAGAATCGTGATACATCCACAGGAACTGCAGCGCGCACACGATGTCGAGATCGGCGACGCGCTTAATGTCCTCGTCGGTGATTGCGCACACATGCGTCATGGTGTTGCGGCGATCATCGCGCTCACCGTTCTCCTTGACGCAGCGCTCGTAGGCATCGAGTGTATTGTGGACGGCGCCATCGCCGATTGCGTGAACATGAATCTGAACACCCTCTTTGTCGAGGGCGGCCACCATGTCGCTGAACTCCTGCTGATCCCAGACGGACTCGCCGTGCCAGTTATCGCCCTTACCGGCGGCGGAGGTATATGGCTCGAGCATCACGGCGCTGCCGCCCTCGGTAACGCCATCGGAGTAGATCTTAACCGTACCGGTAGAGATCATGTTGCTATCGAACTTCTTGAGGTCCTTCACGGTTTTAAGAGCCTTTTTAGCCGTCATGCCGGGCACAATGGTAGGAAGTACTCGCATGCGCAGGTTAAGCTTGCCCTCTTTCTCAAGGTCAGTATAGAACTGGCAATCCTGTGCCGTAGACTCTCCCACGACGCTTATGTTGGTAATGCCGGTGATGCCGTATTTCGTAGCCACCTGCTGGTACTTGTCGATAGCGTTCTCAAGCTCCTTGTCCGTATGCTTGACGGAGACAACCTCCCTCACCATAGTGGCAGCAGAATCGATCAAGTAGCCAGTCGCCTCGCCGTTTGCATCGCGGGTGATGATGCCGCCCGTGGGATTGGGGGTATCGTTATCGATGCCCGCAAGCTCGAGCGCACGGCTGTTGACCCACACCGAATGATAGGAAACATCGGTCAGCATGATGGGCTTATCGGAGCAGATCTCGTCGAGGATGGACTTGTTGGGGCCGGGATTGGTGCCATCCTCTTGCTCGAAGGCGTTGATCATGAACGAGCCGCCAACGTAAGCCTCATCATCGGGATGCTTGGTTACAAAATCACTGATCACCTTCTTATACTCATCGATCGTGGTGCTCTTGGTAAGATCGATCTCGTACAGCGCGGTCACCCAGTTGCCCGGAGCGTGGATATGGCCGTCCATAAAGCCGGGGGTCACCATACCGCCATCAAGATCGATGACGCGCGTGTTGTCATCGATGTACTCGTCAACACCGGAGTCTTCGCCTACATATACGATCTTGTTGCCCGAGACAGCCAGGGCGGCCGCAGTGTCGCCCTCTTTGACCATCGTCTGAATCGTGCCGTTACGAAAGACGATGGATGCCTTATCGGAACTCGCGCCGCCGGTGCTTCCGGCATTTGAAGAATTGTTGGCGCAACCGGCGGCACCCACCGCAACAGCCGCGGCGCCCAACGTGCTCAGGCCGAGAAAGCTTCTACGGGAAACGGGGGGGATAGAGGTCTTCATATAACCCACCTTTCTGTTGACATCGCCGCGCTTTCGCGACGCTTGCTATCACCTGAATAGCACCCCCGGGTATAAACTTGCCTGCACAAACGGGGTTATTGCCGTAAGCGGAGGCTTATATCCCCTATAACCCTGCCTTTAACCTGCCCAAAAGCTCTGAAGAAGTTCGGACCGCGATGAGACACCGCATTTACGGACTATCGTGTGAACATGCGATTTGACCGTGCCGACAGAGATAAATAAATCATTCGCTATGGCGCGGTTATCCTGGCCATCGAGCAGAAGGTCGAGCACTTCGCGTTCACGCGCGGAGATATCGTGCTGGTCGCAGAATGCCGAGAAGCGGACCTCCGCAATCTGCTTGGCAGAGGTGCCAGACGTTGTGGGCGGAGCAGAAAAGCGCAACGACAAGATCCGCGACGCCGCACGAACGGTATATATCGCGGCCACCACGCTCATGATATTCTCTGGGATGTTTCTGCCGTAGAAAAAATACAGGTAATCGGTGACTTCGATCCGCCCAATATTCAGCCCGAGAACGCGTACATCCTCGATCAGAACAAACGCCGTCAACACAGCCATCACAATAAGAAACCTGCCGTAGCGTGCATAGAAGCTCTTTCGCGCCAACGGCTTGCTTTTGCGGTAGCAGACGAAAATCATGCCAAACGCCACGAACATGAACAAGGAGCGCAACGCATAAAAGGCGAGTTGTTTGATTGAATCGGGTTGCAACACAAGCGACATGGCCTCGAAAGCAGAAAAGGCGATGCAGGGCACGAGCATATGAAGCCGGCTCGTCTTGTTTACGATCGCCAATGCAAATGCCCACATGCTCGCCATGATTCCAATCGATAGGACGAGTTTCGTTATGGGGTGAGTCATGGGAAATTGGCTGCTGAGGATATCTGTCATCATCTTACGGCCCTGATACTCATCGAGGAATACGATGGCGCTTTCGAGCATGTCGAAGAAAAAGAAGGCCGAGACCGTCAAGTAGCTTGTTCGATGTGAGACGAGGTACGTGCATACCGATACGCACACCGCCACCATGCAAACCAAGACGAACGTGATTCCGTAGAAGAAGTAGAACGCGCTCACTACCGGGCCTTTCGCTTATTGATATGTGCTGCGGATAAACTTTACGCCAAAGACATGCAGGTCGCTGCCTTCAGTGCAAAATCCAACCAAAGAAAGGAGGGTGGAAGACGCATATCCCCCACCCCAGCGCATGGGCGAAACTAGCCAGAATGAGAGTGGATAATCTCCCGTTTTTGGCCTATACCAGCACTAAAAGTGGGAGATTACCCACTCTCATCGAGCAAGTGTCCGAAAATCCACCCTCATTCCTTCTTAGGGCCCTCCGTCCCCGAGGGATCGGGGCTCGTCTGCCGAATGGTTGATGCGGCGCCGCCGCAGCCATGTCACACCCAGGGGTGGCCTGACCCAACTTGGAAGGAGCCCTCATGAGCCTTGACAACGTAACCCTGCGCGCCGCCACGCTTGATGACCTGACTGGCATCGCCGCCATCTACAACCAGCTGTGGTGCAACACGCTGCGCAACCGTGGCGACGTCGAAGCTGCCGATTTCTGCGCCCGCTTCAATATTGCCATGCAGCTGCAGCGCTCCCCCATCGCCCTTGTTGCCGAAGCCGAGGGCCGCATTATCGCCGCCTGCTGCATCGGCATCTTCGAGGACGGCAAGCCACGCACCAATCCCACATGGGAGCCCTGCTACGACGAGATGCTTGCCCGGGCAACCGAAATGGCCATAACCGCCGACGCCAAGCTCGAGGGTTCGCTCTTTGGCGACAGCCGCGAGAAAGCCACGGCCGACCGCTTTGCCGCCACGGGCAATGAGTACGCCCAAGGCCAGCTCAACCTGATCATCATCGTGCCCGACTGGCAGGGCAAGGGACTCGGCCGCGCGCTCATCGACCTTGCGCGCGCCGAGCTCGCCAAGGCCGGCTGCACCAAGTTCTTCCTGATGAGCGACTGCAACTCCGACTGGCAGTTCTACGAGCACCTCAACATGAAGCGCATCTTGGAGGACCACAGCCAAGACACCGGCGACGGCTTTATCGTCTACATGTACGGAGGCGACACGCAGGGCTAACCCGCGCATCGCCTCCTGGGCTTTCTCCAAGATAGCCCAGAGCAATCAACCAAAACGAGATAACAAAGCGCGCTCTCCTCGGCAGTAGGGGCATTCGTGCTGCGAAGCGTGGTATAGATGAGCAGCACGCGGGCACACAACCGTCTCGGATAGATACCGGTCGAGCAGGCGCGCCCATGTGCGTGCGTCAAGGCGCTCCTCCGCCCTGCCATACAACGATCGACGGAAAGCCTCGCCCATAAGGCCGCCAAAATCATCGAGCTCGAGAGCGTACTCCGGGATAACATATCCGACCAAAGTCCTTATAAACGGGCTGCGCCCATTGCACGCGCAGCTGTTCAGAGACGGTGCAGGCGGAATGTCGTCGTCATCCAGGTCAAAAATATCCAAGTCCAGCTCGCCAGAAGCGTATGGGTGTATTCTGCGATTGAGCATCTTAAAGATATGGACCGCCAGTCCAAAGTCATCCGTCTGAGGTGTGAATACCGGGGCATTCGTGGCTGCCAGGCTCTCGAAATCGCTGACGCCAGTTGTCTCCATGAGCTTGAGCACCTCCGGTGCGATATATCCCGGTGCTGCACAGGTGGTTTGGTAGCTCACATCTGAAAGTGTGAAAGCATACGAATCGGTGTCAAGTAGCATCAGGCTGCCCCTCTCCCCCACAAGGATGTTGCGAGGATTCCAGTCATCCACGGTGATGCCGATGTCATGGAGCCCCGAGGTAAGCTTGCACAGATCGCCAAGACCCAATCGAGCGCCAATGCCCCCACCGGTGCCGCGCTCAGAATCGGCGCAGCCGCACGCTCCATCTTGGCAAGATTTGTATAGAGCCTGGTGACCGACTGCTTGTATCCCTTGGCATAATTTGGCACCAACAGGACTTTTTCACCGTGGCGGCAGTAGTGCACACCGCCCAAGAGATGAATGAGCTCGGGACAGTCGCAGCGCAAAAGCTCGACGAGCGCCTTGATGGTATCCATGCCCGCACACGCCGAAACCTCGCAGTCCTTCTGCCCGTTGAGCACGCATTCGAGCAGCGTATCGTATGCGCGCTGGGCTTCGGGAGCCAGATGCGCCCTGTTAAACATGCCCTCGAGCCGCACGCTTCCCTTCGAATCGATCATACAAGCCCCCAATCTGTTTGGTTTTCCCAGATTGTGAGCCCACACACCCAAGCCGCACGGCCCGCCGTTCAGCTGAAACCGCCTACCAAAAAGGGACAGGTTTATTTTGGTAGGTTTTATCTGGGTAAACGCCCATGCCGCCACACAAAAAGTCCGCCGACCATTGAAGTCGGCGGACTTTCGTGTGCGGACAATCAAGCCCTGTTCACCATGGAACTACTATTTACAGCGCGCCTTGGGCTGCTGCTGGGTGATGCAGTGAATGTTGCCACCGCCGTAAATAACCTCGCGGGTCATGATACCGATGACTTCGCGGTCCGGATAAGCAGCCTGGATATCCTTGAGCGCCTGGGCGTCGTTAGGGTCACCGAACTGCGGCACAAGCACCGCTCCGTTGATGGGCAGGAAATTGAGATAGCTCGGCTCGAAGGCGTCCTCGGGGGTACGCGGCAGCACGCCCTCGACGGGATCAATCGTGCTGGCCTCCTCTTCGGTCATATATACCGAGGTCGCAGGCATGATTACCTTGTGAACCTTGAGTTTGCGGCCACGGGCATCCGTCGTCTCGGAAAGCGTCTTATACGCCTCCTGGCACTCCTTGTAGAACTTATGGTTGGGATCATCGGTCCACATGCAGCAGACTTCGCCGGGTGCACTAAAGCATGCGACGTCGTCCACATGACCGTTCGTTTCGTACGGATCGATACCGTCCTTGATCCAGATAACTTTCTCGATACCGAGGTACTCAGAGAGCTTCTTCTCAATCTGCTCCTTGGTGTACTGCGGGTTGCGGTCCTCGTTGAGCAGACACATCTCGGTGGTCACGACGGCGCCTTGACCATCACAGTTGAACGAGCCGCCCTCGAGGATGTAATCCTCGGGACGATAACGGTTAACCTGCTCAAGCTGTGCCACCTGCAGGCCAATAGAAGCGTCCTTGTCCCACGGGAAGTACAGGCCGTCAATGAAACCGCCGTAAGCATTAAAGTGGAAGTGCGAAAGGGCCACCTCCCCATTGTCATTAACGAGGAACGCTGGGCCGGGGTCGCGAATCCAGCTGTCGTTGTACTCCATGTGGATAACGCGCACGTTCTCAACACCGTCGAAGATCTCGCACACCGCGGGGAAGTCTTCGGTGTTGACGCCTACCGTGATGGGCTGAAAGCGTGCAACGGTCTTAATGATCTCGGTGAAGACCTTCTGCGCCGGCTTGGCGCCGCAGCGCCACACGTCGGAGCGGTGCGGCCACAGAATCCAGGTGCGCTCCTGCTCCTCATACTCGCCGGGCATATAGAACCCGTCCTTCTTAGGCGTGGACTCACTCTCGTAGATAGTCTTCATTTCAAGCTCCTTGATCTCGGTGCTTTTGCTTGACGAGACCATAATGCAGCCGCACCGAGATGTCCTCAATGGTCCCTCGAGCCCCTTTCAGCGACCGCCGGTATACCATTCGCTGACCTAAAGTTCTATTCAGGCCGAGAACATGACATACTGGGTTCCACAATGGAAAGGACGCCCTATGCCCCCATGCAATAAACAGCAGACTATTGAGCTGGACAGTACGACCTGGACCGCCCTCAACGAGCTCGCGCTCGCGATCCACGCATCACGCGGTGTCGACATGCTGCAAAAGGAGACCCTCGAGGGAACGACAGGACTCGTGCCCCATCGGATCGCCATGTTCGACCTGATCGAGGCGGCGGGCAGCGATGCCCCACGCTACGTCCACCCCGCAAGCAGCGGAATGGACGACCGCGCACTGAGCGACTACTACAACCGCTACGCCGCGATGGACTATACAACATGGTCCTTTGACCTACATAAGGTCGGCGTCTACCGCGACCTCGACCTCGTCGACGTCGAGCGACGCGATGCCACGCCCATCTATCGCAAATGGATGGAACCCCAGGGCGTCTACTTTGGCTGTACGGCCACGCTCGCGCACAACGACAGCCCGCTGGGAAGCATCACCCTGTTTCGCGAACGCACGGCCGGAGACTTCACCGACACCGAGCTCGCAATCCTGCTCGAAGTCGCTCGGCACGCGAGCCTCGCGCTCGCCAACCTCTATCCTCGGGGCATTAAACTCACCCAGACAGAAGACACAAACCAGCTGAATGCTTTCATTGCAGAACACAATATCCAACCGCGCGAAGCCGAAGTCATGCGGCTCATGCTCGACGGCAAAACGAACAAACAGATGGCAAACGAGCTATTCATAAGCGAGTCAACCGTCAAGAAGCACGTCAACGCCATCTATCGCAAGCTCGGCGTCAGCAACCGCCTGGGCCTCATGACTGCCACGCAAAACATACCGCGATAAAAAAGGGCGCCCTCCATGTGGAGAACGCCCTTTGATTTCGCCGTTGAACGAGGAGCGGCCCTAGACTACGCCATGAGCCCACTCAGGCGCTTTTGTTCCTTTGCAGCAAGTGCAATGGAAACCAGGCCGGTAATGGCATCGGCTGCAACCAAGGCAATCCAAACACCCTGCGCGCCCATCATGCTGCCAAGCAAGTACATGAGCGGTACGGAACAGATCACGTAACGGAGCAGGCCGCAGAACGTGGCGATACCCACCTTCTCGTTCGCCTGGAAGTACATCGACATGGTCATGGCAAGATAGCCCAGGGCAACAGCCAGGATGACGGTACGCGTGGCGTTGGCGGCAACCTCAACGAGCGCGGGATCGCTGCCGGCAAAGAAGGCACACACCGGCGTGGCGGCAAGCCAGAGTACAACGGTGACCAGCGCCAGCGTCACAACCTGGTACTTAAGCGTGCAGGAGAGCGTCTCCTTAAGACGCGCCCATGCCTTGGCACCGGCATTGAAGGCAGCGATGGGCTGCAAACCATAGGAGAAGCACTGGGCGACCATCATGGTGATGTAGAGAATGTAGCCGTTGATTACGCCGAATGCAGCGATGTAGAGCGAACCCATGTCACCGCCAAGCGTGCCGAGCAGCGAGTTGGCAACGGTATTGAAGACGAATGTCGCACCCTGGACCAGGAAGAACGGGAAGCCAATCTTAACGATCTGCCCGCAGATACCCATGTCGAGTTTGAGGTCGACCAGGTTAATCTTGAGCTGAGACTTCTTGCCGCCAACATACCAGAAGATGCCGATGGCCCAGATGCCAATGGACAGGCCATAGTACACGCCAGCACCCATGACGCCAAGCTTGAGCACGAAGGTCGAGAGCGCGAGCCAGCAGATGGCAACGATGGCAGATACGGTCATGAGATTTGCCTGGACCTGGACCTTCTCATCGACGCGCATAACAGCGGTAACCATCTGGCCGATGACCGTGAGCGGCAATAGAACGGCGAACGTGCGCACGCCGGCGACCGTGTCAGCCATGATATCGGGCGTTGCACCAAAGAATGCACAGATGGGCTCGGTGAAGACTGCCATCACGACGGCGAGCAGGACCGAAACAATCGCCGTGAGCCAGAAACCCTGGCTAAATGCCTTACTCGCCCCCTTGATGTCGCCGGCGCCGAGCAGATTGCCCACGACGGCCGGCACGCCCGTACCGAAGAGATTGCCGAAGGCCAGATTGATGTACTCGACAGACATGATGATCGAGACGCAAGCAAGACCGTGAGCGCCCAGGCCCCAGCCCATCACGAGACCCTCGAGCACGACCATAATGATCTGCGCGAGCATGCCCTGACCGGTCACAATTGTGTAGCGGCGCACGAGTTCTGGAATCGGCTTTGAGGCGAGCTCATGCTCCTCCCCAACGACAGCGGTTGTTTCTTCTGCCATGGTTCTCCCCTTTCCTTGAGAGATTGAAAGACTGTGGGGCTATTTCTCGTAGACGACCTTACCGGCGATCACCGTAAGCTCAGCCGTGGCGCCGAGAACCTCTGCCGGCTCGCAGGTAAAGAGATTGCGGTCGAGTACGCAGATGTCGGCTTGCTTGCCGCAGGCGAGTGTGCCGATGCGGTCCTCAGCATGCATAGCGTAGGCAGCGCCGTAGGTGTATGCGCGCAGGGCCTCGGCCATGGTGATTCGCTCCTCGGGGAACCAACCCTCAGGATTAGATCCGTCCTCGAGCATGCGATAGACCGCGCCATAGACCTCCTCCATAGGCTCAAGCCCCACAACCGGGAAGTCGGAGCCCAAATGCACGCAGGCACCGCTCGCAAGCAGGCTATGAATTGGCCACGAGAGCGCCGCGCGCTCGGGGCCAACGGCGTCGTCCTTTGCCAAGTCGGCCATATCAAGTAGCATATGCCACGGCTGCATGGCCGGACAGACGCCGAGTTCCGCATAACGCGGCAAATCCTCAGGTTGAACAGTCTCGTTGTGCTCCATGGAGTGACGACAGCCCATAAGACCGTAACGCTTCTCACCCTCCTCGAAGCAGTCCAGGATAAAGCGTACGGAACGATCGCCTATGGCATGGATGCGCGTGTCGACACCCCACTCAAGCGCTTTAAGGATGGCTTTGCGCACGCGCTCTGGATCCTCAGCCGGCTCGCCACAGGTCTCGGGAGCATTAGCATAGGGCTCGAGCATCCAAGCAGTATGATCGGAACACACGCCGTCAATGAACTGCTTAAAGCCATGCCACTCGACTTGCGTGCCCGGGAAGTCGTATTTCGCCCGAATCTCCTCGAGCGTCATGGCCTCGTTCTCAAAAAGGTCTGTGTACATGAACACGCGCAACGGATGCTCGCCCTTGCGGTTGAGTTCCGCAAGGAATTTATAGGGGTTATCCATGCTCACAAAAGTGGGGTTAACCATGCCGACTGTTGTAATGCCGAGAGCGTTGGCGCGATGCGCAGTCTTGGCAAAGGAAGCACTAGCCACCTCGGGGGCAGGATTGTATACCTCATCCATGAAAAGGGCTCCCGCGTTGTTCGAGAAGACCCCCGTGGGGTTGCCAGCTTCATCCTTAAGAATCTTGCCGCCTGATGGGTCTGGCGTTTCAGCAGTAACGCCGATTTTCTCGATTGCACAGGTGTTGGCACTAAACGTGTGCATGTCAACCTGCTGCAAAAAGACCGGACGGTCCGAAATGTACTCATCGATCATTGTCGCCGTAGGCATCTCGGGCACGTCCCACTGGAACTGGATAACCTGACAGCCCACGATCCACTCGTTGTTCGGGTGGTCTTTGGCAAACGCCTGCACGCGTTCCATACACTGCTCGAAGCTTGTGCAATCGATGAGATTGACGGCGAAATCGGGATCGGTCAAAAAGGCGCCCTGGGCATAGTGAGTGTGTGAATCGATAATGCCAGGCATGACGAGCTTATCGCCATAGTCACGCACCTCGGTATCGGACCCGATAAAAGCGTCGAGGTACTTATCTTCGCCGCACGCAACAATTCTGTCACCCGCGATGGCAACGCCGCCCTTGAACGGTGCCAGCCCGTCACCAGTGAACACAGCATTACTTTTGATGACTAAATCCGCTTTGTCCATATGAGCCTCCTCAGACGTTACAGGACAATGGATAAGCGCCACGATACGGCGCGCCCAATCGGTGAGGGAGCATTTGCCGCCCCCTCGTGACACGTGCCTACAGGCAATTGGGCGTCTGTCCAGCGCCCTACGCCCCGCGTCAACACCCATTGACGCACCTCCAGCACAAGCTGCCAAGATGGAACCGAGCGAACGGACGGATTAAGCAGGTTTACACGTCTGAACAGGTATTTTATTGTCTAAGTTTATTGTCGCTTCTTTACGCCGAGCAGTCTGCGATACACCGTCAGCCGGACCACTCCAGCCTCACGAGCGCCAGAATGCCTCAATCAAGTCGTCACGCGCCTTGACTTCGCTCTTTACATAGATGCGATGCAGGTGAGCCTTGACGGTACCCGGACTAATCACAAGTTCATTAGCAATATTTTGGACATCGAGTCCACGCAATACGAGTGTAAGCACTTCCTGTTCGCGCTTTGAAAGCCCATGCTCGTCCGAGAAAATCACAACACGCGAGACAAGGTCCTCCCGTGCATCACGGCGCTCTGTCGCTACCTCTTCATCGGCACGAGGGTGACGCGAGAACACACGTAAGATATGGCTGAACTGTTTAAATAGCTGAACGGCTGCAGCCACAAACAATAAATTCTCTGAGATATTCCGCTCGCCCAGATACCATAAAAAGGCGCTCACTATCACGTTGTCAACGTCAGGCGTGCAGAATAGGATCATATAGGTATCCTCGATAACCACCATCACGGTAAGCACGCAGGCTATGCGAAAGAACGTCCGAGAGCGCTCAAGATCGAGCCGCTCAGCCCTATTCTCCGTCTTGCGATAGCGAGCGTAAGCATATACCAAGCAGAATGCCATTCCCAAATCGCGCGCAAGCCAAAAAAGATATTGCTGAATCTGGCTCGCAAAGCCAGTACGAGGTACCAGGGCAAGCTGAAGCACGGCGATCGGTACGACATATGCGGCAACGCGCTTAACGGTTACCTCATCGTGTAAGCGAAACGTTACCCAAAGCCATACGCACGCAAGAATCGCCACGCCCAGCGCGCAGCGCAGTAACGGATGTTGAAGCGGCTCATTAAACGTCACCACATAGTCATATTTGAGCCGGTTGTACTCATCAAAGAAGATCACCGACATATCGAAGACATAGAGAAGGAAGCCCGCGGCCGCCACCAAACAATCGCGTCGACGAGTCATGAGCCATATTACGAGTGCAGTTGATGCCGTTACCAATCCAATGCCCATGACAAGAATCGTGTAGATAAAGAATGCGAAGCTCATACTACCCTCATTCCGCGCACAACCAGCTTGATTCCGCATTACGGTTATGGTAGAAACATCGACGAATACCAAGATCGAAAGGAGATGCCATGGCGCCGATTGCACCGCTCAAGATTATTGTCGCACCTGCCGCCAAGGCCATCGCCAAGATCGGTTCGACCATGACCTACGATGACGTTCCTTGCATCGTTGATGAGCGCAACGACAGCTGCCCTTACCTGGGACACGTCCCCTTCTTTGCGCCTAAGCTTTCCTCTTCACTCGACCAGCGCAACTGTTAGCATAACCTCCACGATTGTCGCAGTAATCCTCGCAGCAATTTATTAACTTGGAAGCAACCCCGGTTTTAGCCCCGTGCCGGTGGGCCAAGCCCCTCACGGTCAGCGTTTTCTATACACGCCAACGCCGGGATTGTCGACGCTGCGGCCGCGGCGCGATATGAGGCGCGAAACCTCGCCCAGCAACACGGCGATCACTACACCCATGAGAATGGGCAACTTTGTCATTTCGGCGGACGAGCCGTTGAGCGGCACAATCGTAGCGACAATCGAAAGCACAAGCTCCACCACGGGAATCGCAAGTGCCACCGCAAGCACCTTGCCCTCGAAGGGCGCGCGGAACACGCGCGGGCGATCGTCATATTTGCGCAGGCGCCAAAACGCTGGGAACATCGGGATATAGCTCATAAGCAGGAAGACGACGTTCATCGAGAAGAAAACCCAAAAGACGTCGGAGCCCTCGCCCAGCGGAATCTGAAGCAGTAGTACCAGGCTGGCAAAACAACCGTTAATGATTGCCGAGCCATTGGGCATGCCGGTCTTCTTGGACACCAGCGCAAAGGGACGCGGCATATTGCCATGACGCGCGGCATAGCTCGCCACGTTGTTAACGCCAAAGCTCCAGCAGATCATGTTGGCGAACAGCGTCACCAAAAAGGCCACGCCCACGACCATCGTCAGCGGATGGCTGCGCCCCAACATGGCGGCGACCGCGTCCACAATGCCCGAATCGAGCGAAAGCTGCTCGGTGGGAACCGCGGCTCCAATGCCGACGCCGCAGATAATGTAGATCGCCGCAATGGCAACGCCACCAGCGATAACCGCCTTGGGGATATCGCGCGATGGGTTTTTCATCGTGCTGGCAAAGGTCGCGACCACTTCGAAGCCCATAAAGTTGAACAGGATGATCGATAGGTACGTCAACGAATTGGTGCCGCCCAAATCTGGAATGAAGGTCTTAAACGACATGTCGTTGGCAAAGCCGTTATTGCAGGCAAACCAGATGCCGACGATTCCCACCACGGCGGTAATGAGCACCTTGATGACGGCACCGCCATCCATGACCCAATCGGCCTCGGCAACCGGCTGCATCGCCATGACGGTGACACCCCACACAAAGGCAAGCTCGATGGCAATTCGGACCCCAAGCGAAAACTCGATGCCCCATACCGCATTGATAACACTGGGAAACATGCAGGCGATACTTGCCACCCACAGCGGAAAGTTAACCCAGTAGCACCAGGAACAACGGGCTCCCCAACGGTCACCCAGGCCCAAGCGAACCCAATCGTACAGACCGCCCTCGGAATCGAACGCCGTACCCAGCTCGGCCACCACCAGGCCATAGGGAAGCAAAAACGTAATGATGAGGAAGATCCACCAGAAGAACTGCACGTTACCCATGGCAGATGCCGGAGCAGCCGCCTCGATGGTAAATACGACGCAGATAACCGAGAGGATGACCTCGAACAGGGAGAACTTTTTACCTGCCATGGCACGCTCCCCCTACAGCAAAAAGGATGGCATCTGTACCGAAGGCGCAGCCCAAGGTAGGGTTGCAGGCCGCGTCACCGGTGCAGGTGCCATCCCAAAGAGAAGAGGGAATGCAATTGTTGGACCAACGCTCGCGGAACTGGCGGGTGAAGATGACGATACGCTGGTACAAAGATACTCCGATCAAAACGGCCGCGTATACGACCGGAAACTATCAACAATTGAATACGCGTCTGACCTGGGATATCCAAGCGAACAATTGGCCTAACCAGCGATAAATCCCAGGCCAGACGCGTATTCGATCAAAGAAAAAGGGCACTCCGATGTGGAGGCAACGGAGTGCCCGAAGAAAAGCCAGACGTTTACTCGGCGTGCTCAGGCGCGCCAGATTGGCGCGAACGAGGAGCGTAGCGTACTGACGCTACGTAAGCGACGAGTGAACGCCAAGGTGGCGTGCCTGAGTTACGCCGAGGGCTCCTGCTGCGTGATGCAGTGGATGTTGCCGCCGCCGTAGACGACCTGGTCGGACTGGACGCCGACGCACTTGTAGACGCCCTCGCCCCAGACCTCGTCGTAGATCTTCTGGAGCGTGTCGACGGCCAGCCGGTCGTTCTCGTCGCCGTACTGCGGGACGATGACGCCGTGGTTGGTGACCAGGTAGTTCATGTAGGAGGCGATCAGCGGCTCGTCGGGGACGCGCGGCTCGGCGTTCTCGTCGGCGTCGATGGTGTCGCAGGAGGCCTGGTCCATGTACAGCGGGTTCACGGGCATGCAGAGCTTGTGGACCTTAATCTTGCGGCCCTTGGCGTCGACGGCGTTGGAGAGGGTCTCGTAGGCGGCGTGGCACTGCTCGTAGAACGGGTAGTCGGGGTCGTCGGTCCAGATGCAGGCCATGACGCCCGGGGCGATGAACGTGGCGACGTCGTCGATGTGGCCGTTGGTCTCCTCGGGGTCGATGCCCTCCTTGACCCAGATGACCTTCTCGACGCCCAGGTAGTCCTTGAGGTGCTCGCTCATGTACTCGCGAAGCTCCTCGCTCCAGGGCTCGAACTTCTTGCGGTACTTGGGCCAGATGGACTCGGGGTCCTCTTCCTCCTCGAGCACCGCGGAGCAGGTGCGGCCCGGGGAGAGCAGGCACTGGTCGGTCACGACGAGGGTGCCCTCGCCGTCGACGGTGATGGAGCCGCCCTCGAGGATCATGTCGTCGGGGCGGTAGCGGCGGCAGCCGGAGAGCTCGGCCATCTTGAGGGCGATCTGCTCGTCCTTGTCCCACGGGAAGTACAGGCCGTCGACGAGGCCGCCGTAGGCGTTGAAGTGCCAGTGGTTGGCGCGCTTCTCGCCCTTGCCGTTGATGACGTAGGTGGCGGCGGTGTCGCGGAACCAGGCGTCGTCGGTGGTCATCTCGATGACGGTGACGTTCTCGTCGTTCTCGAAGACGGCCTTGCAGTTGGCGTAGTCGACCTGGTTGGCGCACATGTAGACCGGGGTGAACTCGGAGATGGCGCGGGCGATGGCGGCATACTGCCTCTGGGCGGGCTTGGCGCCGTGGGCCCAGGTGTCGGTGCGGTGGGGCCAGCCCATCCACACGCGGTCCTGCGGGGCGAACTCGGCGGGCATGAAGAAGCCGTCGGCCCTGGGGGTGGACTCGGACTCGGTGATCGTACGCATAAGATATCCTCCAAATCGAACGATCGTTTGCCGCGGGCGGGCTGCCCGCAGCCTAAAACCAAGAGATGGCAGGCGCCCGTTCCCCGGCAAAGGTCGGGGCGCCCGGCGCCGGTTTTCACGGAGTCGCACCGGCGAGCGACGACGTAACCCGGTGCGCGGAGACAAAACGCACGAAGGATACGGAAGAGAGGTCGGGGTGGGCGGTGGTTACCGGAGCTATCGCTCGCACCCACCCCGGGGAATGGTTGAGTGACGAGGAGGGTCGGGGCCCCGAATCCGGGTGCCCTAGTTCTCCTCGGCCTCGGCGGCCTCCTCGGCGAGACGCTGGGCAGCCAGCTCGGGGGTGAGGCCCTTGTACTCTTCCTTGCGGCCCCTAGCGGAGACAACGCGGACGACCTCGCCGATGAGCACGAGCACGATGAAGATGACGATCATCGGGACCTTGTCGCCGATTTCGGCTGCGGAGAACGGCACCAGCGTCGCGACGATGGCCAGGACCAGCTCGATGCAGGGGATGGCCAGCATGACCTTCATCATCGCGCCCTTGAACGGGAACGTGAAGATGCGCTCGCGGTTCGGGTCGTTCTTGCGAAGGTTGAGGAACGCCGGGAACATCGGGATGTAGGTGAGCAGCAGGAAGACGACGGAGGTGCCGAAGAGCATCCAGAAGACGCCGTTGGAGATGGCGTCGATGGGCACCAGCTGCAGGCACAGCACCAGGGAGGCGACGACGGCGTTGACCAGGTTGGCGCCGTTGGGCATGTCGTCCTCGGAGATCATCGAGGCGAAGACCTTGGGCATGTTGCCGTGCTCGGCGGCGTAGCGGGCGACGGAGTTGACGCCGAAGGACCAGGCGGCCATGTTGGCGAACAGGGTGATCAGGAAGGCGATGCAGATGACCTTGAAGAGCATGGAGTCGCCCACCATGGTCTGGACCGCGACGATCATGCCGTAGTCGGGGTCGATGGAGTCGGCCGGCACAGCGGCGCCGATGCCGAAGCCGGCGAACAGGTAGATGACGGCAATAGCCACGCCACCGACAATGATAGCCTTGGGAATATCGCGAGCGGGATCGGCCATGTCGTCGGTCATGGTGCAGATGACCTCGAAGCCCATGAAGTTAAAGATGATGATGGACAGGTAGCCGAGAGCGTTGGTGTTGGTGAGCTCGGGCAGGAAGGTGGCGGCGGACATGTCGTTCGCAAAACCGTTCTCCATGGCAAACCAGATGCCCAGAGCGCCGACGATAACGGCTACGGCGACCTTGATCAGGGCGCCGCCGTTGAGGACCCACTCGGAGTCGGCCGCCTTGGAGCGACCCATGAGGTAGACGATCCACACGAAGGCAAGCTCGATAACCATCTTGGCGATCAGGTTGAACTCGACGCCGAAGACCATGCCCAGGATGTCGGGGAACATGGTTGCCAGCGAGGCGATCCACAGCGGGTAGTTAATCCAGTAGTAGTACGAGATGCGGGCGCCCCACTTGTCGCCCAGGCCATCGCGTACCCAGTCGTAAATGCCGCCCTCGCCGTCATAGGTGGTGCCGAGCTCGGCGACGACCATGCCGTAAGGGATCAGGAAGGTCAGGATCAGGAAGATCCACCAGAAGAACTGCTGGTTGCCGATGGCAGCAGCAGGTGCGGCGGCCTCGCAAACGAAGACGACGCAGATGATGGTCGAAATGACCGTAAAGAAGGAAAGCTTTTTCTTTCCGTCGCTCATGATGAGCTCCTTCGCTCAGTCTTGGACAGATCCAAGGCCCTAAGGCATTAAGGCAATTGCTTGGGCCTCGGTGAGCGGGCGGCAGGAGACGAGCATCCACCGCCCGCAAACGTGCTTTTAGAAGCCTTGAGGCTTAGAGCTGCTCGAGAGCCTCGAGAGCGGCGTGGAGCTCAGCCTTGGCGGAGTACTCGACACCCTCGTCGTTGAGCGGAGTGCGCTTGCCCAGGGCGGCAAGGAGAGCACGGATGGAGTGCTTGCGGTTCTCGGCCTCGACCCAGCACAGGGAGCGCTCGGGATCGTCCATGACCTCGTCGACGACCTCCTCGTTGCGGGTGGCCGGCAGGCAGTGCATGAACTTGGAGTTGGGGCCGGCGAAGTTCATCATGTCCATGGTGACCTGATACTTGGGATAGAACACGTCCATGTAGTTCTCGCCCGAGACCTCCTCGTCGTACAGGCCATACCACACATCGGTGTAGATGAAGTCGGCGCCCTTGATGCACTCGATGTCGTCGGAGATGACAACCGAGCCGCCGGAGACCTTGCAGTTCTCCTCGGCGATGGCCATCATCTGCTTGCCGAACTCGGCGCGCTCCTCGACGGTGCCAACGTGCAGGCCGCCGTCGGGGATCTGGTGGCCCTTAGGTCCAAACTGGACAAACTTCATGCCGACCTTGGAAGCGATGAACATGAGGGAGACGCAGACCTGGGTGGCGTCGCCGATGAAGGCCAGGGTGCAGTCCTCGATCTTCTTGCCCTCGGGGAGGTTCTCGAGCATGGTCATGAGGTCGCCCATCTCCTGCGTGGGATGGTTGAACTCGGACATGCCGTTGATGACGGGCACAGCAGAGCCCTCGGCGAGGCCGACGACGTCCTTGTGACGGTCAACGCGAGCCATCATGATGTCGAGCAGCGAGCCCATAACGCGAGCGGTGTCGCCCAGGGACTCGTGACCGCCGAGCTGGATGGTGCCAGGGCCATAGAACTGAGCATGGCCGCCGAGGTCGGTCATAGCGGTCTCGAAGGAAAGACGAGTGCGGGTGGAGACCTGCTGGAAGATCATGCCAAGGCTCTTGTTGCGGAGCAGGTGCGGATAATAACCGTCAACCTTGATGGCCTTCTTCATTGCCAGGCCAAGATCCTCGATAGCCAGGATCTGCTCTTTGGTGAAGTCGTTGGTGTCGATGAAATCCTTAGGCAGTGCCATGTCGATTTCCTTTCCGCCGGTCTTGCCGACTATTAACTATGAGGCGCTCGAACATCACGCCTCGTGTTGACAAGACCATCATTCACCCGTATGCAATTTTTACCTAGTTTATTCGGGATTAAAGACCGTTCATGGAGTTACACCCTCTCTAATCCAATATAAACCCGCAGGTCAAGAGTTTACAGGAGGTTTACCGTCTGGAACCGCGAACGGTATACGGCTATGCTGTATCTTGGCGTTTAATCCGCAATGGAACGACCGGCTGAGACATATATACCCCGGGAGATATAGTGGGCTCCATAAGAGACAAATGAGACAGGACGGTGACAGATGGACACGCCCATGTTCTTCTATACCCAAGCGATACTCGTAATCTGTATTGTGACGGCAGTGCTTTCGCTTGCCGCCTATGCCTCGTCCCGTCGACGCTTCTTTATCTATGGCAGTGGCGTTTTTATTTGCTACGCCATCGAGATGACCGAGATCTTCTTTTTTGAATACACGTTGCAAAACGAGAGTTTTCCGGCCAGCGACTATTACTCAATTACCATGCCTGTATTGCGGACCCTTGTGGCGACTGCTTCACAGGCTTGTATTTGGCTGATTGCCATGGACTTGCTCGATAAGCATTCTAAGAAGTTGTTCGCCATCCCTGTCCTAACGTTTTTGCTATGCGAGTCGCTGACTATCGTCGCAGTCCCCTCCGGCCCCATGCGTCAGTGGATCTACTACACGATGCGTCAGGCATTCCTTGTCTTTGTGGGACTGTATATCTTCTGGACGGCTCATAAGAGTACAGAGGTTGAGCTGAAGGCACGCGTTAACAACCAGCGAAAGCACCTGATTATCGGCGCTATTCTGGTCGGTTGCATCGTTGCCGAGGATTTCTACAACATCCTTGTCATCCCCATGAGTCTGGTACCCTCTTGGCTGCAGCTTTATCTATCCGAGCGCAACTTTAGCGAGAACGTCTTTGCGTGTTACTTTGCGATTCTGCTGATCATCTACGCCTACCACGTGCTTTCAATCCGCATGCAGGAGGCGCCCGAGGAAAAGAACGTCAGCGATCTTGATCGGCACATAGAAGAGCAGATGCCCTTCTATCGCAATGCCTACAGGCTCTCCAACCGCGAGGCCGAGGTTTTGCGTCTGGTTGTGTTGGGCAAGTCGAACCAAGAGATTGCTGACGAGCTCTTCCTTGCTGTGGGCACCGTCAAGACCCACATCCACAACATCCTGGTCAAAACCGAGCAGCAAAACCGCACCACGCTCATCCTCCACTTTTGGAAAGGATGAAGTTACGCGGTTTACCAAACCGCGTAACGGCTCGACGCTGCAAACGCCCCTAAGCGGCAACCTAGCGTTCAATCGTTGGTCGCGTACCGAAGTACGCTTCCCTCCTCTTTCACGTCACCTTGCTCGCTTAGGGGCGTTTTCGCTGACTTATGCTCAACCTGCGATAATTCCGAGCTGAACGAGTTACTCGCTGTAACGGGTGGCTATGGCAGCTCGCACCATTCCGGTACTCATAAGGTAGGTCACCAAGAAGTAGCCACCATAGGCTGCCAGGAAGATTGCACAGGTGAGGCCCACGGTGCCGCCGATGCTCATATTTCCGAAAATGCTCACCAGCTCGATGATCACCTTAAGTGCCACAAAGGAGTGTGCCAGGCCCACTGCCAGCGGGAACAGGAAGAATACCGCTTGCTGCGCCATCACCGAATGACGAATCTGGCGGTCCTCACAGCCGATCTGTGCCAGCACACGATAGCTGCGGCTGCCGTCGGCCACGTTGGAGAGTTGCTGGATCGACAGAATCGCCGCGCATGCAACGACCAATACAAAGCCGATGTAGATGGCTAGGTAGCTAATAAGACCGTTCATTTGCGCTGCTTGCGTGTACATCTCGGAGCGTGTGATGAAGGTTCCCCACGACCCCGACTCCTTGCCGTCAACGAGCAGATTGTCGAGCACAGTGTATTTAATGCTCTCGTCTGCCTCGGTTGTATCCATCCCCTGTTTGTAGTTAACGAGCAGGCTACTGGAATACGGCTGCAGATTAAGTTGGGACAACAGCTCGTCGGCAACGACGACGGTACCCGGATTACTGCCCATCGACGAGTTGGCGATGGCCGCCGTATCTTCGTCCGACTTATCGGTTGCGGGCTTGAGCGTATGCCCGCCCAAGGTAAGGGCATGGCCGCCAGCCATATACTTGGTGTACAGGTCGACCAGCTCGCCGCCCATATCACACGTGAGCAGATACTGGTCGTGACCGATGTGCACCGGCTCCTCGCCCATCATCTGACGCAGTTTGTTGTACTGGCTCGCCGGCGTCACAAACAGACCCATCGCATCGGCATTGCTACCCCCGAACGCCTTGGGAAGCTTTTCGCCCATGATCTTGCACATCTCACTTGGGGTCACCGAAGGATCCGAACCGCCAAGCGGGTAACTCAGATACGAATCGATCTGCACATGCTCACCGGCAACATCGGCAATATTGACCTTCTTGCCGGTCTCGTCGTTGTTGTCCGCCGACTTGCCTTTAATACCGTCTGCAACGTTATCGGGGTCGACACGATCGCCGTGCCATGCGGAGTACAAATCGACCGTACTATCGGCCAGCACCATGCGATCGGCTTCAGACGGATTGATGTACTCTTTGTAGAAGTCGAGCGTATCGGGCGTGTAATAGATATACGTCTGCGACATGTCGGCCGGATTATAGCGCTCCAGGTTTTCGTTCATCACGTTGGCAATCGACATACCGCACGTCACCGAGGTGATGGCCAAAAACAGGAGCATCGCAATGACGCCCATCGAAAAGCACACCGTGTTGACCTTGGCCGCAAGCTGGCGCACGGTAAACATGTTGAGGCCGCGCCAATACACGCCGCGCAGGCTCTGCAGCAGCTTAATGAGCATGCCCGAGAGTCCCCAGAACAGGGCAAAGGTGCCCACGGTAACCATAGCGGTCGTAATACCAAACTGGGTCATGGCCTCTTGCAGCTTGCTGTCCGTCGCGGTTAGCGGGAACCCATCACGTAGCAGACGGTAATAGGCCACGCCCACAAGCACCACGCCCACGGCAAAGATGGCAATCGCGATCCAGGGGTTGCGTGTCTTGATGCTCTCGTTGCGACGCTCGGCACCCATAAGCTCGATGAGTTTGGTACGACGCACGGCGCGAAGGTTCAGCAGTAGCGTGAGCACAAACATTACGAGCATGCAGGCAAGGGTCAGATTGAACGCATGCACCGAGAAAAAGAAGTGGAAATTGGCGATCTGTGTCTTAAAGAGCGAGGGCGTAAAGAACGTCATGAGCTGGGAGAGTCCCACACCCAGCACAATGCCGGCGATAAAGGCGCCGACCGAGACAATCACCGTCTCGAGCGCCATGATCGTGGCGACGCGCCCGCGCCCCATGCCGAGCACCTGGTACAGGCCAAACTCCTTCTTGCGGCGTTTCATGATGAAGTTATTGGCATACACCATCAAAAAGGCCATGACACCGGCCAAAAAGTACGTCAGGTCGCCGAGCAGAGTGCCCATAACCTGCGCCAAGCCCTTTTCATCGATGCCGGCGATGTCGACCTGCATCGAGATGGTGTTAAAGGCATAGAAGACCGTGACGCCCAGGGTGAGCGTCAAAAGGTAGACGAGGTAGTCGCGGCCGGCGCGGCGGACGTTACCCCAAGCGAGTTTACAGAGCATCGGAGCCCTCACCGCCCATCATGGCAACGACCTCCATAATGCGGTCGAAGAACTCTCGGCGTTCGGTGTCGCCGCGGCGCAGCTCGGTAAAGATCTTGCCGTCGCGAATAAACAGCACACGGCTCGTGTAGCTGGCGGCAAAGCTGTCGTGCGTGACCATGAGCACCGTGGCGCGTAGGCGGCGGTTAAGGGCCTCCAGGCTCTCGAGCAGCAGGCGAGCGCTCTTGGAATCGAGGGCGCCGGTGGGCTCGTCGGCCATGATCATGGTGGGGTCGGTGACGAGCGCGCGGGCCGCGGCAACGCGCTGCTGCTGACCGCCGGACATCTGGTAGGGATACTTGTCGAGCACCTGACTGATGGACAGGCGCGCTGCCACATCTTGCACGCAGGTCGAGATCTCTGCCGAGTTTGTGCGGGCGATGGTGAGCGGCAGGGCGATGTTCTCGCGTGCCGTGAGCGTATCGAGCAGGTTGGAGTCCTGGAAGATAAAGCCGAGCTCCTCGCGGCGGAACTGCGAAAGCTTGGCCTGCTTCATGCGCGTAACGTCCTGCCCGTTGATGCGAATGGTGCCGCTCGTGGCGCTATCGATGGTCGACACGCAGTTGAGCAACGTCGACTTGCCCGAACCCGAAGCGCCCATGATGCCAACAAATTCGCCGCGGTTGACGGTAAAGCTGACGTCGTTGAGCGCACGGGTCACGTTGCCCAGCGCTCCATATACCTTTTCGAGATGCGCGACCTCCAATACCGGGGTCGCCATGTGCGTGGTTTGCATACCGAGTCCTTTCTTGCAATTAGTCTACGGCATCTATAGTCGCAAGAAGACGAGTCGGCTACCATCGATATGGCTTACGCTTGCCTTACCGTTGTGTAAGGTACGGATAGCTACCCTGCCACGTGTTGATGTTGAGAGAGGACTCCTGTTGAAGACTGTTCATGTTGCCGCTGGGATCATTCGCAAGGAAGGATCCGATGAGTTACTTGCCGTGCAGCGCGGCTATGGCAACATGCAGGGACTTTGGGAGTTCCCCGGTGGCAAGCTCATGCGCGGCGAGTCGCCCGAAGACGCCGTACGCCGCGAGCTCATGGAAGAGCTGCAGGTAAAAGTCACGAACCTGCGCGATTTCTATACCGTTGAGTACGACTACCCCGATTTCCATCTCTCCATGGAGTGCTACTACTGCTCGCTGGCCGATGAATCCGATGAGCCGCAGAAGCACGACCGCCAGCTCGATATCCGTTGGATTCCGCGTACCTCGCTTGCCACCGTTGAGTGGATGCCCGCCGACAAGGGGCTTATCGATGCTCTGATTGAGTTGAGGGAAGATCGGCTTGAGGCCAACGGCACTGCCAACGACGCCGAGGCCACCACGACCGACGAGCCCGCCACCAAGCCCAAGCGCGCACCTAAGCGCCGTAGCAAAAAACGCCCCAAACCCGGTCTGCTCGACGGCATCGATACCTCGGACCTTTCCGCTGACGAGCGTGAGCTCGTGCGCCGTCGCGCCGCCATCAAAAAGTCCATGAAGGGCAACAAGCGCGCCAACACCAAGCCCGAGCTGCTCGTACGACAGCGCCTGCGGGCCGCGGGCCTTACGGGCTATCGTTTGGAATGGAAGGTACCCGGCAAGCCCGACATCGCCTTCCCCGGGCGCAAGATCGCCATCTTCGTCAACGGCTGCTTTTGGCATCGCTGCCCTAAGTGCAATCCAAGCCAGCCCAAGCGCAACGTTGAGTTTTGGGAGGCAAAGTTTCGACGCAACGTCGAGCGCGACCGAGCAGCCATCAACGCACTTACCCAAATGGGCTGGACGCCCATCACCGTCTGGGAATGTGAGCTCAAAAAAGACCGCATCGACGCCACCATGGAAAAGGTCATCGAGCAGGTGCGGGCCGCAGAGCCGCAGCGCTAGGAACGAGCCGTCCACACGCCCCGCACGTCCGCGCCACATCCGCACCACAAACCTTAGAAAGCCCTTAAGTTCAAAACCTTTCAAGAGTGTTACTCGATGGCTTTGACCTGCGGTTTCATCGTAACACCAAACCAGGTTAAGCCTTTCTTTAGCGCTTCTTTGCAGCAGCCGCGGCATAATACTGCCAACGCACGAGACCTAGCAGCACACCCCGTGCGTAACCTTTTGGTGGACATCGAGGAGGCCGCATAAGCATGCATTCTTCCAATGACGCAGCACAGCAGCCATCCCTAAAACATGCAGACCTTTTCTCCTTCCCCCCGACACAGAGAAACGGCCTCCTCGACTCCCCCACCACAAAAGCCAAACGCTCAACCGACCAGAGCCACAACTTGCGAGCATCGTTCGAAAAGCTCCAATCATCCCTAAACAAGTCATTCCCCAACCAAGCCAGGGCATACTAATCCCCTCATCAACAAAGCAGCCCTAACGCCCCACCCATTTCCGCTCTAACGCCACAAGGGCGACGATCTCGAGTAGATCAACCTGGGAGGGACGAGGGCTTAGTTCCCCGATCTTTCCGCAGGGGGCAAAAAGCCTCGCCGCACGAAGTGCGCGGCGAGGCTTTTTGCATGCCCGAGGACGATTGGGGAACTAAGCCCTCGTCCCTCCCCGGGATATGTAGCGAGTCGGAGTACCCTTGCTGTTACTCTGCTTTGCCCACAGAGTTGAGGTTGGTCATGCGGATCTTAACCAGCTCGGTGATCTCACGCATGCCCTCCTTGGCCGGCTTCTTGGGATCGAAGCAGGCGGGGTTCTCGGCCATGTAGGCCATGAAGCCCTTAGTGTAGGCCTGACGCAGCTCGGTGGCGTAGTTGACCTTGCAGATGCCGTTCTTCACAGCCTCGGCAACCTGCTCATCGGGCACACCAGAGGTGCCGTGCAGAACCAGCGGCACGTCGACGGCGTCGCGGATGGCCTTGACCACGGACTGCTCGATGTGCGGATCGCTCGTGTACACACCGTGGCTGGTGCCAACGCCAATTGCGAGGGAGGTGCAGCCGGTGCGCTCGACGAACTCCTTGGCCTCGGCAGGATCGGTGTAGGGGCTCTCGCCCTCAACCGCGGGACCGTCGTCCTCCTTGCCGCCAACCTTGCCGAGCTCGGCCTCGACGGGCACGCCCATGGCGCGGCCAGCGTCGGCGACGGACTTGGTCAGGGCGATGTTGTCCTCGAAGGACTCGTGCGAACCGTCGATCATGACAGAGGTATAGCCCGTGCGGAAAGCCTGCATGCAGCGGTCATAGCCATCGCCGTGATCGAGGTGCAGAGCGACGGGCACGGAAGCGCGCTCGGCGGCAGCCTTGACCATGCCGTAGAAGTAGTCCAGACCAGCGGTCTTGATGGTGCCCGGGGTGGTCTGCATGATGACGGGGGACTTGGTCTCCTCGGCAGCGGCCAGAACGGCCATAACAAACTCGAGGTTCTCGACGTTGAATGCGCCGACGGCGTAGTGGCCGGCCTGAGCGTCCTTGAGCATCTTTTCGGTGGTAACAAGTGCCATGAGCGTTTGCTCCTCTCCCTCGCCCGCATCTGGACATCGGGCGTAGTTGTTCACAAGGCGTTTTACCTTGCGTTTTGCTGCGCTCATTGTATGAAATTCAGCGGCTTTGCACGTGCGAGATATTGAGCCCATGCAGGTCAATACCGTCGTTTTTGAAAAGTAAACGGAAGGAATTGGAGCCGAGTGGGCGTGTTCGATATTGAATTTTGTGCGTTCAGCGTCTTTCTTTTATAGAAAAGATAAGTAATCGAAAGGTGTTTTCTTACTCAAAAAGAAAATGAACGAAAATAGAGTCAACACAATTCCTGCAAATTTAGCCGAGAATGGAGCAGCATGGCCCAAGCCACCAACCGTGCTTTTGCCGACGAACGCCGTACCGCCATTATGGAAATGCTCGATCATAACGCCTCGGTGCAGGTAGCAGAAATCGCCCAGACCTTTGGCGTGTCCTCCGTCACCGCCCGCGCCGACCTGGACGCGCTCGCCGAAGCAGGCAAACTGCGCCGCACACATGGTGGTGCCGTATCGCTTCACAAGCGCCTGACTGTCTCCACGCAGGATCGCCGCATCAATGTCAACGTCGCCGCCAAGCAGGCCATCGCACAAAGCGCCATCGAGCTCGTCAATGACGGCGACACGCTGCTCGTCGACTCGGGCACCACGGCGCTCGAGTTCGTCCGGCTCCTCGATCAGCGCGACGGTATCACCGTCATCACGGCAGACATTACCATTGCCGATTACATCGACGAGAGCATGCCCTCGGTCGATGTCGTCATGCTGGGCGGGGCGCTGCGCAAAGGCCATCGTTATTTGTACGGACCGCTCACCATGCAGGCGCTTCAAATGGTCCATGCCGATCTGGCCGTCATGTGCCCCGGCGCCTTTGTCTCCAGCTGCGGCTTTACGACCGACTTTCCCCAGATGGCCGAGACCAAAACGGCTATGATCGCCGCGGCCCATCAAAGCGTCGCCCTCATGGACGCCAGCAAGGTTAACGGACGCGGCATGTACCGCTTTGCCGAGCTGACCGATGTCGACGCCATCGTGATGGACCGTGACCCCGATCATGCCGTCGCCACCTCAATCGCCGAGATCGCCGACAGCGCACGTCCAGCCCTCATCATCGCCGGCGCTTAAACAAAAACCACCACAAAGGTGCCTGTCCCCTTTGTGGTGGTTGTGATGGTTGAGCGTCAAAAGTGAACGTGTCGCTACTTGGAGAGCTCGTCGGCGAGGGCCTCGATCTGGGCGCGCGAGGCGTCGTTGAGCGAGCCCAGCACAGTCACCTTGTTCTGCGTCAGGGTGATGTCCTTCATGCCCTCGAACTCCTTGGTCATAACCTTGGCAGCTGCGGGCGCCCAGGAACCGGACTCGACAAGCGCTACGGTGCGGTTCTGGTAGGCATGCTCGGCGAGCGTGTGGATAAAGGTGCTCATGCACGGGAAGATCTCGCCCTGATAGGTAATGGAGGCGAGCACCAGACGGTCGTAGCGGAACGCATCCTCAACGGCCTCGGCCATGTCGTCGCGAGCCAGGTCAAAGACGGAGACCTTCTGGCCGCGAGCCTCGAGCGCAGATGCGAGCTCCTCGACGGCAGCCTTCAGATGGCCATACACGCTCGCATAGGCGATCGTGATGCCCTCGTCCTCGGGCTGATAGCTCGACCAGGTGTTATAGGTGTCGAGGTAGTAGCCCAGGTTCTCGGTCAGCACGGGGCCGTGGAGCGGGCAGATGATCTGGATGTCCAGATCGGCGGCCTTCTTGAGGACGGCCTGCACGAACTTGCCGAACTTACCGACGATGCCAAAGTAGTAACGGCGAGCCTCGCAGGCCCACCCTTCCGGATCCTCGATGTCGTTGGCGCCGAACTTGCCAAAGCCGTCGGCACTAAAGAGCACCTTGTCGGTGGACTCGTAGGAGAAAATCACCTCGGGCCAGTGAACGTTGGGGGCGCCGATAAAGGTCAGGCTGTGGCCGCCCAGATCGAGCACATCGCCCTCTTTGACGACCATTTTGCGCTCGGGGAAGTCGGTGCCAAAGTAGTTGACCATCATGCGGAAAGCACCCATGCTGGCCACGATCTGCGCCTGGGGATAGCGCTCCATAAAGGCAGCGATACCGGCGGAGTGATCGGGCTCCATGTGATGGACGACCAGGTAGTCGGGCGTACGGGCATCGAGCACGGCCTCGAGGTTGCCGAGCCACTCGTCGACAAAGCCAGCGTCGACCGAATCGGCGACAGCGATTTTATCGCCCAAGATAACGTAGCTGTTGTATGCCATACCGTTCTCGGACACGTCGTACTGGCCCTCGAACAGGTCAATGTCGTGATCGTCGACACCGATGTAGCGGATATCCTTGGTGATCTCCATCAGGCAAAGCCTCCTAGATAGACAAAAGAACCCGTCTATCATAACACTCGGCTGCATAGCCACGGCTATCCGCCAGCATCCTTATCGATTGTTATTGAGGCGGAATATACCGCCGTTGACCTGCACAAACTATGCGCGCAGTATCGCCGTGCTATGTCGAATAATGAGCTGGCCGGGAATACGGATGGCAACGGTTTTGCCCGCCGTACCCGCCTCGGGAACCGCATGCTCGAATACCTCGCGTCCGCGCTGATGTAGATCGAATCGCACGGTCGTGAGCTCGTTGTGTGCCACAAAATCATCGAGCGAATCGTCGACGCCCACCACGCTCACGTCCTCGGGCACACGCAGGCCGCTATCGCGCAGCGCCGCAATTGCGCCGTTTGCCATCTGGTCGTTTGCCGCGTAAATCGCCGTCATGATGCGATCGTGCTCGGCCAGGTACCTGCCGGCCTCGTAGCCGCTGTTGGCAGACCAGTCGCCCTCGAGCGGCTCTGCCGGCTCGATGTGTTTACGCTCGAGTGCATCCTGCCAACCGGCGCGACGAAATTGTTCGTCGACCGAGAACGACGGGCCGCCAATATAACGAATCTGCTCGTGCCCCAGCTCAAACAGGTGATCCATAAGCAATAGCGAGCAGCCGTAATGATCGGAGTCGACCGTGGTCACCCGCGGGTGCGCGTACATGGTAACGATGACCGTGCCAATGCCCGGCAGTGGATCAAACGTCTCAAAATCGGGCGCCATGCGGCTCATGCCGATGATGATGCCGTCCACCGGCAATGCGGCCATACGACGCGTGGCCTCGGCAAGCGAAAACTCCTCGGTCTTGGACATCTCGACCAGCGTGATAGCGCAATTATGCTCGCGAGCAGCGCTGGCGATGCCGTCGATCATTGAGAGGTTGCCAAACTTGGTGACATCGTTGACGCACAGGCCGACCGAATGGTAACGGCCGTCGCGCAGCGAGCGACCGGCATAACTCGGGCGAAAGCCGAGCTCTTGCATAGCGGCCTGCACGCGCTGGCGCGTCTGCTCGTTAACGTTGGGCAAACCGTTGGCGACGCGCGAAACCGTCTGCTGCGAAACGCCAGCAGCGCGGGCGACGTCGGCCATGGAGACCGGACGCGTACCTGTATCGTTGGACGGGCGCCTTGCCACAGGATCACCTTCACCCTTGCGAGATCTGAATAGCGTGCATGCCGGCCCGGGCAGGAGTTTAGCCCGCGCCGAGGCCCGCTATCGTCGGACGCATGTTAACGTACTCTACTTTTTCAATCCGCATCTCTTCTGCTTTATAAGTCCATACGGCAATACCGTTCACGGCTGAATTTCTACCGATTACCAGATTCTCAAAAAGTGACAAGAGTTGTGTTATGAGTACGTTAACATAGCCCGTAACGTGCGGCATCGTGAACACTTGGTTCATGCCGCTTCAAGTTGTTAACGTACTCATAACGACGCAAAACTTACCCGTACGCGCCAAGGAAAGGACTCCGATGACCACCCCCGACGAAAAGACATTCGCCAAGCTCACCAAGCTGTTTGAGGAGGAGTTTGGGCCCATCGGCGACCGCCAGGTGCTCTATGTGCACGCGCCCGGCCGCTCCGAGATCAGTGGCAACCACACCGACCACGAGGGCGGCCACGTCATCGCCGGCTCGCTCGATGTCGCTGTTGACGGCATCGCCGTGGCAACCGACACCAACAAGGTCCGCGTTGCCGACGAGGGCTATCCCACGTTTGAGATCACGCTCGACACGCTGGATGTTCAGGAGTCCGAGAAGGGCACGTCCGCGAGCCTCGTACGCGGCATGGCCCACGAAATCGCTGCTCTGGGCGTTGAGCCCCAGGGCTTCGACTTCGCCTTCACCTGCTCTGTCCCCTCGGGCGGCGGCCTTTCGAGCTCTGCTGCTGTCGAGGCGGCATACGGTCGCGCCATGGAGACGCTCTGGGGCGCACCCGCCATCGAGCCCGTCGCGCTCGCCCAGATGAGCCAGCGCACCGAGAACAACTACTATGGCAAGCCCTGCGGTCTGATGGACCAGGCCGCTGTGTGCCTGGGCGGCCTTGCCTACATGGACTTTGAGGACCAGGCTCAGCCTAAAACCCAGAAGCTCGAACTCAACTTTGAGGATCACGGCTATGCGCTCGTGCTCGTTAAGGTTGGTGCCGACCACGTGGCCGCCACCGACGATTACGCTGCCGTTCCGCGCGAGATGCAAGACGTCGCCGCCGAGTTTGGCAAGGCACGCCTGTGCGAGGTCGATGTTGCCGATTTTGACGCCAAGCTCCCCGAGCTGCGTGCCAAGCTGGGCGACCGCGCCTGCCTGCGCGCCGTTCACTACTGGTACGAAAACGGCCTGGTCGACAAGCGCTGGGCTGCCCTGAACGCCGGCGACATCGATCAGTTCCTGGTCCTGACGCGCGAGTCCGGCGCCAGCTCTGCCATGTACCTGCAGAATGTCGTTGCCAAGCTGGGCTCCGAGCAGCCTTCCATGTATGCCCTGGCGCTGGCCGAGCACGTGCTCGACGGCCGCGGCGCCGTCCGTATCCACGGTGGCGGCTTTGGTGGCACCATCCAGGCCTTCGTGCCGCTCGACCTGGTCGACACCTTCATCGCCAAGATGAACGGCTGGCTGGGCGAGGGCTCTGCCCGTCACTACGCCATCTCTGACAAGGGGGCTTACGCGGCATGGCTGTAATGACTGACGTGCGCGAGGCCGCGCAGAACCTGATCGAGTACGCTATCCACCGATCGATGATCGGCCAGGACGATCGCATCTGGGCGTATAACACCATTCTCGAGTGCATCGGTGCTACGGGCCCGGCGCTCGACATGGCCTGGGCGCTCCAGGTCGAGAAACTCTCGCTCTTGCACCCCGACACCCTGCCCAACTTTGACCTTGAAGGCACACTTGCCGCGCTTGCCGAGGCGGCTGTTGCCAACGGCGCCGCCGAGGACACGGCATCGGGCCGCGACCGCATCGCCATGCGCATCATGGGCGCGCTCATGCCAAGGCCTTCGGTTGTAAACGAGGAGTTCAACGGACGCATGGGCGTCAACGAACCCCGCGCCGCGACCGACTGGTTCTACGGCCTGTGCTGCGACGCCGGCTACGTGCGCCGTGCCGCCATCGCGCGCAACATCAAATGGAGCACCCCCACCAACTGGGGCGACCTCGAGATTACCATCAACCTGTCAAAGCCCGAGAAGGACCCGCGCGATATCGCCGCGGCAGGTGTAGCCAAGAACACGGGCGAGAAATATCCCGCCTGCCAGCTCTGCATCGAAAACGAGGGCTATCCCGGACGCTCCGCTGCAGCCGACGGCGTCGCCCATCCCGCCCGCCAGAATCTGCGCGTTATCCCCATTAAGCTCGACGGCGAGCGCTGGGGCTTCCAATACAGCCCGTACGCGTACTTTAACGAGCACTGCATTGCCATGAGCTCCGAGCATCGTCCGATGCACGTCGACCGCAAGGGGCTGACCTGCCTGCTCGACTTTGTCGACCTGTTCCCGCACTACTTTATTGGCTCCAACGCCGACCTGCCCATCGTGGGCGGCTCGATTCTGTCGCACGACCACTTCCAGGGCGGCGCGCACGAGTTCCCCATGATGCATGCCGCCGAGGTCTCGCAGTTTAGCGTGCCCGGTTTTGACCAGGTCAGCGGTACCGTGCTGCAGTGGCCGCTCTCGGTGTTGCGCCTGCGCTCGCATGACCGCGCTCAGCTGCTCGACGCTGCCGAGAAGATTATCCTCGCCTGGCGCGAGTGGACCGATGAGTCTGTGGGCGTCATCGCATACACGGCTGACGGTGTGGCCCACAACACCGTGACGCCCGTCATCCGCCGCGTCGACTCTCGCGGAAATGCCGGCGGCGAAATCTACGAGGCCTACCTGGCGCTTCGCTGCAACATCACGACCGACGAGCATCCGCTGGGCGTGTTCCACCCGCATGCCGAGTACCACCACATTAAGAAGGAGAACATCGGCCTGATCGAGGTCATGGGCCTGGCCATTCTGCCGCCGCGCCTGGTTCCCGAGCTTGGCGCTGTCCGTGAGCATCTGCTGGCAGCCAAGGTCGATGCCAGCTACGATCTTGCCGGTGCGCTCGAGGTCGATGATCTTTGTCGCAGCCATGCCGCGTGGGCCGAGGACGTCTTTGCTCGCCGCGCCGACGAGCTTACGGCCGACAACGCCATCGATATCCTGCACGAGGAGGTCGGCGTGGTGTTTGGCCACGTGCTCGACAACGCCGGCGTCTTTAAGTGGGACGAGGCGGGACGCGGCGCCCAGCAGCGCTTTATCGACTCGCTGTAGCACGCGAGCTCGAACGCACGCACTTAACAAATAGCGCCTACACGACAGCGGCGCCCGCCGGCAACATCGCCGACGGGCGCCGTTTTCTGATGCAAGGGTAACTAATTTGCACCAAAACAAGGAGTGTCCCAAACTGCCGGCAGAAAAAGAACGTCCCCAGATGCCTACCTAAACCCTCACATTATTCGATGGAAAAACGTGATTGCCTCCCACATTATTCGATGGAAAGACGTGGTTCATTCCCACATTTTTCAATGGAAAGACCAAAACAGTCTTATACTAAACATGATCGTTAGGAGGCAGTATGCAGCGACAGCTAATGGACGAACTCATCGCTTGGAAATCTAGGGCAAACCGCAAGCCCCTCCTGCTTAAGGGGGCCCGCCAGACGGGAAAAACCTGGCTTCTCAACGAATTCGCAGGCCAGCAGTATCAAAACGTCATCCGTTTTGACTTTATGCTCGAACCGGGCGTACGTTCGCTGTTCGACGGAAGCCTTGACCCCAAACGCATCATCTCCCAGATAGAGCTCCTGCGCGGCCAGACCATAACGCCGACAGACACACTCATCATCTTCGACGAAATCCAAGAGGCACCGCGTGGCATCACCTCGCTCAAATACTTCAACGAGCTGGCGCCGGAATACCATATCGTGGCAGCCGGCTCCTATATGGGGCTCGCGCTCCAACGCGAAAACGAGTCGTTCCCCGTCGGCAAGATTGACCAGCTTACCATGCGCCCCATGGGGTTTGTCGAGTTCGTTCGTGCCGTCGATGGCGATCCGCTCGCAGATGCCATCCTTGCCGCAGACATGGACCTGCTGGCAAACGTTTCCGAAAAGCTCGAGCGCCTGCTCAAGGAATACCTCGTTGTCGGTGGCATGCCAGAAGTTGTCTCCGCTTTCGCCGCCTCCCACGATTTCATCGAGGCCCGCAGGCTTCAGCAGCAAATCATCGAAGCTTACGAATCCGATTTTGGCAAGCATGCGCCAGCCCGCATCGTCGAGCGCATGAGGCTGGTTTGGAAATCCCTTCCCGGCCAGCTCGCAAAGGAAAACAAGAAGTTCGTCTACGGTGCGCTCCGTCCCGGGGCGCGCGCACGCGATTTTGAGGAAAGCCTCCAGTGGCTCATGGACTATGGAATCGTTCATAAGGTACCACGTGTTTCCGCCCTAAGAGCACCGCTCACAAGCTACGAGGATCTCTCGGGCTTCAAGCTGTTCTGCATCGACACCGGCATCCTCGGAGCACTCTCCGGCCTCTCGCCAGCCATTGTTCTGAACGGGCCCGCTGTTTTTACGGAGTTCAAAGGCTCGCTGACCGAGCAATACGTCGCACAGGAGCTTTTGCTCCAAGGCAAAACTCCCGCGTATTGGTCATCCTCCTCCGGCAATGCAGAGACTGACTTTGCCATCGACCATGCGGGGACCGTGCTTCCGCTCGAGGTCAAGGCGGCAGAGAATCTCAAAGCAAAGAGCCTGAGGATTGCCTGCGAGAAGTTCAAGCTCGAGCGCTGCGTGAGAACATCGTTAGCGGCATATAGAGACGAGGGCACGCTCGTCAACATTCCGCTCTGGGAGATTGGGCAAATCGACAAGCTGGCATAGGCGCTGTGGAGGGGGCGTCCCGTAAGGAGTGTCCCAAACTGCCAGCAGAAAAGGAACGTCCCTATCTGCCGCATTCCCGAAGCAAGGCAACGCCGATGTCTTGGAAACGACAGCGAGCGGGCCGCATTTGAGACAAGGTGACGTGAAACGAAAGGGCGCTGACCTTCTGGTCGCGCCCTTGAAGTTGAACGTCAGATTATCCAAATGCGGCCCGCGCAGCGTCGGCAGGTTACGGCGTTTGGTAAAACGCCGTAACTCGACGCCGTAACCCTAAAGCTCCGTTACTTCAACGTTGTTGTAGATCTCGTCCCAGCGGTCCATGACCAGGTGGCCGGTCTTGGGATCCATGGCGTTGAGCTTGCCGCAGGTATTGGCGGTCTTGAGCACCGTGACGTCGTCGGCACCAGCCGCAATGGCATGCGCAAAGCCGGCGATGGTCGAGTCACCGGAACCCGTCGCGTTCACAGCCGCAATCGCGGGCGTCTTGGCGCGGAACGCGCGACCCTCATGGAAGCCCACCGAACCGGCAGCGCCCATCGAAACGACAACCCAGGGGATACCGGCAAAGCGGTCATCGGCGGCAAGCGCCTCGCGCAGGGCATCGACATCATCGGTCGTAAAGGACGTACCCAGCAGACCGTTAATCTCGGTCAGGTTGGGCTTTACGAGCTCAGGCTTAGCGTCGGACTCCAGCGCGGCCTCCAGCGATGCACCCGAAGTGTCGAGCAGCACCTTGGCGCCCGCCTCTTCGGCGATCTTAACGAGCTCGGCATAATAGCCGGCATCGACGCCACGCGGCAGCGAGCCCGAAAGCGTCACAACGTCCGCCTTCGCTGCAAGCTCGGCAAACTTGGCCGTAAAGGCCTCGAGCTCGGCCGGAGCGATCTGCGGGCCGCTCTCCAGCAGCTCGGTCTGATTACCCTCGTGCAGAATATTCAGGCAAATGCGCGTCTCACCGGCGATGGGCACAAAGTCGTTCTTGACGCCGTCGGCATCCATAAGCTCGGCCATATAGGCACCCATGTGTCCGCCGAGCAGACCGGTCGCGAGCACATCGTCGCCCAACTGCAGCAGCACACGGCTCACGTTGAGGCCCTTGCCGCCAGCGGTCTTTTCGGGCGTCACACGGTTCACGTCGTCGATGATCAACTTGTCGAGCTGATAGCGCGTATCAATCGACGGGTTCATGGTAACGGTCAGAATCATGTTGAACTCCTGTTCCGGGGCGGCATAACCCGCCCCAAACATACGATAACTCGTTAAAGGATCTCGATCTCAAAGCCGCGGGTGACGGTCTCTCCCGGCTTGGCCACCAGGCAGCCACGCTTGTGCTCCAGAATATCGTCCTCGTCGGAGCAGGTGGACAGGCCGCCCCACGGTTCCACGGCCACAAAGTCACCCTCGGGCTTGCTCCACACAATCAGGTACGGCATATCGGGGAACGTCAGGCGCACGCCCTTGTCCTCGGTCTTCTTGGTCAGCGTAACCACGCGGCTCTCGAGCACGTCAAAGATGGTCTCCGCGAAGTCGAAGAGTTCGTGGGTAAGCGGCAGGTCATGGCCGATCATGGGGTTCTTGCTGCGATGCTCAACATCAATCAGGCCCGTCGAGGGAACGGCAGTACAGAGCTCGGTGGCCTCACGCTGCTCAAAACGAAGCTCGTAGTCGTCGTAGGACTCGCCCTCGTCAAGCGGGCACTTAAAGCCAGGGTGACCGCCCACAAAGAACGGCATGTCCTCGGTGCCCTCATTGGTCACCTCGTACGACACGGCCACCTTCTCCGCATCGATCGTGTAACGAGCAACGATCTTAAACGGATACGGGTACTGCTCGAGCAACTCGGCATGGTCGGCAGAGCTTAAGCTCAGCGCAACCATGTTGTCGCTCTGCTCCTCGAGCTTCCACTCCTGCTTGCGAGCAAAGCCGTGGCGGGCGAGCTTGACCTCGCGGCCGCCCGTGGTCATTGCGCGACCGTCACGAAGACCGCCGCAGATCGGGAAACAAATGGGTGCCTGGCCCGACCAGACCGCCGGGTCACCCTGCCACAGGTACTCACGGCCGTTGGCCGCAATAGAAGTGAACGACCCGCCCGCCGTGCTCAGTGCTACGCGGATAGAACCGTTATCAAGAACAAACTCCATAGGAGCCTTCCCTTTCTTACGACAGCCCGCCAAGTCAATAGGGCTGATAGAAAACCGGCCCGCGCCCCCTCACAGAAACGCGAGCCGTCAATTGAAAAGCTGCAAATCGCCAAGTACAGCCAAGAGCGAAGCACTCAAGCCAAGCAAGAAAACGTGTTATCGGAGCAGCTCGCCGTACCAGAACACTTCGCAACAACAGGGGCGATCTCACAGGTCACTCAAACGTCAGCGAGCGGCGCTCAGGTGCCCCAGGTCGCCGCGAAAGAGGAGCGACGCGTACTTCATGTACGCGAGCGACGGTTTGAGCGGCGAGATGGGGTGCCTGAGCGCCGCGCAGCGTCGACCGGTCCGGCGTTCGGCAGAACGCCGGAACCTAATTAGTCGTGGTATTCGCCGCGGTCCCACTTCTCGAGGAACTCGTCAAAGAAGTGCGGGTCAGCCTGAGCCTCGGCATCGGCCTTATTGCAGGCATCGATCTTGGCGATCAGGGCATCGTGCTCGGGGGTCTTCTCGTAGGGCTCCTCCAGGAAGGCAAGCATGATATCGGCCATCAGGAACTCGCCGGTAATCTTGCCGCCAAAGCCCACGATGTTGGCGTTGAGCTCGCGACGGGCATACAGGGCAGAGGTCATGTCGCGGACCAGGGCGCAGCGGGCGCCGGGAACCTTGTTGACGGCGTTGGTGATGCCGATGCCGGTGCCGCACAGGGCCACGCCAAAGTCGGCCTTGCCGCTAGCAACAGCCTCGCCCACGGCCTTACCGTAGATGGGATAGTGCGTACGGGTGTGGCTGTAGGTGCCGCAGTCGAGCACCTTGTAACCAGCCTGCTCCAGGCGGTCGGCCAGATAGATCTTCTCGTCCGTAACGATATGGTCGCAACCGATTGCGATGGTCTTCTTCATCAGAACGTCCTTTCGTCTGAATTCACAAGTTGAGGTAGAAGTTCGAGTTCTCGGTGGCTCTCGTTAGGCCATCTTGTTGAGCATGTCGACACGGATCTGGTGACGGCCGCCGGCGTACTGGGCGCGCAGGAACTCGCGGGCGATCTTCTTGGCGACCTCGGTGCCCACAACGCCCGGGCCCATGGTGACCATGCGCGAGCCGTTGTGCTCGCGGGTCATGTAGGCGGAACGCTCGTCGGAAATGTTGGCGACGACCATGCCCTTGATCTTGACGGCGGCCATATAGGAGCCGACGCCGTACTTATCGAATGCGAAGCCCTGGGAATCCTTGTGCTCCAGCAGGTCCTTGGCAACGGCGGTCGCGGAATCGACAAAGTCCGCGGCAGGGGTCTCGGAATAGTCGACGACCTCGTGACCGTCGGCGATGAGCATCTCCTTGATGGACTCCTTCATCGACATACCGTCGGCATCGGAAGCGATTACAACCCTCATGACATCCTCCTTGAGAGATACGCAGGTGCGTAGTTTCTGTTTGGAAGTGTTGAATCGCGTTCAGGTCCGGGCATCTGAATGTGCGGTTCTTCACTGTTCATGTTTATTTGAACACATTCGAACATCAACTGCAAGAATTATTTGTTTATCTTTGTTCTTTTTTGAACAAATACCGTTCACGGATGATTGCCGACCGTCTGGACCCGGCGCGGACGTAGCGACCGCGTATTCAACAAACAAAAGGGCGGCCGAGAACGTGTCTCGGCCGCCCTTCGGCAGTATGCCCCGGTATATACAGCTGTTTTAGTTACTCGGACTGCCCGCCCTTCTTGGTATGCTTGGACGGAGCACTCAGAAAGCGGCCCGTCAAATAGTTCGCGGGACCGGAGATATCAATCCCCAGCAGGGTGTGCCCCAGCCACAAAAACGCCGCGAGCACCAGCAATGGAATCACGCACGAGGTCACGATCATCACGATGACGCCTTCGATAAGGTCGGTCACCTGCTGCACAATTTCATCGGTCATCTGCTTGGCGCCGCTGGTCACCGACGTGACGAGACCCGAGGCGCCGTCGGCAAGCTGCTCAAGCACGTTCTTGGACTCTGTGGACCCAGTATTTTTCTTGCTTGCTTTGGAGCTATCGCTATTTGCCGCACTCGCAGCGTCGGCCGCCTTTTGCTCGGCCGCCTCGATGCTAACGTGATACGTTTCGTCGACCTTCTGCGACACCCAAACGCTTGCAGGCACCAACGCCATGCCAATTATGGCGACCACCAGCACACGCGTTGCCACGCGGCGAATGACCGCGCTCGTGCTCCAGCGTCCGTGAATGCCAAGCGACACCGCGAAGAGTACGAGCGAGAACGGAATCAGGATGCCCAGCCCGACCGACCATAAAATGGTCAGCAGATATTTTTCGAGGTAGAGCACGGCAAGCACGATACCCAAGTTTCCCGAAAGCTGCGCGAGCTGCTCGGCAACTGGCGTTCCCGTATCGCCCGGCAGCGCAGTGATACCCGCAGATAGGGCGACGCACGAGGTTGTGAGCGCCAAAACATTGCCCTTCTTTTGATCGATGACCTCAATGGTGGAGTCCCAAGTCTTGGTATCGGCAAAATGCGGACGAGCTACAAAGCCCGACAACAGCGCCAGTACCACGAGCGCAACGATAAAGCCAATCTGCAGCTTTTTGTTTGCGCACACGACATCGGACAGGCTGGGCTGCAGCTCGGTTACCGTCGTATGCTCGGTTATCTGGACAGGACGCCCATGAGCCATCTCGTGCGCATCTGTCTTTTGAATCAATCCGTTGTCCGGCATTTGGACACCTCCTCATTCCGGCCTGCATTGCGGATGGAAGTATACCCACCCATCGAAAAACCGAACGGAAGGGCGTGCAGAAGCTCCAAGACTGCCCCCAACGACTAGTCGTTTAAGAACGTCCCCAATGACTGTCTCGGGATGAGTTGCGGTGGAATAGGGATTGTTTTGCGCCCGCCGGCCCCTATTCAGTCCCCATTTCACCGCAACTTGGAGGAGGACAGAAAAAGCCCTGCCGCGGGTAGCGGCAGAGCTTTTGGAAGGGGACTTGGTTGTGAGGGCTCGTTAGGCGAGCTTGGCCTCGAGCTCGGCGATGCGCTTATAGGCATCGATGGTAAAGCGGGTCTGCTTCTCCAGGATCATAGTGGTCATGAGAGTATCCTGAGCGTGAGCCATGATGAAGGTCATCTCCATCTCGCCACCGCCGGCCTCCTGCGAAAGCAGTTTGGTCTGCGTGTCGTGGGCACCGATGAGCGCATCGCTGGCATCCTTGTGCAACTGTTCGGCCTTCTCAAAGTCACCCTCGCGAGCAGCATCGAGCGCTGCAAGCAGATCGGTCTGGGCGTCACCTGCGTATGCGACGATCTCGAATCCAACCATCGAGATTTCTTCTTTGGTTGCCATATTGCGTTCCTTTCACATATGAACCAATGGAGAGCATCGCGTCCGGGCATACGCGCTGCGTTGTGTATGACAGAAACAATAACATTCAAACAAAAAAGAACAGCTCAAAACGTAATTTCGAACTATGAACGGTCACTTTTCGCCCGTGAACGGTTTTTAAACCAATCTGAACAATATCAAACACAATTATCGGCAACCCAAACAGGACCGCACCCTAACACAAATCGCGCACCGTATCGCCCTCTACAAGCACACCGGGGATCAGCATGTGCTCCACGCCAGACGCACCCCCATCGGCGCCGGCAATCTTGTCGACCGCCCACATGCCGACGCGCTTGTTGTCAAAGCGCACCGTGGTCAGGCGACGGTCGGGCACGATATCGCCCAGGCTGTCATCAACACCCACCACGCTCACGTCCTCGGGCACACGCTTTCCGCACGACTCGAGCCCGCGAATGCAGCCGTATGCCATGGCATCGTTGGAAGCATAAATGGCCGTACAGGTCGGATCTTCCGCCAGAGCCTGACCGGCAGCATATCCGCTCTGTGCCGTCCAATCCCCACGGACGAGTCGCGGCGGCTCAATTCCATGCGCGCGCAATGTCTCGCGCCAGCCTTCCTCGCGCCGCATGCCCGAAAGCGAGCGCTCGGGACACGAGATAAAGTGCACGGTTTTGTGCCCCCGCCCCAGCAAGTACTCGACCACCTGGCGCGAGCAATCGAACTGGTCGTTATCGACCGTTGAACAGAGCGGGTGCTCCAGCATCGTAACGAGCACCGTCTGCATGCCGGGCAGCGGCTCGAAGGTGCCAAAGTCCGCCGGCATGCGATTCATGATCACGACCATGCCGTCTACCGGCAGCGCGCTCATGCGCGACGATGCGCTCTCGAGGGTATACGGATGCCCATCTACTTTAGTGAGGGTGATGGCATAGCCATGTTTGTCGGCCGCGGCGGCAAAGCCCTCCATACGGTCGAGGTTGCCGGTACCGGTAATGTTGAACATGGCGACGCCGACGGTTTTAAACTTGCCACGGCGCAGCGATCGACCGGCAAAATTGGGGCGATACCCCAGCTCGCGCATGGCGGCACGCACGCGTTCCTTGGTCTCGGGGCGCACACTGGGCGAATCGTGCACGGTGCGCGAGACCGTCTGCTCCGAGACGCCCGCGAGGCGCGCCACGTCTTTGACGGATACCGATTTTTTAACAGCGGCCATAGGTCGATCTTTCTATGTCAACGATGCCATTGGTGGCACCCTACGCAGTCAAATGAAACGTCTTCAAGTATATCTAACGCCTCCCCCACCATACGCTCACCACCCAAAACCTACCGTTCACCGACATTTTTGCTTCCCCGAACGGCTTTTGGCGCCCAAATGTTAACGTTGCCATTGTGCAAACACAGAGCCACCGGGCGGCTCAAACGTTTACGCGTAAGGAATCGACGGTTCGCAGGCACAGGAACCACCGGTTCGCTTCTTTTTATGTGTCACAAAATGGCAACGTCAACATTTTGGCAACCGAACGTCAAAAGCTACCATCGTTGCTAACCCACCGACTCTTAGGAGCATTGCATGGAGCAACTCATCGCCATCATCGAAAAGGGCCAGCCCTTTTTCAACGCGATCGCGCGCAACAAGTACCTCAAGGCGATCCGCGACGGCTTTATCTCCGTCATCCCCATCATCATCTTCTCGTCCATCTTCTGCCTGGTAGCCTCGGTCCCCAACATCTGGGGTTTCTACTGGCCCGATGACATCAACAACGCCCTGTGGAAGTGCTACAACTACTCCATGGGCATCCTGGCCATCGCCTGCGCCGCCACCACGGCCAAGCACTTCGCCGACGCTCAAAACCGCGATCTGCCCAAGAACAACCAGATCAACTTCATCTCGTGCATGTGCGCGGCCATCATCGGCTTCTTGCTCCTTTCGAGCGACACGATCGCCACGGACGCCGCCAGCGGTTTCAACACCACCTACCTTGGTTCCAAGGGCCTGCTAACCGCTTTCATCGCTGCGTTTGTGACTGGCATCATCTACAAGTTCTTCATTAAGCGCAACATCACCGTCAAGATGCCCGAGCAGGTTCCGCCCAACATCTCGCAGACCTTTAAGGACATCATCCCCTTCTCCGTCTGCATCACCGTCTTTTGGGTCTTTGACATCGTCTTCCGCGCTGCTTTTGGCTTCTGCTTTGCCCAAGGCGTCATCCAGGTATTCCAGCCCCTGTTCACCGCTGCCGATGGCTACATCGGCCTCGCTGTGATCTACGGCGCCATGAGCCTGTTCTGGTTCGTGGGCGTCCACGGCCCCTCAATCGTCGAGCCCGCCATCGCCGCCGCCCTCGTTGCCAACATGACCGACAACCTGGCTGCGTTCCAGGCTGGTCAGCACGCTTCTGCTGTCCTGACCCAGGGTGCCCAGTACTTCGTCGTCTGCATGGGCGGCACCGGCGCCACGCTCGTCCTGGTCTTTATGTTCTGCTTCCTGGCAAAGTCTCAGGAGATGCGCGCCGTCGGTAAGGCAGCTATCGTCCCCGTGTGCTTTGCCGTCAACGAGCCGCTGCTGTTCGCCGCGCCCATCGTGCTCAACCCCGTCTTCTTTGTCCCGTTTGTCTTTGCCCCGATCGCCAACATCTGGATCCTCAAGATCTTTATCGACTTCTTGGGCATGAACGGCTTTATGTACACCCTGCCCTGGACCGTCCCCGGCCCCATCGGCACCATCATGGGCCTGGGCTTCCAGCCGCTCGCCTTTGTGATGCTCGCCCTTATCCTGGTCGTCGACTTTGTCCTGTACTATCCGTTCTTCCGTGCCTATGACGCCCAGAAGTGCGCCGAGGAGGCCGAGATTTCCGAGGAGGAGCTCGCCGCGAAGAACGCCGAGAAGGCCGCCAAGCTCAACGATGCCTTCCAGGGCAAGGCTGACGCCAAGAGCGTTGCCGCCGGTGCTGCTGCCGAGGCCGTGAAGTCCGACGTCGCTCCCGCCGCTGTCGCCACTGAGGCAACGACCGCCAGCGACCTCAACGGCAAGCGCGTACTCGTGCTCTGCCAGGGTGGCGGAACCTCGGGCCTGCTCGCCAACGCGCTGGCCAAGGCCGCCAAGGAGCGCGGCATCAATCTTGAGACCGCTGCCGAGGCCTATGGCAACCACGTGGACATGCTCCCCGACTTCGATCTGGTCGTCCTGGCCCCGCAGGCCGCAAGCTATCTGGCCGACCTGCAGAAGGACTGCGAGCGCGTGGGCAACAAGTGCGTCGCCTGCCGTGGCAAGCAGTACATCGAGCTCTCCCAGAACGGCGACAAGTCTCTCGCCTTCGTGAGTGAACAGCTTTCGAAGTAAGTAACGCTTAGGGCCAGCCGACCATCCAAGACCGGCTGGCCCTTCGATTTAGACGATTGGATCATCATGTCCGTTAACCCTGCTAGCGTCACCAACCCGCCTGCGCAGTTTCCCGAGGACTTTGTCTTTGGCGGTGCTACCGCTGCCTACCAGGTAGAGGGTGAGACCCGCACTCACGGTAAGGGCAAGGTTGCCTGGGACGACTTCCTGGAGGCCCAGGGGCGCTTCTCCCCCGATCCCGCTTCGGACTTCTACAACCAGTACCCCGTCGACTTGGAGCTGTGCGAGGAGTTCGGTATCAACGGCATCCGCCTCTCCATCGCCTGGAGCCGCATCTTCCCCAACGGTACCGGCGAAATCAACCCCGAGGGTGTCCAGTTCTACCACGACCTCTTCGCCGAGTGCCACAAGCACCACGTTGAGCCGTTTGTCACGCTGCATCACTTCGATACACCGCTGCCCCTCTTTGAGAAGGGCGACTTCCTCAACCGCGAGACCATCGACGCCTTTGTGGACTTTGCCACCTTCTGCTTTAAGGAGTACGCCGACCAGGTGACCTACTGGTTCACCTTTAACGAGATCTGGGCCGACGCCTCCAACACCTACATCGAGGGCACCTTCCCCGGTGGTGTTAAGGCGCATCTGGCCGAGGCCTTCCAGTGCGAGCACAACATGATGCTCGCCCACGCCAAGGCAGTACTTGCCTTCCACAACGGCGGTTTTAAGGGCAAGATCGGCGTCATCCAGTCGCTGGAGTTTAAGTATCCGCTCAACGAGAACGACCCCGCCGACATCAAAGCCGCCAACAACGAGCACGTGCTGCAGAACCAGTTTTTGCTCGACGCCACCTTCCGCGGCGACTATGCGCCCGATACGCTCGAGTGCGCTAACCGCCTGGCTGCCGTCTCGGGCGGCACCATCGAGATCCCGGATGAGGACCTCGAGATCATGCGCGAGGCCGCGCTCTACAACGACTACCTGGGCGTTAACAACTACCAGTGCCGCTTCCTCAAGGCTTACGATGGCGAGAACGACCTGCACCACAACGGTACGGGCGAGAAGGGCACCGGCCGCTGGCGCGTCAAGGGCATTGGCGAGCACGTGAACAAGCCTGGCATCCCCACCACCGACTGGGACTGGATCATCTATCCCGAGGGTCTGTTCGATCTGCTCGTCTACATTAAGCAGCGCTACCCCAACTACAAGCAGATCTTCATCACCGAGAACGGCATGGGCTACAAGGACCCCTACAAGGACGGTTTTGTGGACGACCAGCCGCGCATCGACTACATCGAGCAGCACCTGCGCTGGTTGCTCAAGGCCATGGAGGTGGGCGTCAACGTGGGCGGCTACTTCCTGTGGAGCCTGCAGGATCAGTTTTCCTGGACCAATGGCTACAACAAGCGCTATGGCTTCTTCTACGTTGACTTTGAAACCCAGAAGCGCACGCCCAAGGCAAGCGCATACTGGTATAAACACGTGGCGCAGACCCGTCGTCTGGACTAGCGGCTGGCGGGGTCGCCTGCCCACATAACCTGTCCCCATTTCTCAGCCGGGGGCGGCACGTCACACGGCGCGCCGCCCTCGGTCTTTTGTTTTTGTTCGGCCTGGGGGCCGTTTGTCTCGATCTGTAACATCTAGCCAAGTTTTTCGGTCCTAGCTGTTACAGATTGAGACGAACAGGATTGCTCTTTCCGAAGAATCTAAATCTGTAACACGTAGCCCGCTTTTGACCGTCTACCTGTTACAAATCGAGACAAACGGAGTAGGACCTAACCCCGTATGTCCCTAACAGTCGAGCGTTCGACCAGCGTACTCGGCACATGAATCGCCTCGATAGACGAGCTCTCTCCAATCGCCGCCTCAAACGCAAGCTTACCGACACCGCGCAAATCAAATCGCAGCGTCGTCAGTCGATTGTGAGGAACAAGTCCCTCGAGTGCGTCGTCGATACCAACCACGCTCACGTCGTCGGGCACGGACAGGCCCGCGTTCTCGAGCGCGGCGATAACGCCCAGCGCCATCTGGTCATTTGCCGCAAGCACGGCAGTCGGCGCCTGCGACCCGCCGGCAAGCACCTCGGCCGCAATCCGCTCGCCCATGGCGTACCCACTGTCCGCACTCCAATCGCCACGCAGCATCGGAGCGGCATCGACATGAGCACGACCCAGCGTATCGCGCCAACCGGCCTCACGAAAACGCGAGGAAATCGAGTTTTCCGGACCCGCCACAAACCGCATATTCGAGTGACCATGTTCCAGCAGATAATTGGTCAACAGCTCGCACGAACCATACTGGTCGGAGTCGATCGTCGTGCAGCGCGGATGCGCATACATGGACAGGATGACCGTTCGCACTCCCGGCTGGGGAACAAACTCCTCAAAATCGGGAGCCATGCGGTTCATGTTGAGAATCATGCCGTCGACGGGTCGCTCGACCATGCGGCGCGAGGCATCGGCAAGTGTATAGGGCTTGTCGCCGCCCATCTCGATCATAGTGACGGCAAAATCGTGCTCGCGCGCCGCTTGCATGATACCCTCGAGCGTCGCCAGGTTACCGACACGTGTGATGTTGTACATGCACAGGCCAATAGAACGATACGACCCGCCGCGCAACGCCGCTCCAGCAAAATTGGGACGAAAGCCCAGCTCTTCCATGGCGGCCAGCACACGCTTGCGCGTCTTTTCCGTCACGTTGGGCATACCGTTGACCACGCGAGACACAGTCTGGCGGCTCACGCCAGCGAGCGCCGCAACCTCTGCCGCGCTCGCCGAATGACCATTCCTTGTCTGCTGAGCCATGCCTTCCACGCTAACCTGCTTCCCAACTATTCCCCGCGCCCATGGCGCATCGTACATACATCGATAACGTGCTCATGATACCCGAGCCATATACCACAACATGAAAACTTCTGTCAATCAAAACCGCTTACCGAACAAATACAACCGTTCGAGGATGTTTGAAGTTGTTTTGTTTCTATACATCCCAGCCGGATGTTAACGTGCTCATTGTCAAATGTTCACGTGCTCATTTTGGTTCTAATCATTTTAAGATAGTGTTTATCGGGCTTTTTCACCGCTGAACGCTAACCAAGGAGCCTCCTGAGCGCAAACGCACAATATCGAACAGCGAGACGAGAGGGTGTATGCATATGTCTTTGCTAAACCGCGTACAGCAGCTGCCGAAGGGCTTTGTTTGGGGCGCCGCAACCGCCGCGTACCAAACGGAAGGTTCCACGAAGGTGGCAGGCAAGGGTAAGACCATGTGGGACGATTACCTTGTCGCCCAGGGTCGCTTTTTGCCCGACCCGGCCAGTGATTTCTACAACCGCTACGAGGAGGATATCCGCCTTTCTGCCGAGCATGGACTCAACGCCATCCGTGTGTCCATCGCCTGGACCCGCATCTTCCCCAACGGCGACGATGCCGAGCCCCTCGCCGAGGGCGTTAAGCACTACCACGAGCTGTTCGCCTGCTGCAAAAAGTATGGCGTCGAGCCCTATGTGTCCCTGCATCACTTTGACTCCCCCGCCGCCCTGTTCAACCAGGGCGACTGGCTCAACCGCAAGACCGTCGACGCCTATGTGCGCTATGCCGAGTTCTGCTTCCGCGAGTTCCGCGAGGTCAAGAATTGGTTCACCATCAACGAGCTCATCAGCCTCTCGCACTCCCAATACATCCAAGGCAACTTCCCGCCCAACCATCACTTTGATGTGACGAGCGGCATCCAGAGCCAGCACAACGAGCTCGTTGCCCACGCCCGCGCCGTCAACCTGTATAAGGATCTTGACGAGACCGAGCACCTGGGCGGACGCATTGGCATGGTCAACGTCCTGACGCCGGCATATCCTGCCACAGACTCGCCCGCCGACCAGCACGCCGCCGACCTGTACAACGCCTTCTACACCGACTTCATCATGGACGGCGCCTTCCTGGGTCACTACTCCGCGCGCACCCTCTCACTCATCAACGAGATTCTGCGTGCCAACAACGCCACGCTTACGGTTGAGGACAGCGACATGGAGGAGCTCGCCAAGGCGGCGCCCCGCAACGATATGTTCGGCCTCAACTACTATCAGTCGGCGTTTATCGCCGCCTACGATGGCGAGTCCACCAACAGCTTTAACGGCACCGGAGACAAGGGCACCTCGTGCTTTAAGTTTAAGGGCGTCGGGCAGCAGGTCGATATGCCGGGTATCCCCACCACCGACTGGGATTGGCTCATCTACCCGCAAGGCCTCTACGACACGCTCAAGCACATCAGCGCCACCTATCCCAACCTCCCCGTCATCTATATCACCGAAAACGGCCTGGGCCACAAGGACCCCGAGCCCGACGCAAACGGCATCGTCGCCGATCCCGAGCGCATCGACTTTGTCGACCAGCACATGGAGAAGGTGCTCCGGGCGCGCGCCGAGGGCGTCGACGTCCAGGGCTACTTTATCTGGAGCCTGCAGGACCAGTTCTCGTGGGCCAACGGCTATAACAAGCGCTACGGCCTGTTCTACATCGACTTCGACACGCAAAAACGCTACATCAAGCAGTCGGCACTCTGGTACAAGGAGCTCGCCGACACTATGGCGGACGCGCAGTAGCGCATCGCCTCGCTTTCCCCCGAGAGGGGAGCGGCCCTATGCGATACAAACCCAGCCGCTCCCCTCTCTCCCCCTGGGACCGACCCCGCCTGCACCCGGGCTTTTAGCAAGCGGGAGACCATATAGGTTTTCAACGTCCATGCCATTAAGATTTCATGCAAAGAGGAGCGTGAACTATGGAATCGATCGTTAAGTTCTTGGAGAAAGGTCAGCCGTACTTCGACAAGGTCTCTAAGAACATCTACCTTCAGGCCATTAAAGACGGCTTTTTGGCAGCAATGCCCATCATCCTGTCTTCTTCTGTCTTCCTGCTTATTTCGACCCTGCCGGGCGTTGTCGCCACGGTCGGCGGCTTTACGCTGCCCGACTGGTGGAACGTCGACGTCGTGAACTTCTGCAACAAGGTTTACAACTTCACGATGGGCGTCGTGGGCATCATGGTCGCCGGCACCACCGCAAGCGCGCTGACCGGCTCCAAGAACCGCCGCATGCCTGCCGGCAAGGCCATCAACGCCACGAGCACCATGGTCGCCGCCATGTGCGCTATGCTCATCTTGGCCGTTACCCAGACGAGTGCCAAGATCGACGGCGCCGATGTCTCGGTGTTCTTTACCGACAACATGGGCACCAAGGGCCTACTGAGCTCCTTTGTCGCCGCATTTGCCACGGTCAACATCTATGCCTTCTGCATTAAGCGAGACATCACCATCAAGCTGCCCAAAGAAGTCCCCGGCGCCATCGCCCAGAACTTCCGCGACATCTTCGCCTTCAGCTTCTCCATCCTGTTTGTCGCCGTCATCGACGTTATCTGCCGCACCTGCTTGGCCGTCCCGTTTGCCAACGTCATCTCCACGCTGGTGAGCCCGCTGTTCGCCGCTGCCGATTCCTACGCCGGCCTCGCCCTCATCTGGTTCATGATCCCGCTGTTCTGGTTCATGGGCATCCACGGCCCCTCGGTCGTTAAGCCTGCCCTCAACGCCGCGCTGTTTGGCAACATCACCACCAACCTCGCCACGCTGCAGGCCGGCGGTCACCCCGCCCTCGCCCTGACCGAGAACTTCGGTAACTACATCGGCGAACTCGGCGGCACCGGCGCCACGTTCATTGTCCCGATCATCTTCCTGCTCTTTATGCGCTCCAAGCAGCTCAAGGCCGTCGGCAAAGCCTCTGTCGTACCCGTGATGTTCGCCGTCAACGAACCGCTGCTGTTCGCCGCGCCCATCATCCTCAACCCGTACTTCCTGATCCCGTTCCTGTTTGCCCCCGTGGCCAACGTCCTCATTGGTAAGTTCTTCATCGACTTTTTGGGCATGAACGGCTTTATCTATGCCATGCCGTGGGCACTCCCCGGACCGATCGGCACCTTCATCGACACCAACTTCCAGCCGATCTCTCTGGTCCTGGTTGTCGTCCTGCTGGTCGTTGACTTCTTAATCTACTACCCGTTCTGCAAGGCCTACGACAACGTCCTGTGCAAGCAGGAGGCCGAGACCCTGGCCGAAGAAGAGGCCGAGGAGACCAAGGCCGTCAAGACCGCTGCCGCCCCCGCCGTTGAGGCTCCTGTTGTCGAGACCGCTTCTGCCACTGAGGCCTCCGCAGCTCCGTCCGCCCTTAAGGGCAAGGATCTGAGGGTTCTGGTTCTGTGCGCTGGCGCCGGCACCTCTGCACTGCTCGCCAACGCGCTTAAGGAAGGCGCCGACGAGCTGGGCATCGACATTACCGCCAACGCCGGTGCCTACGGCAGCCACTACGCCATCATGGACCAGTACAACGTCATCGTCCTGGCTCCGCAGGTTCGCACCTATTACAACGAGATGAAGGCCGACACCGACCGCCTGGGCATCACGCTGCTGTCGCCCAAGGGCAAACAGTACATCGACCTCACTAAGGATCCCAAGGGTGCCGTCGCCTGGATCGAGGAAAACCTCGAGGCATAAGACGCTGACGCCACCTGCCGCTCGCAGAAAAAAAATGGCCCGTGCATCGATGCGTGATGCGCGGGCCATTTTGTTTAGACCGCACCCGTCCTCCTGTTCATCTTAATCTGTAACATCTAGCCGAGTTTTTGGGTCCCAGCTGTTACAGATCGAGGTGAACGCACAGGCCAAGCCAAAAATCTCAATCTGTAACATGTAGACCGCTTTTGACCGCTTAGATGTTACAGATCGAGACAAACAGATGGGTCAATCCAATCAATCTAGATCTGTAACACCTGGCTGGTCATTTCACTCCTAACTGTTACAGATCGAGACAAAGATGATGGCTGGGTAGACAAAATCTCAATCTATAACACCTAGTCGAGTTTTCGGGTCCCACCTGTTACAGATTTAGACGAGCAGGCCGAGCACGTCTACGACCGCAGGTCCTTCACGCTGGAACGCTCGACCAGCACGCCCGAGACGAGCGTACGGCTTCTGGAGCTCGGGGCTTCCAGACCTGCGACAACCTCGTTGAGCGCACGGATGCCCAGTTCGCGATGACGGAACTTCACCGACGTCAGAATCGAGTTGGGAATCGTCTTGTAGAGCTCATCGTCGAAGCCGATCACGGACACGTCGTCGGGCACACTGAGCCCTTTGTCACGTAGAGCCATCATCACGCCGTTTGCCATGCAGTCGTTAGCAGAGAGGACCGCCGTGCAATCGGGCTTATCGGCAAGCACAAGGCCCGCGGCATAGCCACTATCCGCATTCCAATCGCCTTGCAGAGGCTCGGGCGGCTCAATGCCACGTGCCTCGAGTGCCGCACGCCAACCTTTCATACGACACTGGCTCGACAGCGACTCTTTCTTACCAGAGACGAAGTATACGTTCTTGTGCCCGCGATTTAAGAAGTACTCGCACGCCATGCGCGCACCACCCTCTTGATCGTCACTAACGGTAGAGCAGGTAGGATGCTCCATCGGCGTGATAATCACCGTCTTGAGGTCTTTCGGTGCCTCAAAGGTATCAAAGTCATCGACCATCTGACGCAGGTTGAAGATCATGCCATCAACAGGCAGCTGCGACATCCTGCGCGCCGCTTCGGCAAGGGTCATCTTCTCCCCCGCCCGCTTTTTGATCATCGTAAGCGCAAATCCACGCTCTTCGGCGGCATCGGCGATACCGTCAATCATGTCCACGGCGCCGCCCGACAAGTGAAACAGCACGACGCCGATGCACCCGTAACGGCCCAACTTGAGTGAACGCGCGGCAAAATTCGCCCGGAACCCAAGCGCCTCCATGGCCGCATGGACCTTATCGCGTGTCGACTCTCGCACGCTATCGGGCTCGTTGATCACACGCGAAACCGTCTTGAGAGAAACACCCGCGGCAATCGCCACATCGTTCATTGAGACATTTTTCTTGTCCATCGTTGCCACTGCTTCTCCACTCGGTTCTCTATCGCTCGTTTTTTGCGTTCTAGCATACACTACCTGCCTGACTGATAAATCAGCCGTTTATCGGACGATATCGACCGTTCACCTGTAAATCCTTGTTGCTCTTCCAAATATGTCTTACGTTGTCATTAACGAAATGACAACGTTGTCATTTCGCAATGCCTTCCTTAAGCAGGAAGGTTTCCGGGCAGTCCTGACCATCCATCGACGACCAGTTCCATCCACATGCATCGCGCATCAAGTAGCAAAGGAGCTCTATGGACGCCATCGTAAAGATGCTCGAAAAGCATCAACCGTTCTTTGAGAAGATCTCGAGAAACATCTACCTCCAGGCCATCAAAGACGGATTCCTTGGGTGCATGCCCATCGTCCTTACCTCTTCGATCTTTCTGCTGATCGCCACCCTTCCCGGCGTAGTTGGCATCACGCTGCCCCAGCCGCTCATCGACTGGTGCAACAAGCTGTACAACTTCACCATGGGCGTCATGGGCATCATGGTTGCCGGCACCACCGCCAAGAACTTCACGGCTTCCATGAACCGTCGCATGCCCGCCGGCAAGGTGCTCAACGACGGTTCCACCATGGTGGCCGCCCAGTGCAGCATGCTGCTGCTCGCAGTCACGCAGTTCACCACCAAGTTCAACGGCTCCGAACTTTCGGTCTTCGATTGCACCAGCATGGGCACGCGCGGTCTGTTCTCGGCCTATATCGCCGCGTTCATTACCGTGTGGGTTTATAAGTTCTGCGTCTCGCGCGATCTGACCATTAAGCTGCCCAAGGAGGTCCCGGGCGCCATCGCTCAGAACTTCCGCGACATCATCCCCTTTGGCGGCGCCGTCATCATCTGCGGCATCATCGATGTGGTTGTGCGCAACCTCATGGGCGTTCCGTTCTCCGAGCTGCTCATCAAGCTGCTCTCCCCGCTCTTTACCGCTGCAGAAACCTATCCTGGCCTTATCCTTATCCAGGCAGCCACCGCGTTCTTCTGGTTCATCGGCGTCCACGGCCCCTCGATCGTCCAGCCGGGCATCGACCCCATCCGTCTTGCCAACCAGGCCGAGAACCTGCAGGTTCTGCTGGCCGGTGGCCACCCCGCCCACTCCCTCACCTTTAACATGTCGCTCGTAGGTGAGTTCGGCGGCACCGGCGCCACCTTCATCGTGCCGCTTCTGCTGATTCTCTTTATGAAGTCCAAGCAGCTCAAAGCCGTCGGTAAGGCCTCGATTGTTCCTGTTGCCTTTGCCGTCAACGAACCGCTGCTCTTTGGCGCGCCGATGATCCTTAACCCCTACATGCTCATCCCCTTTGTTGCCGCCGGCTGCGTCAACGTGAGCGTTGCCAAGTTCTTTATCGATAACGTAGGCATGAACGGCTTCTCCTTCGTGGTGCCTTGGGCCACCCCCGCCCCCATCGGCATCTTCATCACCACGAACTTCCAGCTTATCGCCCTGGTATTTGTCGCGATCATCATCTTACTGGACGCCATCATCTACCTGCCGTTCTTGAAGGCATACGATAAGCTGCTCTGCGACCAGGAGGCCGAGCGCGCCGCCGAGCTGGGTCTCGAGTCCAATGGTGCCGCTGCCATCGCCGCCGACGCCTCTGCGCCCGCTGTCGAGCAGGCCACCGCTTCCGTCGAGACGACCGCCGCTGCCGCCGAAAGCAAGCCTGTCGCCGATCAGCCCGAGCCTGCCGCCGACGCATCCGCTAAGAAGGATGTCGACGGCCTGAAGGTCCTCGTCCTGTGCGCCGGTGCCGGCACCTCTGCCATGCTTGCCAACGCCATCAAGGAAGGTGCCGCGCAGACCGGAGAGAACATCGCTTCCTCCGCAGGCGCCTATGGTCAGCACACTGCCATCATGGATCAGTACGACGTTATCGTGCTTGCCCCGCAGGTTCGTAGCTACTACAACGACATGAAGGCCGACACCGATCGCCTGGGCATTAAGCTGCTCGCCCCGCGCGGTAAGGAATATATCGACCTTACTCGCGACCCCGCCGGCGCCATTAAGTGGCTCCGCGAGAACCTCGACTAGTTTCCTCCCTCTGTTGGTGCCCGGATCCCCAGTTCGGGCACCTCTCCCTATTCGTATCCCACAGAAAGGATGACTCATGACCAACCCCATGCAGTTCCCCGACGGCTTTGTCTTTGGCGGCGCCACCGCTGCTTACCAGGTTGAGGGCGAGACCCGTACGCACGGCAAGGGCAAAGTGCCCTGGGACGATTTCCTGGCAGCCCAGGGTCGCTTCTCCCCCGATCCCGCAAGCGATTTCTACAACAAGTACCCGGTCGATATCGACCTGTGCCAGCGTTTTGGCATCAACGGTATCCGTGTCTCCATCGCTTGGAGCCGTATCTTCCCCAGTGGCACCGGCGAGATTAACCCCGAGGGCGTCGCTTTCTATCACGAGCTTTTCGCCACCTGCAACAAAGCTGGCGTTATCCCCTATGTCACGCTCGATCACTTCGATACGCCCGAGGCCTTTTACCAGAACGGCGGCGAGGGATTCCTGACGCGCACGACGATCGACGCCTTTGTCGAGTACGCCAAGTTCTGCTTTGCCGAGTTCACCGAGGTCAAGCACTGGTTCACGTTTAACGAGATTCCCGCAACCGCCGAGGGCAGCTTTATCGTCGGCAACTGGCCGCACGGCGAGAAGTACCGCCTGGACAAGGCCTTCCAGCTCATGCACAACATGATGGTGGCCCACGCCAAGGCTGTCGTCGCCTTCCATGAGGGCGGCTTTGAGGGCGAGATCGGCATTGTTCAGAACCTGGAGCCCAAGTATCCCCTCGATCCCAACAGCGCTGCCGACTGCGAGGCAGCTCGCATGGCCGACGTCATCAACAACCGCTGGGTACTCGACGCCACCTTCCGTGGCCACTATGCAGCCGACACCATGGAAGCCGCAACCAAGCTTGCCCATATCGCCGGCGGCGAGCTCGACGTCCGCGACGAGGACATCGCCGCGCTGACCGCCGCGCTCCCCTACAACGATTGCTTGGGCGTCAACACGTACAAGTGCCAGTTCCTGCGTGCCGCCGAGGGCGAAAACGACATCAACCACAATGGCACCGGCGACAAGGGCTCCTCGCGCTGGTTCCTCAAGGGCGTGGGCGAGTCGTGCGTGCGCGAAGGCGTACCCACCACCGATTGGGACTGGATCATCTATCCCGAGGGCCTGTACGACCTGCTGCTCCGCATTAAGAACGATTACCCCAACTACAAGAAGATCTACATCACCGAGAACGGCATGGGCTATAAGGACGACTTCGAGGATGGCTTTATCGATGACGCCCCTCGTATCGACTACATGCGTCAGCATCTCGCGTGGATCCTCAAGGCAATCGACGGCGGCGTAAACGTCGACGGTTACTTTGTGTGGTCGCTGCAGGACCAGTTCTCCTGGACCAACGGCTACAACAAGCGTTATGGCCTGTTCTACATCGACTTTGAGACCCAGAAGCGCTATCCCAAGGCGAGCGCGTACTGGTACAAGAACGTCGCGGAGACCGGCCTGCTTATGGCCTAACTTTTGCCGCATACCCCCTGTCGGCCGCATGCGAATCCCTCCACGGGTTCGCATGCGGTCTTTTTGTTTTTGGTGAGCCCGTGCGGACCGTTTATCTCGATCTGTAACATCTAGCAGGGATTTTCAATCCTAACTGTTATAGATTTAGACGAACGGGCGACCAGGGCTGAAAGATCTCAATCTGTAACACGTAGCCCACTTTCGACCGTCTACCTGTTACAGATCAAGACAATAAGATAGTCAAATCCGAACTTTCCAAGCAGATATGAACCATGGTTTCCAGTTTTCGGTATCACGAACATACTTTCGGTATCATTTAATGATATTATGATATCGAAAGTATGTTCGTGATACCGAAAGGAGCCGCATGCGCCAGTTCGATTACACCACAGTCCCAGCGGAACTCGAAGCAACTCCAATCACCAACCTCCTCCTCTCGATACGCGAGCATAAAGGCCGTCAGCTTGCTCTGAGTCAAGTCAAACCCGAGCTTCTATCGTCCCTAATGGAGGAGGCTAAGATCCAAAGCACCCGATCCTCCAACGGACTTGAAGGAATTGTTACCACCCAAAAAAGACTCAAAGCGATCATGGCGTATTCCGCCAAGCCAAGCTCCCGCGCAGAGGAAGAAATCGCTGGATACCGAGATGTGCTGTCGCTTATTCACGAGCAACACGATTCCATTCCCGTAACGCCATCGGTCATTCTGCAGTTGCATCGTGACCTCATGGCGCACACGGCAATCTCGTATGGAGGCCATTGGAAAGATGGCGATAACGAAATCGTCTCCATTGACGATCAAGGTAATCGATTTGTGCGCTTTAGGCCCCCTTCGGCTCTAGCAACCCCGGGACTTATTAAAGAAGCCTGCCAGTCCCTCAACGATGCTTTATCTCGCCAAGTTTGCGATCCCCTCCTTATATCGCTCCGCTTTATCTTCGATTTTGTTAGCATTCATCCCTTCAACGATGGCAATGGCAGGATGAGTCGGCTCCTTACAACGCTGCTGCTCGAAAAGACTGGATACGACGTTGCGCGTTACATCAGCATCGAGCGACTTATTGAAGACAACAAAGCGCTTTACTACAACGCCCTCGCTGCAAGCTCCACTAGATGGAATGAAAATCAAAACACCGAAGTACCCTTTATCCGTTTCATGCTCGGAACAACCCTGGCCGCCTACCGACAGCTCGAGCAGCGTACCTTAATTGAATCAAGCACTCGTCCCATGTCGAAGCAAGCGCGCATCGCTGTTCTATTTCAACAGAGACCCGGCGTCATTAAGAAATCCGACATCCGGTCCAACTGCCCCGATATCAGCGAGGTAACCGTTAAACGAACCCTCGGTCAGCTTGTTAGTTGCAGCGCAATCGAAAAAACAGGAGCGGGTCGTTCGACGGGCTACATACTCAAAGACGCCCATGCTCTAGAACTATTCTTACAAGCCACAATACCCGATGGCGAGGCTGCAATAACAAAAGAGGCTCCAAAGGATAAACTCCTTGAACGTGTAAACCACGCCGAGGATGAAAGCAGAGAAGGGCTCTATGAAGACTACGATTCATTCTCAATGGACATAAAGACGAAATACGGAGTCTAGTCATATCTCAGATTAGCCTCATCCTTGTTGCCCAAAGTCATTTACGCGTCATTTTAAAGCGGTACCCCTGCGCCGGCAGGGGGGGCAGAAGTATCGCCCGCCGATCTTGCTGGAGTCGGCGATGAGGTAGCGCGTATCGGCCTTGCTAAAGGCGAGCTGCTGGATGCGGCCCTCGTCCATATTGGACGTAGATACGTCACCGTCCAAGATGCCGTTGGCACCGATAAACGCCGCGTCAATGCCCAGCGCACGCAGGGTATCCTCGGCCGTGGGTCCCACAAAGGCGGCGGTGCGGCGACGGTACATGCCGCCTACCAGGCACAGGTCGCAGTCTTCGCGCGTCTCGAGCAGGTTAAACACCGAGAGCGAATTGGTCACATAGATGGAAGTCAGCTTGTCGGTGACTCGGAGAGCGCCAATGCGATCTCACGTCGGTTGCGCTCATTGTCTCAACTTGATACTCAACGAAATACGGCCCCGCAGCTCAATAAGCTGCGGGGCCGTACTATACACCGACGAATCAACGACGGAGTGCATCCACTATTTGGCCAGCTCCTGAACGATCCAGTCAATTGCGCCTTCGGGATCGTTGGTAAGGTCGATATACTCCTTGCCCCTTGTGGTGAGCAGTTTAATTCCAAGGCGATCGGTATCGGCCTTCATAGCGTCATAGTACATGCGTGCCTGGGGTGCCAGAACAATCACGTTGTACTGATCCATCGTCTCATAGTGGCTTCCGTACGCACCGGACTGAGAAACCAGATCGATACCCTTAGCAGCGGCACCTTCGCGAAGAGCATTTGCCAAGAGAGTCGAAGTGCCGGCACCCTGGCAAAGCACAAGCACGCGGATCTGCTCCGCCTTGTCCTTTACCGCCTCGAGAGCTTTTGCGACATTTTCCTGTGCGGCAATAGCATCTGCATCCGAGGTTCCTGCAGTCTCCTTTGCAGACTCTTCCAAACAAAGCTGATGGTCATACGCCTTGCAGAACGGATAGTAAATCACAAAGTCAACGACCAACAGCACTGCCATCAATACGAGAGAACGCAGATCGAGACCCGTGGTGAGGAATGCACCGATTGGGCCGGGAAGCGCCCACGGCATGGTATACATGGGGGCGTTCATTCCAATGACGTCAATGAAAAATTTACCGATAATGGCGTTGACCATAGGAGCCACTAGGAAGGGCACGAACATATAGGGATTGAGAACAATCGGCATACCGAAGATAACGGGCTCGTTAACTCCAAAAATCACCGGGATAATCGATGCCTTGCCCATGGCTTTAAGCTGCTTGGAGCGCATAAACATGATCAGGATAATAGGAACGATGAACGTGCAGCCAGAACCGCCCAGACCGCCGATGAAGCTTGTAAAGTCCTGCGTGAGAGCAATTGACGGGTGTCCACCTGCTTGGAAAACCTCAAGATTGGTAACGGTATTGCCGTAGAGCGCAGCATTGATCGGACTCATGACAACCGAAGCACCGTGGATACCCATAAATTGGAAAAGTGCGACCGCGCCTTCGATAAGCGCCATGCCAGGATAGGTGTCAACCGCGGAGAACAGCGGCGAGATGAGAGCGGATACCAAATTGGCGAACGGCACAGCAAGCAGCTTGCGGCTCGCAAGATCGATAAAAGCGCACGCAAGGATCGAAAACCCAAATGCAAAGATATCGCGAAAACTCTGCGCAATAGAGCCAGGGACCTCTTTGGGGAGCTTGATCGTCACATTATGGCTAATGCACACCTTATAGATATTAACGGTCAAGAATGCGGCTACGAACGCAGCGAGAAAACCCTTGGTTCCCATATAGCCGGTTTCAAAAACAGATGTATCTGCTCCGCCAATCGAGACAACATCGTTCGTCACCGACAGCAAGAGCATGCCGCACATGGCACAAACCATGCACGAGGTGGGGTTGAGAGATTTACCCGAAGGCATGCGACGGTTCATCGACATGGCAAGTGAGCTCGCCGTGGTGCCGGCCACCATAATGCCAAGAAGTCCCATGGTATATGCATAGATTTTATTGAAGAAATCCAGCACCTCAGACGGAAGCGTGATGCCTACATAGCCAGGGAGCGTCGAAAGAAGAAGGAACAGGCTCGAGAACAGCACAATTGGCATATTCGAGAGAAAGCCATCCTTAATCGCCACCAGATAAATGTTCCTCGAGATTTTGTCGAAGAGGGGCTGGTGTTTTTCAAGGAATTTGACGATAGCGTCCATAACACATCCTTTCATGATTCCCGGGCACACAACGATTTATCCGGACTCAACCGTCGTCGTCCCCGTTTGTATCCACTTATGTAAGTGAATACGTTCTTGTGCGAAATGTAATATCATTTGCGCGATTTATCATAACCAAATCTTTTTCCGCTTTGTCGATATGTCAAGAATTCAAATACTTATTCGGTGAACGGTAGTTGATTAATATAATGTTTTCCCAGCTAAAGGCTATTTTTTCCGAGCAGTACAATAAGTTTGCAACCGTTCACCGATTGGATATAACATATTGAATATATTGTTGTAACAATATTAGAGACAATGTCACAAGCCTGTCGTTCTAGTCAAAGGAAGTAACAATGCCCAAACGATTACTGAACATGTCCGCATCCGATTTTGCCGCCACGTCACCCATGGATCTAAAACAGGCAATTCTGGCTTCCGAGGGACGTACCATCATGGCGGAAAACGTACCCTCTTCCCAATTTCTCGGCGGCGTTACTAATGCAGAAATCGAACGTGCCGCAGGTGCCGACCTGCTTCTGTTTAACGCGCTCGATGTGTTCGATCCAGTTATTGCCGGTATTCCAGATGATCTCAATGAAAACCCGGTCACTTGGGTGAAGCGAGCATGCGGAAGGCCCATTGGCGTCAATCTGGAGCCAGTTGATAACGAGGCAGAGATGTCTGAATCCCGAACGGAAATCCCCATGGGTCGTCGCGTCTCTCCCAAGACCTTAGAAAAGGCTAACGAACTCGGATTTGATTTTATCTGCCTGACGGGCAACCCTGGAACCGGCGTCTCCAACGATGCAATCGCCCATTCGATTAAACTCTCCAAAGAGCATTTCAATGGCCTGGTCATAGCCGGAAAAATGCATGGAGCGGGCGTTGCGGAACCTGTCATGACGCTCGAAATTGCGCGCAAGTTTGTTGACCTCGGCGTCGATATCCTTCTCGTGCCAGCCCCCTACACCGTCCCTTGCTTCCAAGAAGCAGACCTGCGCGCCATCGTAGACTTTGTACGATCCCACAACGTAGGCAAGTCAATTGAAGAGAAGGTTCTCGTCATGGCGGCGAACGGGACGAGTCAAGACTCCTGCGACAGCGAGACCATTAAGAAAATAGGCCTTGCAGCAAAAGCAGCCGGCGCTGACCTCCAACATATCGGGGACTCCATGAACGGTATTTGCCTGCCCCAGAATATCTTCACGCTCGGACAAGCCCTTCGTGGATACAGGCATCAGATCGTCATGCTGAGCCGCTCTGTGATACGTTAAGGTTACCTTGCCCACGTTACATCCCGACTGAGGCAACTATCAAGTATAACCAACATGCAAACTGAGGCTCTAATGCTCGATACACACGAAAAACGGCCACTCTATTTACAGCTCACCGACGCGCTGCTCAAGCAGATCGTCGATGAATATCAAGCAGACGATAAACTTCCAACAGAAATGGAACTCTGCGACGAATACGCCGTAAGCAGAACAACCGTCCGACTTGCCATGAGTGAGCTGGAGCGTCGTGGAAGTATCTATCGAATCCAAGGTAAGGGGTCGTTTGTTGCACCGAAACGCGTTAGCGAGCTCAATTCACTTTTAGACTTTGACTTTGCAAGCCATTGCGATGGCGTTGATCCAGATGCCATTACCAAACATTTCGGCGGCCTCACATCAGGTCGTCCAATTTCCGTAATGATGCTCCAACAATTTGGATGTCAAAGTCGCGACAAAATTCAGCGTCTTGAATTGACCTACGAACTTGAAGGCAGCTTCATAGGCGCTGATACGTTCTTCATTTCAAAGTCGCGCGTTCCGAATAACCAGTTAGATTTTCAGGCATTTAGCAGAATCATGGACGACTTGTCCAAGTCTATCCAATCTGTTAGGGAAAGCTATAGAGCACGTCAGCTTAGCGATTCCGAAGCCAGTAATTATGGTGTTGCAAAACTTCCGGTCATCGAACTGACTCATTATGCTTACGACTCCGGAGGCAAACTAATCTCAATTGTCTGCCGCACCGTCTTAACTGGGCGAATCCCTTATCAAAACTTTATTTTCAAGTCCTAATGTTCTTTTTCTTTTGTCTCGATCTGTAACACGTAGCCGAGTTTTTAAGTCCTAACCGTTACAGATCGAGACAAACAAGGTAGGCCCCGCCGAATTGTCTCAATCTGTAACATCTGGTTGGTAGTTTCACCCCTACCTGTTACAGGTTGAGACGATTTGATAGTGGAGTCCTTATTTGCGCGTCATATCGCGTAGCGCTGACGCGCTGGTTTCCACAATGACAGGAGGCAAAAGTCCTCCCGCATCACCCGTTGGCAATCCCGTAGCGATAACTAGCAAATAACCTGCGTGTGTTCCTCGATGGCGGCACGATCCTCGGCGGCGATGCCCGGCTCGCACACCACGGCGTCCAAATTGTCCAGGCGGCAGAAGGTGTAGAAGTCGCGCTTGCCGATCTTGCTGGAGTCGGCGATCAGATAGCGCGAGTCGGCCTTGCTAAAGGCGAGCTGCTGGATGCGGCCCTCTTCCATATTGGATGTAGACACGTCGCCGTCCAGAATGCCGTTGGCACCGATAAACGCCGCGTCGATGCCCAGCGCACGCAGGGTATCCTCGGCCGTTGGTCCCACAAAAGCGGCGGTGCGGCGACGGTACATGCCGCCCACCAGGCACAGGTCGCACTCTTCGCGCGCCTCGAGCAGGTTAAACACCGAAAGCGAATTGGTCACAATGCGCAGGCGAAACGCCGGCAGCATCGAGGCCATCTGCTCAACCGTGGTGCCCGTGCCCAAAAAGATGGTCGAGCCTTCCTCGATAAGCTCCACAGAACGGCGCGCAATCTGCAACTTTTCCTCGGCATGCTTCGTGCGCTTTTCGCTGTGCGAATACTCATGGCGCAGCATAGCGTGTGGACGGCCCTGCGCACTGCGGGCTCCGCCGTGCACGCGCTCGATCTCGCCCAGGCTCGCAAGCTCCTCAAGGTCACGGCGGATCGTCATATCCGAGACACCTAACGCATCCGAAATCTCCTTGACCGAGACCGTTCCCTGTTCCTCGAGCAGCTGCCGAACCTTATCCTGTCGCTCCGCTTTAATCACGATGAGTCCTCGCTGTTCCACGCTCACGTCAATTCAAACAATAACGAACAAATTGTATCAGACTCGCGCGCGTCAGAAATGAACGCCCGCACAGCTCCAATCATCACTTTTTTGAGAAAAATACCCCCTGCTTTAGTGGGGTGTAGTGATAATCTCGCCTGTTCGCGCTACAGTTTGTCCGAAATACCTCGATGTTAGGAACCAAATGATCACTTCCGAGCTTTTCGGCACCGCGCCGTGCGGTACCCCCGTTCATTGTTACACCCTCAACGGGCCCGAGATCTGCGTTCGCATTATGGACTATGGCGCCACCGTGTTGGGCATCGACGTGCCCGACATCCCCGGCAACGCGCGCGATGTGGTGCTGGGCTTCGATAAGCTCGAGGATTACTTTGACAACCCCGCCTGCTTTGGCGCGACCATCGGACCTGTGGCCAACCGCACTGCAGGTGCCACGATCACCATCGCCGGCACGGACTGGCATATGCCCGCCAACGAGGGCACCAACAACCTGCACAGCGATCTTGAGCATGGTCTGCACAAGCGCGTATGGGACGTTGAGCTCGACGAGGTCCACAATGCCGTGCGCATGACCACCTCGCTTGAGGACGGTGAGCTGGGCCTTCCCGGCAACCGCACCTTTACGGCCGTGTTTACCGTGACGCGCACCGGCTGCTTCCGTATCGAATATGGCTGTGAGAGCGACCGCGCCACGTACGTGTCCATGACCAACCACACGTACTTTAACCTTGCCGGTCACAACGCCGGCATGGACTGTGAGCACTTCTTTGTTGCTAACGCTGCCCACTACCTGCCCATCAACGAGCAGAATATCCCCACCGGAGAGATCGCTCCGGTCGAGGGCACGCCGTTTGACTTCCGTGAGCTGCGCCCCGTCGCGCCCGGCATGGAAGCCGACGACCCGCAGATTAAGCAGGCCCGTGGCTACGACCACTGCCTGTGCATCGATGGCTATCAGTACGGCCGTAATCTGCGCCGCGCGATGCACGTCGAGGAGATGTGGACCGGCCGTGAGCTGGACTATTACACCACTGCCCCGGGCGTGCAGCTCTACACCGGCAACTGGCTGGGCGACGAACACGCCAAAGACGATGCCAACTACGGTTGGGGCGCCGGCTTTGCCCTCGAGGCCGAAATGTATCCTGACACGCCGCACCATGCGCTGTTCCCCCAGGGCATCGTGGGCCCCGGTCATCCCTACAGCAATGTGATCGAATACCACTTTATGAGGCACTAGGCCCACAACGCGACATATCGCACAGCAACGCCCGCCGGCACACCGCCGACGGGCGCTTTGCTACCTAGTCATTGGGGACGTTCTTAAATGACTAGTTGGATGGGGTCGGGATTGGAGCTGGGGAGATAGCGGATTTCTAGCTCTATGCCGAGCGCCTGCAGCTCTTTGAGGGCTGCGACATCTGCGTTGTCTACGGCGACTGCGGGCGTTACAGAGCGTTTGCCCTCCCCTGCCTGCATATGGCCAATGCTGATCTTGGTGATCGGCACACCACCCTTAACCAGTGCGAGCGCATCCGTGGGCGACGCCACCATGATGAGAATCCATTGGCGCGGCGTCGCGGTATGAATGATGTCGACAGTCCTTTGCACCGAGAAAAACCGCGTCCAGACACCCTCGGGTGTCGCCACCCTCATAGGGGCCCACTTGCGCGAATCCGCCGCGATCTCATCGTTGACGATCAGGACAAGGTTGGAACCAGTCGCCTCATTCCACAGCTCAACGTCTTGCCCGTAAATAAACCGGTCATCGATACGCGTGAGAAGGATCTTGGGTTGAGCCATCGCTGCCCCATTCTCTTTGAGACCCGTAAGAGCAAGACATCACGTCTCCAATATTAGTGCATTTAAAGTGAGAAAAGCCGTCAGAACCCTTGCGCGGATGTGCGATGTCCCGTATCATAGACAGCCGTTGACGCCTCAGTTGCGTCATCACATGGCCGCCAGCGTAGCTCAGTTGGTAGAGCACCGCTCTCGTAAAGCGGGGGTCACCGGTTCGAGCCCGGTCGCTGGCTCCATTGCACAAGATAGCCGCCTTCGGGCGGCTTTTTTGTTACCGATTTTGAGTGCGTGCGTGCCAATCCACGTATCGTAACGGCCTCAACTCCCCTACTCAAAAACAGAAAGCCCCGCCAACCGCAATCCCCAAGGGAACCGCGATTAACGGGGCTCAAGCGCGCTCCTCAATGGAATCCGCCTGCATACGAACAGCTCAGCCGAGCAGCGCGTTACTCCTCCCAGTAAGCATCTGCAAGTAGCTTAAAGCAGATCTTCTTGACCGGCTGTGCGCCATCGCCCGGGAACTCGAGCGTGGGCATGTGAGGCTCGCCGGCAACGAACAGCGCGAACTTGTCGTCGGCAAGATCGCCGGCAATCGAGGCGTCTGAATCGACCAGGTCGTAGTCGTCCTTCTCGTCAAACTCCTGGACCAGCGTCAGGCTGCCCGTGGCAACCTTAAAGGCCTCGCGACCCTCAATGTCGATCTGCAGGTCGTGATAGCGCTGATGCGTCTCGTAGTGAGCCTCGGCCTCGGGACGCGTCGTGGGAGCCATGACGTTCGCAAAGACCTTGTCGCCCAGAATCGGATGGCTGCCGACCTCGAGCTCCGCCGGGTCGTTCTCCTCGAGCCAGTCAATCAGCACGTCGAGGCCCTTGAGCATTCCGCGGTACTCCTCGATATCGCCCAATGCACCGTAAATCATCTAAATCCCCTCTCGGATCGCTTCTTTGGCGGCTACTCGGCAAACGCGTTACCGACGCTGTTGCCACCCACATACGCCTCGACCAGGGTAAGGTCGGGATTGAACACGACAACGTCGGCGTCGCGCCCCGACATAATGCTATCGCACTTGTCGTCGACATGAGCTAGCAATCGATGCCGGGGCCGACGCCCAAGCTCTTACAGCTCGGTCACGACAACGCCGTTGTAGACCTCGTCCCAACGGTCCATGACCAGATGGCCAGTCATGGGATCCATGGCGTTGAGCTTGCCGCAAGTGTTGGCGGTTCGCAGCACCGTCTCGTCGTCTGCGCCAGCAGCGATGGCATGCGCGAAGCCTGCGATAGTGGAGTCACCAGAGCCCGTTGCGTTAACGGCAGGGATATCGGGCGTCTTTGCGCGGAACGCACGGCCATTGTGGAAGCCAACGGAGCCGGCAGCGCCCATGGACACGACGACCCAGGGGATATCGGAGAAGCGGGCGTCAGAAGCGAGCGCGGCGCGGAGCTCGTCCACATCGTCGGTGGTAAAGCTCGTGCCCAGAAGGCCGTTGATCTCGGTCAGGTTAGGCTTGACCAGCTCGGGCTTAACCTCGGACTTGAGCGCAGCCTCGAGCGAGGCACCCGAGGTATCGAGCAGCACCTTGGCTCCGGCGTTCTCGGCAATGCCCGTGATCTTGGCGTAGTAGTCCGCCTCGACGCCGCGGGGCAGCGAACCCGAGATGGTGACGACGTCGGCCTTACCTGCAAGCTCGGTAAACTTGGCGGTAAAGGCATCGAGCTCCTCGGGGGCAATTGTCGGGCCGCTCTCGAGCAGCTCGGTCTGGTTGCCGGCGTGGAGAATGTTGAGGCAAATTCGAGTCTCGCCCTTGATGGGCACAAAGTCGTTGTTAATACCGTTGGCGTCCATGAGCTCAGCCATGTAGGCGCCCATGTGGCCGCCGAGCAGACCGGTTGCCACAACGTCGTCGCCCAGCTGGCCCAGCACACGGGCCACGTTGAGGCCCTTGCCGCCAGCGGTCTTTTCGGGCGTCACACGGTTAACGTCGTCGATAATGAGCTCATCGAGCTGATAGCGCGTATCGACAGACGGGTTCATCGTAACGGTGAGGATCATTTTTAGCTCCTTATCTCGCAGGCTCCTTGTGCCTCGCGATACGAGTCGGCAAAACGGAATTACAGAATCTCAATCGTGAACGAGCGAACGACGGTCTCCTTGGGCTTGGCGACAAGGCAGCCGCGCTTATGCTCAAGCACGTCGTCCTCATCGGAGCAGGTCGAGAGACCGCCCCAAGGCTCAACCGCCACAAAATCGCCCTCGGGCTTGCTCCACACAATGAGATATGGGAAGCCCTCAAAGCTCAGGCGGACGCCCTTGTCCTCGCCCTTTTTGGAAAGCGTGACCTGACGGCTCTCGAGCACGTCAAAGATGGTCTCCGCAAAATCGAAGAGATCGTGCGACAGGGGCAGCGTCTTTCCCACCATGGGGTTCTTGGAGCGGTTTGCCACGTCAATCAATCCAGTCGAGGGAACGGCGGTGCAGAGCTCCGCAGCCTCGTCTTTCTCAAAGCGCAACTCGTAGTCCGTATAGGCCTCGCCCTCATCGAGCGGACACCTAAAGCCGGGATGACCGCCGATAAAGAACGGCATGTCCTCGGTGCCCTCGTTGGTGACCTCGTAGGAAACGCGCACGGCAGCGTCCTCGAGCGTATAGCGGGCGACAAGCTTAAACGGATACGGATAATCGCTCAGCAGCGCGGCGTTATCCTCCGAAGCCAGGCACATCGCCAGCTCGCTCTCGCTCTGGCTCAGCAGCTTCCACTCCTGTTTGCGCGCAAACCCATGGCGAGCGAGCTTTACATGATGCCCGGCAAACGTCATGGCGTTGTTATCGCGCAAGCCTCCGCAAATCGGGAAGCAAATCGGTGCCTGGCCGGACCACACGGCGGGATCGCCCTGCCACAGATACTCGCGACCTCCGGCCTCGATCGAGGTAAACGAACCACCAGCCGTGGACACCTTAATAGAAATCGAATCGTTGGAGAGAGCGTATTCCATTGCCCATCCTTTCGAACAACTGCTTTTTGCTCGCAAGTACCCGTCTCGGCCCTAACCAAAGGACAAACCCGCACGTTCATCGATGCGTCCGGTATCCCAGCCATGTAACGGGGTACCATACAGACATTGATGCAATTACAGCTGAAAGGCCTTCTTATGCGAACCATCATCCTCTACGCCTCGCGCCATCACGGCAATACGAAAAAGCTCGTGGACGCCATCGTCGAGGCACACCCCGAGATCGATACCCTCGACGTCAAGGCGCTTGGCAAAAACGAGTACCCCGACCTGCACGAATACCATCTGATTGGCGTCGCCACGGGCATCTATTACTCCGAGATCGACAAGGACATGGCACGAGTGCTCACGAACGTGCTGCAGCCGCAGGACAAGGTGTTTGGCCTTATGACCTACGGTGGCAAAAACAAGTGGTACGGCAAGGATATCGATGGCATCTGCCGCATGAGGCAGGCCATCTTTATGGGTGTCTACGGCTGCCCCGGCTTTGATACGTGGGGGCCTTTCAAACTCGCCGGCGGTGTCCAAAAGGGACACCCAACCGCTGAGGAAATTAAGGGCGCCGTCGACTTCTTCGATAAGATCGAAGACGAATATGGCGATATCATCGTCGAAGAGTACGCCAAGCGCGAGAAGCGTCTAGCATACGAGAAGGAGCATCCTGCAGGAGGCCTGGTGGCCGGCGTCAAGCGCACGGCAAAGAAGATCGCTAACAAGCTGTAACTGTGAAGGTGCTTTTGAGCGTTTAACCCATACGGCGGGTCCGAGCAGATTCGGGCCCGCCGTCTTTTTCTATCGTTACTCGGTAAAGGCGTTGCCGACGCTCTGGCCGCCAACATACGTCTCGACGAGGGTAAGCTCATGGTCGAACACGACAAAGTCGGCGTCGCGACCCGGCATGATGCTGCCGCACTTATCCTCGATGTGCGCGGAGCGTGCCGGCACCTCGGTTGCCATACGAATGGCGATATCGGCGCTGGCGATGCCCCAGTCGACGATGTTCTTGACGCCCTGGGCAAGCGTGAGCACCGAGCCAGCAATGCTCTTGCCGTCGGCGAGCCAGCACAGGTTGTCCTTCATGATGACGTCCATGCCACCACTGGTGTAGCTGCCCTCGGGCATGCCGCCGCAGCCCAGGCAGTCAGTGATGAGCACCGTGTGTTGCCAGCCCTTTGCCTGCAGCAGCGCCTTGATGGCGGCAGGGTTAACGTGCTTGCCGTCACAGATGATCTCGGCGTAGGTCTCGGGCGTGGACATGGCAGCGCCCACGACACCGGGCTCACGGTGATGCAGCCCGCGCTGACCGTTATAGGTATGCGTAAAGCAGCTGGCACCGGCGTTGATGGCGGCGATGCACTCATCGTAGGTGGCGTCGGAGTGACCGATGCTGGTCACCACACCCTTGGCGTTCAGAGCAGCCGCATAAGCAGCGGCACCGTCGCGCTCGGCCGCCATGGCGCTCTTAACGATGCGACCACCCGCAGCCTCCTGCCACTGATCGAAGACCTCCTCGGAGGGATCGATGAGGTAAGCGGGGTTCTGCGCGCCCACGTGCTTCATGGTAAAGAAGGGGCCCTCCAGGTAGATGCCCTGAATGCGGGCACCGCAGAAGTCGGGGCCGCGACCCTCGTCCGCCTGAGCGATGGCGGCGCAGGCGTCCTTGATCTGCTCGACGCCATCGGTGAACGTCGTGGGCAGCCAGCTGGTGGTACCGCGACGGGCGAGCTCGGTCGAGCTGATATCGATGCCCTCGGGATCGTTATCGGTAGTTGAGTGGTTGTAGAAGCCATGGATGTGAGTATCGACCATACCCGGTGCGATCCACGATCCCGTGTAGTCCTTAATCTCGCAAGAGGGCTCGTCGGCCTGCCAGGCGCCAAAGACGCCATCCTCGACCATAAGATAGCCGCCCAGTTGCGGGCCTGCCGGCAAGAAGAACTTGTCAGCCTTAATTGCGTACGTGCTCATATGCACTCCTCGCTTCTAAAGCAGTTGACTGTGGTGATGCTTATACCCAGCTCACGTAAAACAAAAAGCGCCCGCCCGCCGTTATGAGCGGACGGACGCCCTTACAGGGGGACGCGATTAAGCGGTGAAGGGGTGAATCGTCACGCCCTTAACCACGCGGTTGACCGTGCCAGTGGGGCTCGGCGTGTCGGGCGTGTTGCCCACGCGCACGGAGTTGAGCAGGCTGATAGCCTGGGCAAACATCACGAACGGCAGAGCAAGGTAGCCCTCGGGAAGTGCCTCGTAGCCCTTAAAGGTGAAGGACTCGCCCTCGTAGACGGTGGCACCTTCCTGCTGAACGGCGATGGTGTGCTGAGCGATCTCGTCGCCACCGATCTCGTTGAGGATGTCGATGTCGTACTGACGGGTGTAGGCGTCGTTATTGACGAACACGAAGACGAGCGTCTTATCGTCGACGAAGGACTTAGGTCCATGACGATAGCCCATGGAGGTGTCGTAGGAAGTAGCGACCAGACCGTGAGCGAGCTCGAGGATCTTGAGCTGGCTCTCCTGGGCAAGGCCACCGAAGGAGCCAGAACCCAAGTAGGTCACGCGGTTGAAGTCGCCAGCCAGGTAATCGGCGATCTCGGGCTCACGGGAGATGACCTCCTCGCCCATCTTGGCGATGGTCTCGACCCACTCGGCCTTCTGCTCGTCAGAGGCAGTGTCGAAAATAAGGGTGGAGAGCAGGGTCATGCAGGAATAAGAACCGGTCATGGCGAAGCCCTTGTCGTTGGCGCGCGGGATGAGCAGCGTCAGCGCATTGGGATCATCGGCAGACTCGACGGCGAGCTTGCCCTCGGGAGCGCAGGTGATGTTGAGGAACTTGACGTTGTGGACGAGCTCCTTAGCAACGGCAACGGCAGCAAGGCTCTCGGGGCTGTTGCCAGAGCGGGCAAAGGAAACCACGAGCGTGGGATCCTCGGCGCGCAGGAAGTCGCGCGGGGCGCTCACGATGTCGGTCGTGGCGATGGGCTTAAAGTCGTAGAGATCAGTGTTGCCAGCGTGACGCAGGTACGGGGCGCAGGTATCGCCAACGTAGTCGGACGTACCGGCACCGGTAAAGACAACGGACAGACGGCCCTCGCCCATAGCGCGAGCCTCGGCCAGGAAGGCCTCGATGGCCTCCTTGTTCTCGCGATAGATGTTGAGCGTATCACGCCAAAGCTCGGGCTGCTGAGCAATCTCGGCCGTGGTGATCTGGGCGCCGAGCTCGGTGAGCTCCTCGACACTCTTCTCGAACATTTTTAATACCTCTCTCTAGAAGTAATCCTCTGACGTGCAATTATACACTTCAGTTGGTTATCTGGTAGTAACCAGTTAAATGCAAAGAATCATCATATGGAAACGATGCGAACACTAGTCGCTACGCTGGTGGTAAACCTTGTATTTAAACTGATCGGCACGAGCAACCGAGAGTGTATACTCAACAACCTCGTTTGACTCGTTATACGTAGTCCTGACCAAATCGAGCACAGGCGAGCCCTCGACAATTCCAAAAAGGTGAGCGTCGGTGGGACGGGCTATGCTCGCATAGAACTCCTCTTCGGCCACGCGTATCTTTTGCTGAAAGTCTTGCTCAATCACATCGTAAAGCGGCTTACGCTCCAGTAGCGGTCGCTTTAGGGACAGAAATTGACGAACCGGTAGATAGCTGCGTTCGACCATCATGGGCATGTTGTCGGCAGAACGAAGGCGCTTGAGCTTAAAAATGCGATCGCCGATACGCAATCCCATATGCTCGGCCAGATTCTTATCGGCCTCCATCTCGCAAAACTCGAGAATCGTGGTCTCGGGGTCGCGACCCATCGCGCGCATCTGCTCGGTAAAGCTGTAGGACTGCATAAGATTGGTTGCCTTTGCCGAACGGTCGGTCACAAAGGTACCGCGACCGTGCTGCCGAACCACCAATCCTAAACGCTCCAGTTCCTGCAGAGCCAGGCGTACCGTAGTGCGCGAGAGACCATAGCGCTCCGACAGTTCGCGCTCGGAAGGAATCATGTCACCGGCGCGATATTCATGGTCGATCTTTTCGGTCAGAATATCGACCAGCTGATCGTACAGCGGTTGCTTACGAGCTCCGATCGCCATCCTATCCTCCCATTTTCTCAAACTCGGCTACTACCTTGGGTGTTTAGCATTATCTGTCTGCCACACCCGAATCAACAAGAAAACAAAAGCCGCGCGCTCTTTCGAGCACGCGGCTTTTAACATACACATGGCTTAAGGGGTCGGGGTGTGAGCCGCGTAGGGACACACCCCTCAAGCTAGAGCCTTACCAGATGCTCGGCCAGAGACCAAGCGGGCCAGCGCCCAGGATGCCGAGGACGAAGAGCAGCAGAATGCCCTTGGTCGGGGTCCAGCTGTGCTTAGCGAACATGTAGTAAAGCAGCAGCGTAAGCATAAGCGGGACGAGCTTCGGGACGATGGTGTTGAGGGTGTCGGCAACAGAGAAGTTGACCGGATCCTCGGTGACGGTAGCGTAGGTCACGGACTCCATGCCGTTGCCCAGATCGGCGACGCCGCACTTGACCTCATTGCCGTCGGCATCGACGGCGGTGAGGGCGTTGCCGTCCTCATCGGTCATGGCGATGGTACCGGCCTCAGCGGTCTCGGTATCGATGCCCTCCATACCGGTGAAGTTCTCGGCCTCCTTCTCGGAGACGATCACGGTAGTAGGGGCAAGGCCACGGGTGGTGCCGTTGGGGATCTGGAGGTTGATCTGGGTGCCACCCATGGTGACGACCAGGCAACCGACGACGAAGACGCCCATGATGGAAGCGGCACGCGTGAAGGCCTGCATGTTGGCGGTCAGAGCGTCAATAGCGCTGGTGCCAAGCTTGTAGGACCAGTTCATGAGCCAGAAGCGCAGAGCGAACTGGACGGCGTTGAAGATCACCAGGAAGATGATCGGCGCAGCGGCGTTGCCGTTGATGGCCATGTTGGAGGTGATGCCGGCCGTGATAGGCACGAGCGTCAGCCAGAACAGGGCGTCACCGATACCACCGAGCGGGCCCATTGCGGCGACGCGGACGGCGCGGATCGTGGGGATGTCAACCTTGTTCTGCTCGAGCGAAAGCACGATGCCCATAACAAAGGTGACGAGGAACGGGTGAGTGTTGAAGAACTCCAGGTTGTGGCTCATGGAAGCCGCGAGGTCGTTCTTGTTGGTGTGGATCTTCTCCAGACCGGGGATGATGGAGTAGAGCCAGCCGGCGGCCTGCATACGCTCGTAGTTGAACGAGGCCTGCAGGAAGCAGGAGCGCCAAGCCATCTTGTTGAGGGTCTTCTGGTCGAGCTGCGGAGCAGGAGTGAGATCCTCGTAGTGCTCCGGGATCACATACTCATTAGATGCCATCTTCGAAGTCACCTCCGTCAGAAACAGCTGCACCCTTCAGCTCGGTCTGCTGCTGGAAGTCCCAGAAAGCGATGCCGAAGCCGATGAGAGCGAGGATGAGCAGAGCAGGGGTTGCCAGCGAATCGTTGGCAACGGTGATGAGCGCGAGGCCAAAGCCCATGAGGAAGAAGCCCCACATATCGCGGTTCATCATAACCTTGAGCAGGACGGCGAAGCCGACGAAGCGCATCATGCCGCCTGCAGCGGAGAGACCGGTCTGCAGCCAAGTCGGGATGGCGGAAGCGATGGTCTGACCGATGGTAGCGCCAGCGATGAAGAACAGGGTGACGACGACAGCGAAGATCAGGCCGAGCAGAGCCATGGCGAAGTAGTTCAGGCGCTCGATGCCCTTGGTGTCCGCGTTATGAGCCATGTTATCGGCCGTGGACATAAGCGGGGACATAAGCGTGAAGACCAGGGTAACGCCAAGCTGGCCGAGCAGAGCGAACGGAATGGCAAGGCCGACTGCCGCGTTGGGCTCGAGGCCCGTAGCGATAGCGAGAATGGCTGCCATGATGCCGCCGATGACGGCGTTAGGCGGCTGAGCGCCTCCGATCGGCATGTTGCCGATCGTCATGAGCTGATAAGTACCACCCACGAGAAGACCGGTGTTGAGGTCGCCAAGGATAAGACCGATGACGGCGCCGGTGACGATGGGCTGATAGAGAGACTCGAGGAAGTCAAACTGGTCGATTGCCGCGACGAACGTAACAACGAAGACCAGAGCGATCTGGATGATCGAGTATTCCATCTTGCTCCTCCTTTCAAAATGTATGTACGCACTTTGGATTTCACGTACAGAATGTCAGGGTTTCATTCCTGACAACGTGGATCATGAGGATTACGAGAAGAGCTTGCTCGTGTCCTCAACAGGCGTGCTCGGAACGCGCCTGATCTCCAACTCCACCCCCAATTCCTGCAGCTCTTTAAACGCAGCGACATCCTCGTCGTTAACTGCGACGGAGGTGGCGACTTGGCGCTTTCCTTCCGACATGTGCATGTTGCCGATGTTTACCTTCTTTATAGGCACACCGCCCTTGACGAGCGTAAGCACGTCTTCCGGTGTTTCGGCCACGATGAAGATCTTCTGGCGCGGGCTCGCCTTGCCAATGACGTCGATGGTCTTCTGCAGAGAGAAGAAACGCGTAGCGACGCCGGCGGGAGCGGCCATCTTCATGAGGTTCTGGCGCATGGTGTTGGTCGCCACGTCGTCGTTGGCGACGAGGATGAGGTTGGAGCCCAGAGTGGAGTTCCACTGGGTGGCAACCTGACCATGAACCAGTCGGTTATCGATGCGGGTAAGAAGAATGTTGGGTTCTGCCATGTTGATCAGCTTCCTTTCGTTATTTGCTGACGACAGTTACTTGATCTCCTGAATCGCGTAACGCGAAACGTCTACGACGGCTCCGGATCGGACTTTGATCTGGACCTTTTCGCCTTCGATGCCTTTTACGGTTCCGTAGATACCGCCGGCGAAAAGAACCTCCTGACCCGGCTTGAGCTCGGTGTGCAGCTCCTTGAAGTACTTCTGCTTCTTCTTCATGTTGATTTGCGACCAGATGGTGTAAATCAAGCCCATGATGACAAGCAGGCCCAAAAGGGCGACTGAGGAGCTCAAGACGCTGGCTCCGAAATCGGCCATTAGATGCCGTCCTCGTCGCCGAAGATATCCTCTTTCTCGGCACCAGCAACAGAAGCGACCGTCTGAGCGGTGATGCCCGTCTGGCCAACGGTCACTGCCTGCTCGCCAAGCTCGGCGAGCGTGGCATTGCCGCGGAGGAACAGAAGCTCAATAACCATGGGAAGGTTGGTGCCAGTCAGAACCTCGACGTTGTCGACATCCTGGGCGATCATCATCGACTGGTTGAACGGGGTGCCGCCAAGCAGGTCGGTAAAGACGAGCACGCCATCGCACTCCTCGCGCATGGCGGTAATAGCGGCGCGGAGATCCTCACCGTAGGATGCGGCCTGGTCGCCCTCAAAAGGAACGACGGTAAAAGCAGGCTGGTCGCCGGCAACCATAGCGATAGCGCTTGCAAGGCCGGGTGCGAACTGTCCATGACCGGTAAGAATAAAGCCAACCATTCAAATTTCCCTTCCGAAGGTGTGTACAATCTGAGTCCGATGATTTTCGGAAGCCAGCGGGCACTCGCCCTTAAAGCTTCTTGGAAAGCGTTCTTTGAAGACCAGTGGTTTCTAAACTGGTAGTAACCACGTGACGTGTTGTTGTCACTATATCACCCCAGAAGAGGCCGCTTTCGTTGATTCATACGGTAAAACGTTTTTGCACCGCTCACGGTGATATTTCGACCGTTTACCGCTCGTTAACACTTCTACCTGCGGTTTTGAAACCGTTTCGAAATGCTTTGGCAAAAAATCGGATCTTTTCCCGTGTCTAAACAACGCAGAGCGGCAAAAAATAGCGTGTAGAAAAATTGCAGGTCATTGTGAAGATATGTGAATTGGTCTTTTTGACTTAATACCAGTTAGAACCAGTTTTGAGATTATCGGTGAACGGTAGTTTTCGACCGTTCACCGGTTACTTGCAATCGTTTGCAGTTGTTTTCCTAGATGAATTAGGGGAACCCGATGGAGCGCTTGTGCGGGCGCGAGGCCTACCCCAGTGGTTTCGGTAACAAAAAAAGCCCGCTAGAACGTTGTCCGTTCTAGCGGGCTTAATCAGGTGATCGGTTAGCGCGCAGTAGTGCAGGCAAACCTTAAGCAAACAGGCCGTAGATGCTGATGTTGGCCTTGGCGTAGAGACCGTTGGCGTACTCGGTCCACTTGGAGCTGGCGCTCGAAGCCTGCGAGGAATACTGCTGGTAGGCGGTGTAATAGGCGGTCATGGCCTGCTTGTAGGTGGCGCTATCGGCCGTAAAGGCATCGTCAGCGAAGGCCTTAGCGTAGGTGCTATCGGCGTCCTTCCAGGCACCCTTTTCGCTATCCCACTCGTCGCCGGCAAGTTTGATGATGTAGTCGGCGTAGTCCTTGCTCGCGGTCTCCTCGTTGCCGTCAGCAGGCTCGGTCGGGGCGGTCGGCATGCTTGCGGAGCTATCGCCCACCTTCTTCTTGTAGAGCTTCTGCAGCGTCGCGGACTGGCGGACGATCTGCTTGGCCTGATCCTTGGACACGCCATACTGCGTGGCCATGGTTTTGTAGTCCGAAGTGCCGATGGAATCCTCGGCGTACTTCTTCATCTCCTTAGAAGAGACGGTAATGCCCTCGTCCTCGGCGGCGTCGAGCAAGATCTTGTTGCGCACGTAGGACAGGATAACGTCGGCAGACGGAGCGGTGTAGTTGCCGTCACCATCCTTGACGGTGTCGAGGCTGTACTGGCTCTCGATGGCCTCGCGCGCGGTGATGTCGCTCTTCTTGCCGTTGTAGCTATAGCTTGCCACGGTCGAATCGAGCTGGTCCTCGGTGAGGGTCGCCGAGCCGACGCCCTTGCCGTCAAAGCCACCGTTGCCAATAAAGAAGCCGACCACGGCAGCGATCACGACGGCAACCACAAAGGCGGCAATCATCGTCTTCTTGTGCTTGGATGCATGATCGTCTTCATCGGAGTCGTCCTCGCCCCGCTCCTCGGGCATGAGGTTCTCGTCAGCGGCATCCGCGGCAATCTGAGCCTCCAGGCGGGCGTCCTCCTCCTCGGCCGTCGTACCGGCAGCAATGTGCTCGGCAGACGCACCGGCGACCAGATCGATCTTCTCCTCCTCATCACCGTCGGGGCCTTCGCCGCGCTCGATGATCTGGATGCCGTCGATCTCGTCCTTCTCGTCCTTCTTTTGAATCAGACCCATATCAGTTACTCCTTGTTAGGAAACATAGTCCGCAATAGAATACGCCCGACAGAGCGCCGGGCGTATTGATTCTCAGGTTATACGCAAACACTTAAGTACTATTTAGGCGTTTGCAGTCTGCATGCCTTAGGCCAGGTGCGCGATAACGGCATCGGCAAAGGCCTGCGTGCCCACAGCGCCCTCAACGGAGCCGGTCTGGGCACGACGAACGTCGCCGGTAACCTGCTCACCCTCGTCGAGCGTAGCAGAAACGGCGGCGCGAATGCGATTGGCCGCGTCGTTCTCGCCCAGGTGATCGAGCATCATCGCAGCAGAGAGGATCTCGGCCGTGGGGTTGGCGATATCCTGGCCAGCGATATCGGGCGCGGAGCCGTGCGTTGCCTCGAAAATGGCGCAGTCGGCACCGATGTTGGAGCCGGGGGCCATGCCCAAACCACCCACCAGGCCAGCGCACAGGTCGCTGACGATGTCGCCGTACAGGTTGGGCAGCACCAGGACATCGAAGTCGTTGGGGTTCTGGACCAGGCCCATGCAGGTGGCGTCGACGATCTTATCGTTGAACTCGATATCGGGATAGTTGGCGGCCACCTCGCGCGCAACGCGCAGGAACAGGCCGTCGGTCGCCTTCATGATGTTGGCCTTATGCACGGCCGTCACCTTTTTGCGGCCGCAGCGGCGGGCGTACTCAAAGGCGTACTCCACAATGCGACGGCTCTTGGCGATGGAAATCGGCTTGATCGAGATGGCGGAATCGGCGGCGAAGGTCTTCTGGCCCGAGCGCTCGACGAGCTGCGAGAGCTCCTCGACCTCGGCAGCCCCCTCATCGAACTCGATGCCGGCGTAGAGGTCCTCGGTGTTCTCGCGCACGATGACCAGGTCGACGTCGCGGAAGCGCGAGCCGTCGCCCGGCTGCGACAGGCAGGGTCGTACGCAGGCGTACAGGTCAAAATGCTTGCGCAGGGCGACGTTAACGCTGCGGAAACCCGTGCCGACCGGCGTGGTGATGGGGCCTTTGACGGCAACCTTGGTCTCGGCGACCGCATCGAGCACGTGTTGGGGCAGCGGCGTGCCAAACTCGTCCATGACGCCGGCACCGGCCTCCTGGACGTTCCAGTCAATCTGGACACCGGCAGCCTCGACCACGCGGCGCATGGCCTGCGTAATCTCGGGACCGATACCGTCACCGGGAATCAGGACTACATCGTGCGCCATAATCTGTTACTCCTCGTCTTCGGCGTCGTCAGATTTTTTAACGCTAGCACGCTTCTTCTTTTTGGAAAGATCCAGGCCAAAACGTTTAACAAGCATTTCGCAAATCTCGCTCGAACGGGCCTTGAGATAGCTGCCCTTGCCGTTCTCGGCATCGAACTTAAGGCGCAGCGCAAGCTTCTCGGCGACCTCGGCGTCAATCTCGCCCTGGCCAAACTCGTACAGGCAACCGAGCATGTCGCGATACTCGAGGTCGCCGTGGTAGCACTGGATGGCCTCGTCCAGGATGGGCCAAGCCTCGCGCGAACGCTCGACGCTCGTGGCGCCCCACACGCACAGCAGGCGGAAGGCGGAATAGCGCAGCGTGGAGGAAATCTCGTCGAACAGCGCGGTCTCGGTGCCCTCAAAGGCATCGCCCAGCTGCTCGGGGCAGGTGGTGGCGAGCGCCGCCAGGGCATCGAGAGCCTCCCAGCGGGTCTGAGCCTCGGGGCGATCGAGCGCCTCAATCAGTGCGGGCACGCAGGGCACGACGCGCTGCGGATCGCGCTCGGCAAGCAGGTGCAGCACGCGGGCGGCAAACTGACGGATGCGGCGCGTGGGGCAGCCGAGCTCCTTGACCAGACGGTCGACGGCGTTCTCGTTCTCCTCTGCCAGCTGAAGCTGTGCCAGCTCCTCGTCGGTGAGCTGTTCTTCCTTGTTTTCTGCCATAGTTACCTCTTCTTACTATTTCTTAGCGTGCTTGCCAGCACCCTTGCTGTCATCGGTGACCGAGATGAGCTGTCGGTCGGCCGCGCCATTGCGACGTGCGCGGCGACGCTCCTCGGCATCGCCCGCATCGGCGGCGGCGCGGTGAGCCTTGTTGACGTTAAAGACCTCGTCGTGCTTGCGCCACGGACCGACGGACTCGCCAAAACTCATCTTAAGGCCGGCGATAAAGCCGCCGAGCCAGCCGATCGGCGCAAACTGCACCAGCGGGAACAGCGAAAACACCCAGGTCAGTAGAACGACTGCCGCCGCGCCCGCAAAGTTGGCAATCCAGTAGTCGCGCTTGGTGATGACGCGTTTTTCGCACGCCCACTGGCCGCACAAAAAGCCGATGTAGATCGCAAAGAGAAAGAGCACCAGCGCAAGTACCACGAACGTCCAGCTCATGGGCGCTACTCCTCGTGATGATGGCCGCAGCAGCACTCGTGGCCGTCGTCATGGCCGTGGCCGCCGCAGCACTCGTGGTCCTCACCATGGTGGTGGCCACAACCGCACTCGTGGTCGCCGCCATGCTCACCGCAACCGCAGCCGTCCTCGTGAGCGCCATGCTCCTCGGGACGATACTGCGACCAGTCCAGACCGGCGGCGATGGCGTCGGCCTCCTCCTTGTAAAGGACCATGATGGCCTGGGTGCCCAGCTTGGCGCCACCGATGGCGTCGAGCATGTCGTAAAGCGTAAAGGCGACGTCGGCACCGGGCAGCGCGAGCTCGCGGTCATCGGCGTAGGCGAGCGCCAGACGCAGGTCCTTAATGAAGTGCTCGACCATAAAGCCGGGCTTGTAGTCGCCGTCGAGCGCCTTGGGAGCCAGGCTCTCCATGGCGCCGGACTTACCGGTGCCGCCCAGGATCATCTCGCGGGTCTTCTCCAGGTCAAGGCCGCTCAGCTCGGCAAACGCCATGGCGTCTGCCATGCCGACCATGCAGGCGCCCAGCGACACCTGATTGGCGAGCTTGGCAGCCTGGCCCTTGCCGGCGCCGTCGAAGCAGCAGATGTTTGCCGCAAAGGTGGCAAGGATGTCGCGGACCGGGGCGATGTCGTTCTCGGTGGCGCCCACGATAGCCGTGAGCGTACCGGCGATAGCGCCCGACTCGCCGCCGGTGACGGGGCAGTCAAACGCCATGCGACCAGAAACCTGGGCGGCCTCGGCAATGTCACGGGCGAGCTCGGGCGAGCTCGTGGTGAGGTCGATCAAGACCGCACCCGGCTTAGTGCAAGCCAGCAGGCCGTCGCCCGCCAGGTAGAGCTCCTCGACCTCGGAGGGATAGCCCACCATGGTAAAGACGACATCGGCATTAGCCACGGCATCGGCCGGCGTATCGGCCCAGACGGCGCCGCGCTCGATAAGCGCGGCAGCCTTGGACTTGGTGCGGTTGTTGACCGTGACGGGATAGCCGGCGTCCAGGATGTGGCCGGCGATAGGGGCACCCATGATTCCGGTGCCGATGAATGCGACGGAGAGCTTGTTTGCCATGAAACCTTTCCTTTTGGGTTGGGTGTTGTTACCAGGTTGAATACTCGGTGCCAGCGTTTCGGCCGTGACTTGAGGGCGCTTGCAGCCGCAGCGCCTGCCTACTCGCCTCGCACACGGCGCGCGATGCGGTCGGAAAGCGAGGCTTTCTCGGCACGATTCTTGCCCCAAAACGCGCAGGCCACCATGCCGGGACCCACGTGCGAGCCGATGGTAGGACCGACGGAACTACGGATGATGGTGACGTCGGCGCAGCCTTCCTCCTTGCGGATGGCGGCCTCGAGCCAGTCGCCGTCCTTCTCGGCATCGGCCGTCATGATGGCGATGGGCATAGTGCGGTCGGGCACGTAGTTCTCGCGGAACGACTTGAGGATGGACTTGAGCGCCTTCTTGCGGCCGCGGTTGACGCCGATCAGCGACAGCGAGCCGGCAAGGTCGTAGGAGAGCTCGGGCTTGACATCGAGCTTTGCCGTGAGCTGTGCCGCCGCGGGCGGAATGCGGCCGCCGGCGGCCAGTGCGTCAAAGCTCTCGAGCGTAAAGTAGCCGTGGACGTAGGTCTTTGCCTCGTTTGCCCAATCAACCAGCTGCTTGGCGGTCAGTCCCGCCGAACGCTGGCGCACGGCCTCGAGCGCCAAGAGCGCGCCGGTCGCGCAGGGCAGAGCGTTGTCGACCACGTAGAGCTCAAAGTTGGGATACTCGGCGCGTACGGCGTCCGCCGCCTGGCACGCGGAGTTGTAGCTCGACGACAGCGCCGAGGTAAAGCACAGGTAGACCGTGGGCGTGCCCTCTTTGGCGCACTCGGTAAAGAACTCGATATAGCGACCGAGCGACACGGCGGAGGTAGACACGCGAGCGCCGGCGCGCATGCGGTCGTAGAACTCCTTGGGTGTGATGCTCGACCAGATGTCATCCGTGCGCTCCTCGCCATCGATAATGAAGGGGAAACCCAGGATATCGACATCGAGGTTCGCGGCGACCTCGGGGCTAAAGTCGCAGCAGGTATCGACGACGATGCGGCAACGGTCCGAATGACCGGCGGATGCAGCCTTGTCCATCAAAGCGACTCCTTACGTAAAAAGGCGGCCACCCGCATGGGATGGCCGCCAACCGTTAACTCATGCAGGTTAACGTATTTTACTCGTCAAGTGTTTCGATGCGGGGCTTGATGATGCCATATCCACCATTCTTACGGTGATACACCACATTGATGAGGCCAGTCGTCGCGTTCTCGAACACGTAGAAGTCGTGGCCGAGCAGATCGGTCTGCACCAGCGCCTGCTCCTCAGTCATCGGGGTGACATCAATGACCTTCTCACGGACGAGCAGGTCGTCCTCCTCCTCGGGCAGCAGCAGGTCGGCCAGATCCTCGACGCGCTCGACCGGTGCGACATCCGCTGCGCTGGCACCGCCCTGGCGGTTGTCCACGACCTTGGTCTTGAACTTGCGCAGCTGGCGGGTGACCTTATCGGCGGAGAGGTCGATGGCGGCGTACATATCTGCACCGTGCTCGGCAACGCGAATCACCGAACCGCGGGCACGAACCGTAACCTCGACGATCGCCGGGTTGGGGTTCGAGGGGTTCTTCTCATAGCGAAGTACGACGTCGACCGTCATGGGCTCGATATCGAAAACCTTGAGCGCCTCGCCGATCTTCTCATCCACATGCGCACGCAGAGCATCGGTTACCGTCGTCTTGCGTCCAGAAACCTTGATATCCATACGTGGCTCCAATCTGCCTCGGGGACTTACTGTACTGGCTATGTACCCATTGCCGTGCATTTAATCACGCGGATTCCCAAAGACCCGAATAACGATTGCTTGATACCGCATACCGAAGTCTCGCACTTTTCTGTGGCAAAGTGCGCTATGGGAGGGCGACGGCGACTTTGGTTTGGTACTTAAAAAACGTCTTTGACCTGCTGGTTTCATAGAAACGAAAAGGCCGGGCTCCCCTGTTGGGATAGCCCGGCAATGCGTGTTGAAACCGTGAAGAGGCCTCTCTCCTAGCGCATGGGAGATGCCACCCCTAGCAATAACTAGCTATTGAGCTTGTTAATGTCGTCGTCGGTGATAGTGCCCTCCTGGCTGGACGATTTATCCTCGGAGGTTGCACCCTCGCTGCTCGAATCGGAGGATGCGGACTCGCTGGATCCGGTGTCGGTCGGCTGCACGTCGGCGCCCGAGACCGTCTTGGTAGTGAGGTCATAGGGCATCGTGCCGTACCAGATGGAGTGGACCGCCTCGAGCGTGCCGTCGACCGTAATACCGTCGAGGGCATCGCTCACGACACGGCATAGCTCGTCGTTGGCCGCGAGGCCCGCGACGCCGAGCGTCGAGGGCGTCTCGAGCGCGCCGACGTAAGAGATCTGGCTCATCAGGCGCGCAAGGTAGCCGCCGGCCGTGGAGTCGCAAATCACGTAGTCGATCTCGCCGGACTCGAGCGCCTCAAAGCACTCATTGATGTTGGAGAAGGTCTTTTGGTTGGCCGTGATGCTCTGCTTGGCGAGCGCTTCCTGCGAGGCCGAGGAGGTCTGAACGCCCAGGGTGGCGGTGTTAAGCGTTTCGGTGGAAACGCTCAGCGACTCGCTGTCGCTCGTCTTCCCGAACACTACCGCAGCGTCGTACAGGCAAGTACCAAGCGTGCTGATGTCACCATCCGTGGAATTGATGTCGCCAATGAAGATGTCGGCCTTTTTGTCGCCAAGCACGGAATCGGCAGAAGACGCATCGACGAAGGCAACCTTAAGGCCCATACGGCTTGCAAGGGCGCGGGCAGCATCGACCGCGTAGCCCGTGAGGTTACCATCGGCGCCCTGCATGGCCTGCGGGGCATCGGAGGTATCGAGGGCAACCGTCAGGGTACCGGGAGTGACCAGGGCATCGTCCGACACCGTAGGGGTAACGGTCTCGCGCTCGATCTGGTCGATCGTAGGCGTCGTGAACGTGGACAGTGGATTGAACGCGCATCCACTCAGGCCCAAAACGGCAATGACCGCCGCGGTCCCAGCACCTAACCGAGCCGCGTGCATCAAGCTGCCCCTCACCATGTCCACTACCCTGCCTTCTGTGTCGTATACAATCCGTGCGTTGCGCGGAATAACGGGTGTTCCCACCAGCTGACCTGGTATTTGACCCCACACTTGCGCACCGGGGTGTTTGCTCGGGAGGCCGTAGCCACCTTCACGACTGGCCCGCTCGCCCGCGAGGCGGTATTGCCCCAAAGAAAGTAGAACGGACGGTGCGGCTTACATCTAGGACGCGCCATGATCGCGCCGCGCGCACGCGGTCGCTTACGTGGATCCCTTTGACCGCGTCTGTCTTGGACTAGGATGGACATTTCGTCCGTCCGCAACCACAGCCTGGCAGGAACGTAGCGCATTATAGCTAAGTTCAAGCTAAAGTTTAAGGTTAGGGGCGTCATTCGCACCGTGAGCACAGATTTTGCAGGTCGGAGTGGACTATTCGTACCCTCATGAAGCCTGGAGCTCCCCTACGGGGAGCTCCAGGGCACCCGTCTCAGGGTGCCGTGGCCAAAAAATAGCAAATATGAGTACTGTTACCAATTTAGTAGCAGACAATTTTGACCTCTCGGACAGATTTTGCGCTCAGTGTCGCCAACCTGATGCTTAGTTATTCTACATTTGTTTATTATCTTCTTACTTTACGACGCCTCCGAGTCCTAAATTCCTTGATTTTGCTGTTACTGATTTAGTGACAGTACTCATATTTGCCATATTTTGGCCAGGGCATATGATTAACCCCCTATTTTCGACGCGAATTAGACCGGCTTAAGCCCAAAACACGCCCGCAGCGTGTTAAATAGCGCCTCTTGTTTCTTTCTGCGAGCGTCAACACGGTTGCGATATCGCTTACCCATGCGCTGGTGGATGCGCCATGCGAGCGCTTCCATCGCTTCCATGTCGCAGAGCATTTCGTTGTTGACCGTCGCGACCTCGATTCCCATAGTAATCAAGCCCGTGTTGCGTTTTTCATCATGGATACGCCCCCTCCGGGAGGAATGGCCCAGCTCACCGTTGTATTCCAGGTCAAACCGGGCTGCCTCCTGATACGCATCGCAAACTGCATGCGGCATCCCCGAGATTGCCTGCGCGCGGTCATCGAACTCGATCTTGTAGTCGGTCTTAAAGGGACCGCAGGCAAATCCGCCATAGGAAAACGGAAGCGAAAACAGAGCGAGCATGATGCACTCCATGGGCGAGAGCAGGTTTTCTGACAGGTAGGGACACAGGCGCAGCAGCTGTTTGGCCGCACTCCCCTTGCATGCCGCAAGGTAATCTGCCAGGCGATCGGGCGTCAACACCGGCTCGACTTCAAAGTAGCCCACGTCTGCCGGTTGGTCCTTATCCTTTGCAAGTCTATTCGCAACAGGCGAGGTGTAGGGAGGCAGATACTTCCCGCGATCGCTTAGTGAAATCTTGGAACACAGTTCCTGGGCCAGGGCAAACCCCTGGATACAGCCGACCTCGCGGGCGACGGCAACACAAAGGGCCTCGGGAGATAGGCTGTACACCCCCGGTTCCACCTCTAGAATCGAGCCGACAGGCAACCCGGAACACACGGACCAGCCCACGCCAGGCATGCGTCGGCGCTGCGCCGCAGATCCCACCAGCAAGCACAGATCTTCTTGCACCTCGCCGCTTTTGGCTCCAATTCGCACCAGGTCGGGAAGATAGATATCCTCGGTCGAAGGCGATGACGTACACAGCACGCGGCGCTCTTCATCGGGATTGAGGTCCTTCCAGCCGATGTAGCCCATCTGCCGGCGCTCGGCTCGAATCATACGCAACGCCGAGGTGCCCGTCAGGATCACGGAAGCCGCTAGCTGCTCTTTTGTCGGTTTGTTGCACTGCCTGATTGTTACCGCCACACGAATCACCCCTACCAAACGCGTGCGATAGCGAGGCCATCAACAGCCGCGGCACCAGCGCGCTTGAGCTCCGCCGAAGCCGCTGCCATCGTCGCACCCGTGGTGATAACGTCGTCGATAAGCAGCAGGCGGCGGCCCCGCACGTCCTCAACGGTCTCGTACATGCCTCGGGCGCGTTCACGGCGTTCTTCACGACCGAGTTCACGCTGGTCGCCATGGCCGTACTTAACGAGGGCGTCGAGCAGCGGAACACCCGACAGCTCGCAAAATGGGCGCGCGATGGCTTCCATATGATCGAAGCCGCGTCGCCGAAACGCCGCCGCCGTCGCGGGCACAAACACCACTGCATCGGCGCCGGACAACACACCGCCTAAGCGATCGGGTGCCGCGACCTGGGCATGTAAGGCGGTGTCGTATAGCAGCTCTGCCAGATACGGCGCCAGACGTCGCTCGCCCGCGTCTTTGTACGCTTTAATGATCCGCGGCAGCGGATGCGTGTAAACGGCACATGCCAGGCACCGGTCGAGTGCTTCGGCCATCGCCGAGAACGTACCCTCGACCGAGCACTCGGTGCACAGCAAGTCTCCAAACGGGGCGCCGCATCGAGTGCAGCTATGCCGCGGGTCGATGAGCGCAAGCGCCGCCAAGCAGTCTTGGCAAATAAGCGCGCCGGAGCGCTCGCAGCCGGCGCATCGCGTGGGCGACAACGCCTCAAGCGCCTCGTGCGCCGCCCGCTCGGCAAACGGTAGCAATTCGTCCGCAAACGGTAGGATGCCGGCACCTTGCAGGCATCCCAACACATTCAAATGTCTCTTCACGACACAACCCTCCCTACGCTCGGTCGCAGGGAGGGTTGTTGATTCAGCGCTATGGTACCCCGACGCGTTTGGGGTCAGGCAGGTTAAATCCGTTTGCGGGCACTATTCGCCGGTGGGCGGTTGCGGTGCGGACGAGTTTTGGGTCGAGCCCTCGCCACCATCCTGGCGCGGCTTGCGGGAACGACGACGGCGACGGCGCTTTTGGCCCTGGTCGGCTGAACCCTCGCCACCACGATCTTCGCGCGACTCGCGTTCGTCGCGAGCAGCGCCGCGTGCGACCTTGGCTGCCGCCCCTCCGCCATCTCCGGGGCGACGGCGCGTGACCTTGACCTCGCCGTCCGAGACCTGATCGGCCACGGAGGGCACCGAGGGCTTTTGCTGCGTGCCCGAGGAATGGCGACGACGCGGACGCGGGGTGCGCTCGTCATCGTTGCGCTGCTTGCCACCCTTGTCGGCAGGCGTATCAGAACCCGAACCACCCTTGGGGGCGGCACCGGCTTCGCGAGCGGCTGCGGCGCGGAAGGCGTCCTCGCGCTCCTCGCTCGACAAATGGCGGCGGCGACGGCGCGTGGGATTCATGCCACCGCCGCGATTCTGCTGCTGAGGCTGCTGGGCCTCGCGCTCGCGGGAGGAGTTCTTGCCTGCGGGAGCGGCCTCGCCGGCATCGCCCGAACCCGAGCGCTTGCGGCGGCGACGTCCACCGGCAGCCTCCTCGGCCTCGGGTGCCTCGGCCTTGCCGCGACCCTTACCGCGGCCGCGACCCTCGCCCTGGCTCTGACCGGCACGAGTATCGGCGTCCGCATCGCGACGGCGGCGCTTGGGCATCGTCGTCCCCGCCAGACGGTCGGCGCTCGACAGGCCATCGCCCACGTCGACGCCGTTCTCGCGGTCGAGCTCCATTAGCGCCAGGCGCATCTCGGGCGACTCGATGCGCTCGAGCACATCGCGCGTCACGCAGTCGGGACGGCAGTTGCAGCCCTGCTCGGCGGCCTTCTTTTTGCAGCCCTCAGAGCAGGTCATGTCGGCCAGGTTGACCTTAAAGACTTTGCCGTTCTCCAGGCGCAACACCAGCTGCTCACGCGGCGTGTCATATTCCTGGATGCGCGCCTTGCCAAGCGGCGTATCGATAAGCGTCTTCTTTTTGGGCGCGCGGCTCTTAAAGTCCTTGTACGCCTCGAACTCGTAGCGCAGGCAGCACATCAGGCGGCCGCAGACGCCGCTAATCTTGGACGAGTTGAGCGGCAGGTCCTGCTCTTTTGCCATGCGAATCGAGACGGGCTCAAACTGTCCGCCAAAGCGTGTGCAGCAGAGCTCCTGTCCGCATTGGGCATAGCCGCCCACCAGACGGGTCTCGTCGCGCACACCGATCTGGCGCATGTCGACGCGAATGTGCAGCGTCGAGGACAGGTCCTTGACGAGCTGACGAAAATCGACGCGCTCCTCGGCCGCAAAGTAGAACACGGCCTTCTCGCCGCCGAACAGGTACTCGACGCCGACCGGCTTCATCTCGAGGTCGAGCTCCTTGACCAGGCGGCGGAAGTCGACCATGGCCTCGTCACCCTGGATAGCCAGGTCGTCGGCAAGCTGCAGGTCGATGTCGCTCGCTACGCGCAGCACGGGCTTGAGCGGCTGGCCGATTTCGTCGAGCGGCACCTCGAAGGGATCGGCCGTGACCAGGCCGATCTCGGTCCCGCGCTCAGTGGAGCAAATGGCATAATCGGCCTCGAGGATATCCAGATCCTGCGGGTCAAACCACAGGTCGCGCGAGGCGTAGGTAAACTTAACGGGTACGACTAACGGCATTTCAGTGCCTTCCTGATATCGAACAGCATGACCTCGATGGCCAGCTGGGGAGTAACGTTTCTGGCGATGTTGCGCTCGGCGGTCGCGACCGCCTCGAGCGCCCGGGTGGCACCCGCAACATTCGTCGCCGCGGCAAGCCGCCCGATCGTGTCGCGCACGTCTTCGTTCACGACGTCTGCCGCCTCATCCTGAAGCGTCAACAGCACGTCGCGCATGAGCGTCCGCGCGCTCGCCAGCGCTTCCATGATACCCGAACGCTCGCGCGCGTTGAGTTCGCGCTTGTTGCGGTCCTCAAGCTGCTTCAATGCTCCACGCGACAGGTAGTCGGCATTTTGCTCGAGCACCTTTTCCTGCGTGGACTTGACCTCGGCGAGCGGCGCCTTGACGGCGACGATGAGCGACTTGGCGCGACTGAGCACATCGGCCTCGTCGGCAGCGATGAGCGAATCGATGGCGCGGACCATCTGGCGGCGAGCATCCTGGCGCTCGGCGCTCTTAAAGAACTCGATGCCGCGCGTGGGGCTCCCCGCCACGGCGACCGCCATGCGACAGCGTGCGAGATCCTGGCCCGTCGCGCGACTCACGGCCTGCGCGGCCACGGCGGGCGACACCAGCCGAAACGGCACGCACTGGCAGCGGCTCACGATTGTGGGCAGCATCACGTCTGCCGAGGTGCCCAGCAAGATAAACATAACGCCCTCGGGCGGCTCCTCGAGCGTCTTGAGCAGCGCGTTGGCGGTGTTGGCGCGCAGCTGCTCAGCGCGGTCGATGATGTAGACCTTGGCCTTGGCGCGGATGGGCGCTAGCGGCACGTCATCGAGCAGCTCGCGGGTCTGGGCAATGAGGTAGCCCGTGGCGCTCTCGGGCGTGTAATAGTGCACGTCGGGGTGCGTATGGCGGGCGACACGTACGCAGCTGTCGCACGAGCCACAGCCGTCCTGCTCGCACAGGAATGCCTGGGCAAGCGCCCATGCGGCGTCGAGCTTGCCGGCGCCGGGGGCGCCCAAAAACAGGTAGGCGTGCGATGCGCGGCCGCTGGCGACGGCGTTGGTCAAAAAATCGCGCACGCGGTCTTGGGTGTCGAGCTTGGCCAGCAGGCTTGCCTGAGCGGGGGCCATGTTACTCGGCCTCCTTGGCAAGCGCGGCGGCGACGGCATCTTGTGGAATGTCGAGACCGTACGCGCGAACCTGCTCGACCGTCTTCGCAAAGACTTCCTCGATGGGCGCGGTGGCGTCGATGAGCTTTACGCGGTTTGGCTCCTCGGCAGCAATGGCACAAAATCCCTGGTAAACACGCTCCTGGAAAGCCGTGCCTTTTGCCTCCATGCGATCTGCCGCGCCACGGGCTGCCATGCGCAGCGCTGCCTGCTCGGGCGTGATGTGGTAGACGAGCGTGAGCGCCGGGTGCGTCCCCGCGACGGCCAGGTTGTTGGCATCGCGCACCATCTGGCGATCGAGGCCGTCGGCAAATGCCTGGTAGCAGGTCGTGGAATCGTAGAAGCGGTCGCACAGAACCACCTTGCCGGCCGCGAGGGCGGGCGCGATGACCTCATGTACCAACTGGGCGCGCGCTGCCTCGTAGAGCAGCAACTCGCAGGTGTCGCCCATCGCCGTATTGGCGGGGTCGAGCAGCAGAGCACGGATCTTTTCGCTGATGGCGGTGCCGCCCGGCTCGCGCAGGCTCACAACCTGGTAGCCAGCAAGTTCGAGCGCACGGGCGAGCAGGCGCGCCTGCGTGGACTTGCCGGCGCCATCGACGCCCTCGAGCGTGATAAAGCTATGTTGAGCGGGCTCAAAAGCCATGGGCGCAGCCCCTTCCTACAAGGCGCGTAAATGCAGATATATTAACCAAGCCATGATACCCCAGTGCTCGGTGCGTCCCCAATGGCTAAAGGTGCCTTTCCAAAGTTGCGGTGAAATAGGGACTGATTGAAGCTCTGAGACCGCCAAACAGTCCCTATTTCACCGCAACTTATGATGGGGATTTTTGGGCGCTGGGTATAATCGTCGTATTGCATTGAAATGTGGCGAAAGGAGTGGCAATGTCTCGGTATTGCGCCTCGTGCGGCAAGCTTCTTGCAGATAATGCCAAGTTCTGCACCTCGTGCGGTGCACCCGTTGAGCAAACAACCGCGAGCGATAGCCAGCCCGCTTTTGAGCAGACCGGCTCCCTTGATACGCCGCAAGCCAAGGCGGACGACCCCCTCGCCTATCGCCCCGACCCCGCCGCAAGCCCCGCGGCCGTCGAGACCACGCAGCGCATACCCGTCGCGAGCGGCTCGCCCCAACAGCAGCCGGCTCCCGCATACGCGCCCGCTTCGCCACAGACCCCCGCCCCCAAAAAGAGCGGCACCGGGCCGCTTATCGCCGTTATCGTTGTGCTGGTGGCAATCATCATCGCCCTGGTCGTTTTCTTTGTGATCAAGCCTTTCGACAACGCCGCCACGCAGACGACTACCGAGGTAGCTAAGCTGCACCATGACGTCGGCGACGATGACCTAAAGCCTCTCGGCGATCCCAACAGCCTGTACGACGATGATGACGATGACGACGAGGATGACGGCGAAGCAACGCTCTCCGAGCAGAACCTCTACCGCCGACTGAGCGAATACTACGACTTGCTCGAAGACCTCGACAACTACGTCCGTGGCTGCGCGCAGAACTTCAACGGCAGCTATCTGGAAGAAGATCGCACCACCCGTCAAAATCTCGCCGACGTCGCCGAGCGCACAGAGGACACCATCGAGCAGTATTACGACATCGTCGAGGACCTGGACGTCCCGACGAGCTCTAAGAACTACAGTTCCTGGAAAGACATCGTTGCCCTGTATGACGACCTGGATCACCGCATTGACGCAATCTGTGATGCCTGGGAGATCAGCCTGAAATACGCCAAGCCTGCGGACCACAAGAATGAGATCGTGGCGCCGCTGTCGCGCGACAACGTGGCGGGCACCAATGACAATAAGTACCGCCTAGACTTTGAGGAGCGCTATCCCGGCGCCAAACCCGTCGAAGTGAACTAGCGCTTTCTCGTTCCCGAGCCGGCAGTTAGGGACGTTCCTAAACTGCCGGCAGAAAAGGAACGTCCCTAACTGCCGGATAAAAAACGAGCGAGGATTTTGAGGTCCTCGCTCGTTTTTGTTTTAGGTGATGTTTCGACCGTGCGGCTACTTGTCAGCAGCGGTCTTTTTGGTAGTCGACTTCTTGGTCGTCGTCTTTTTGGCGGTCGTCTTTTTGGGCGCCGTGGCCTTCTTTGCCGCCGTCGTCTTTTTAGCCGTGCTCGTCTTGGTCGTGGTCTTGCGGCCGCGGGCGGGCTTCTTCTCCTTGGTCGGGCAGTCCATGTTCACGCAGATGCGCCACGGGCCGCGCGCCGTGTTGACCACCACGATGGGAGCGCCGCACTCGGGGCAAGTCTCGCCCGTCGCCTCGAGCTTGCCGCGCGCCGGCAGCGGATAGCTCACGCCGCAGTCGTCATAGTTGGTGCAGCGGATAAAGCGCTTGCCGCTCTTTTCGCTCTTGTGCGCGATCAGGTCGCCATGGCGTCCTGCTTCGGCGCACACCTTGCACTCGCCCACCTTAAGATCGGGCTCGTAGTTGGTGGGGCACGTGGGGTTCACGCAAATCTCGAAGGCCTTCTGGCGGAACGGCTGGCACTTAATGCGCGGCGCACCGCACTCGGGGCACACGGCCGCCTCGCCCTCGAGCGGGCTTACCTTGACGCCGCTCGGCACCGGATAGGTCACGTCACAGTCGGGCCAGCCCATGCAGCCGATAAAGCTGCCGCGGGTCTTGGCGCTCGTCTTCATAACCAGGTCCTTGCCGCACTTGGGGCAGGCGCCCACGCGCGCATCGGCCGTGACGGCGTCGCTGATGGCGTCGCCCAGCTCCTGTGTGTGCTTGAGCAGCTCGTCGAGCACGCCGGCCAGCAGCGCGCGCGAGTGCGTCACGACATGCTCTTCGGTATCCTCGCCGCGCTCCACGCGGGTCATATCGCCATCGAGCTCGCTGGTCATATCGGGGCTCGTGATGCGCGGGGCAAACTGCGTAAGCGCGTCGATGATGGCGATGCCCAGCTGGCTCGGCTCCACCGGATCGTTTTTGAGGTAGCGCACGGCATACAGGCGCTCGATGATGCTCGCGCGCGTGGACTTGGTGCCCAGGCCGCGCTTTTCCATCTCCTGCACGAGCTTGCCCTGGCTGTAGCGCGCGGGCGGCTCGGTCTGCTTGGCCTCGAGCTTAATGTCGAATACGTCGACCGTATCGCCCTGCTCAAGCGGCGGCATCTGCTCATCGCGTTTAAGGCCGTACGGGTAGGCCTCGCGGAAGCCAGGGGTCACGAGCACATCGCCCGAAGCCACGAACGGCTCACCGTTCACGTCGAGCTCGAGCTTGGTGTTCTCGATGGTCGCGGGACCCATAAGCGTTGCCAGGAAGCGACGGGCGATGAGGTCGTAGAGCTTGCGCTGGCCACCGTCGAGCGTGGACGGATCGCCCTCGCCCGTGGGATAGATAGGCGGGTGATCGGTGGTCTCGACCTTGCCGCGCGTGGGCTTCATGGGACCGGCGAGCACCTTTTTGCACACCGGCGCCAGCGCCGGGTTGATCTTTGCCAGGTCGCTCACCACGGCGCCCAGATCGAGCGTCGCAGGGTACACGGTATTGTCGACACGCGGGTAGCTGATGAGACCGGCCATGTAGAGGGACTCGGCGATGCGCATCGTACGCGCAGGCGAGATGCCCTCGGCTGCGGCGGCAGCCTGCAGCGAGGTGGTCGCAAACGGCGTGGGCGGCTGCTGCTTGCGCGAACGCTTGGTCACCGCGGCGACGGTTGCCGTCTTGGCACCGTCAACGTGACCGTACGCCGTCTCAGCAGCATCCTTGTCGGTAAAGCGCGCCGTCTTGTGCGCAATCTTAAAGCGGTCGTCCTCGGCAGCACCCTGCGCGGCGCCCATGCCGCGGATCTGCCAATAGTCCTCGGGCACAAACGCCATGCGCTCGCGCTCGCGCTCGACCACCAGGGCAAGCGTCGGCGTCTGCACGCGGCCGGCAGAGCGCACGTTACCAAAGCCGCCAAACTTGGCGAGCGTCAGGTAACGCGTGAGCACCGCGCCCCAAATGAGGTCGATGTGCTGACGGCTCTCGCCGGCGTCGGCCAGATTCTGGTCGAGCGTGACGAGATTATCGAAGGCGTGCGTGATCTCGGCCTTGGTAAACGAAGAGTATTGAGCGCGGGCAACCGGCAAGTCGGGCGCCACCTCACGCACCTTGTTGAGGGCGTCCGAACCGATCAGCTCGCCCTCGCGGTCGAAGTCCGTGGCGATGATGACGCTGTCAGACTTCTTGGCAAGGTTCTTGAGCGAGCGAATGAGCTCCTTCTCGGCCGGCAGCTTAATGACGGGTGCCCAGGTGAGGTAAGGCAGGCTCTCGAGCTTCCAGCCCTTGATGGAAATGCCATCGGCAAGGAACGGCTTGCGCTTGGTGTCGTAGGGCGGGCGGGCCAGGCCATCGGGCATGTCGGCCGGCAGCATCTCGCCGTCCTCGGTGACCGAATACCAACCCAGCTTTTTATCGAACAGCACGCTGTCGCAAAAATCGGGCGCAAGGATGTGACCGGCAAGGCCAATCGTCACGCACTCCTCGCCCTTCCACTCAAAACGGTAGATGGCGGTGTTGTACACCTTGTCCTTTTTGGGCTTACCCGTGGACAGCCGCTCGGCGATCTGACGCGCGGCGTCGTTTTTCTCGGCGATGATGAGCTTCAAAAGAGGCTCCTATCTCGTATCTCTGCGGCTACGCCCGCCCGTATGGCGGCCGACTTACGCCCTTGCTTGCTCAATCTGCCCGATGAGCCAATCGCACCAGGCATCCATGCCCTCGCCCTTGCGCGCGCTCACGGCAAACCGCGGCGCCTGCGGATTGAGGTCATCGAGTGTCTTAGTATACCTATCCATGTCAAAATCGAAAGCCGGAGCCACGTCGACCTTGTTGAGCAACTGCGCGCCGGCGTGTTGGAAGATGCCCGGGTACTTGATGGGCTTGTCGTCGCCCTCGGGCACCGAGAGGATCATGATGGACAGGTTCTCGCCCAGGTCAAAGTCGACTGGGCAGACCAGGTTACCCACGTTTTCGATAAAGATGACGTCAATGTTTTCCAGACCCACAGCCTGATCGAAGGCGTCGACGGCCTCCATGATCATGTTGCCCTCGAGGTGGCACAGGCCGCCCGTGTTGATCTGGATGGCGGGCATGCCGGCTTCCTTCATGGTAATGGCGTCGACGTCCGAGGCGATATCACCCTCGATGACGGCGCAACGCAGGCCCGCCTTGTCGCGCAGGCGCTCGTTGGTGCCCAGAATCGTAGTGGTCTTGCCCGAGCCAGGGCTCGACAGCACATTGATCACATAGGTGCCCGTCTCTTTAAATCGCTGACGCAGCTGATCTGCCAGGCGCTCATTGCGCGACAGAATCGGCGACGCGATATCAATCGTTTTCTCAGCCATACTCGGCGCTCCTTACTTTTGCCCCTTTATACCCCGTCCCCAGGTGGCTGATGGGCTAATCGTCGGGGGTTTCGATTTCGATACTTGCGATGTCGAGTTCGCGGCCGTGCAGCAGGCGCACGTTGGCGCCGCCACATTGGGGACAGCGGCAATGGAAGCGATCGTGCTCAAAGACCTCCCCGCAGTCCAGACACTCGCTTTGTGGATGGACTTCCTCCACGGCAAGCTCGCAGCCTCGCGTGAGCGGGTCCTCATCGCGAAATGTCTCCCACGCAAAGTCGAGCGCCTCGCGCACAACTTCGGTCATATCCCCGATACGCAGCGTTACCAAAACGGCGCGCGAGGCCCCCGCCCCACGCGCCGCGCGAATCACTGTATCGAGTATGCCGTTGACAATGCCAACCTCGTGCATACCGATTTACTCCTCGTCGTCCTCATCGTCCGAGAACAGGTCCAGACGGCTCACAAACAAGCCCTCCTTGCCCTCGCGCGCGGTAATGACCACGCGAGCAATGGCGAGCGAAATCTCGTAGAGCGAGAGCAGGGCACCATACATGAGGCCCAGCGTAACGGGCGAGCCGTCGGGCGTAATCACAGCCGAGCCCACAAGCAGGCCCACGTACACGTAGCGCCAGGCGCCGCGGAAGGCCGCGTAGGACACGATGTGGAAGACGGACAGGTAGAAGATGATAAGCGGCAGCTCAAACGCCACGCCAAAGCCGATCATAAAGAGCAGCTCCATGTTGACGTAGTTCTCCAGGTCGGGCAGCGCCGTGGCGACGGCCGAGGTCTCGCCGATAAGCCACTCAAAGCCCGCCGGGATGATGATGAAATAGCAGAAGATGGCGCCCAGGAAGAACAGCACCGTCGAGGCGAGCACCGTGGGCACGACCCATTTGCGCTCGTTGGGACGCAGCGCCGGCAGGAAAAATGCTAGAATCTGCCAGATGATCATGGGCGTGCACATGACCACGGCCATCTTGATGGCCAGCGAGAAGCGCAGGCCAAAGCCGCCGAGCGTGGTGGTGATGTAGAACTTACCGTCCGGCACAAAGGAGCGGATGGGGTCTTCCAGGATGTCGAGCACCACGGGCGTGGCGAAATACAGCACGATGGCGGCGGCAAACACCGACACGACCACGATAGTCAGGCGGCGACGGAGCTCTCCCAGGTGATCGAAGAGCGGCATGCGCGCAGGTCCGATAGGCATTACTCATCGCCTCCCTTCGAGGCGTCGGCGGCAGCGGCGTCGTCCTCGGCCTCGAGCTCGCGGGCGAGCTGGTCGACGACGGCCTTGCGCTTGCGGGGACGACGGGCGTAGAGGTCGGCCGTCGTGGGCTCTACCGGCTCGGGCTCGGGCTCCGGTTCTGCAGCAGGCTCGGGCTCGACGACAGGCTCGGCGGCAGCGGCAGGCTCGGCACCCTCGGCCTCCTCAGCAGCACCCTCGCCCTCGGCGGCAGCCTCGCTCGCGGCCTTCTCGGCAGCAAGGCGGGCACGGCGCTCGGCAAAGGTCTCCTTCTTGGCGGGCGCTGCCGTCTCGGCGGCATCCTTGTCCGCATCGGAATCGTCATCGACGGCAGTCTTCTTGGGCTTGACCGGTGCCGAAGCGGCCTCGCTTACCGGATCGATAATCTCAGACTGAACAACGGCCGTCATCTTTTCCTGCGTCTCGCGGAACTGACGGATGGCACGGCCGATCGTGCGGCCCATCTGCGGGAGCTTATCCGGGCCAAACAGCAAAAAGCCGAAGACCACGATGATCGCGAGCTCACCCTCTCCAATACCAAACACACATACCTCCAAGGCTCGATGTGAGTCGAGCCCGCACCGCGCCATTCGGCCGGAACTCGTCTATTCATTCGGTCAAGTATAGCGCCCGGACGCCAAAACGTCCGAGCGCATCACAAACATATGCCAAACGGCACGCCCTTTTGGGGCAAAGATTATGCAGCGGTGATCGAAATCTCCTGGTCGACACCCAACAGCTGGACCACGCGCATCACCGGGGGCTGCACATTGGTGCAGCTAAAGCGCTTGCCGTGGTCGACCGCGTGGTGCGCGGCGCCCACGAGCACGCCAATGCCCGTCGAATCGATGTAGCTCACCTGGGCAAAATCGAGCTCAACGGCCTCAGTGGGCTGCTCGAGCGCCAGGTCGATGGCATTGCGCAGGCTATCGGCGTTAGAGATGTCGATCTCGCCGGTTACCTTAATGGTGTAGAGCTCTGGCGTGGGGTTGGTGGAAATACCCAAATCCATGTATATGCTCCTTTACGTATCGAAGGTGCGGATAGTACGGGAAGCCGCGCGTTAGGCGCGCTCGGCACGCGCGAGCTCGGCAGCGACAAGCTTAACGGCCAGCACCAGCACATCGAGCGCGGCCTCCAGGTCCTCGACCGTGGGATAGCTCGGCGCGATGCGGATGTTGGTATCGCGCGGGTCCTTGCCATAGGGCCAGGTAGCACCGGCCGGCGTGAGCTTGACGCCCAGGTCAGCACAAAGCGCAGCGACCTTTTGGGCCGAGCCCTCGGGACCATCAAAGCTCACAAAGTAGCCGCCGCGGGGATGCGTCCAAGTGGCGCAACCCGTATCGCCCAGGCCCTCGGTGAGCTTGCGCTCAACGGCCTCAAAGCGCGGGCGCAAGAACTCGGCGTGCTTTTTCATGTGCTCCTTGACCGCCTCGATAGTGGGAAGGAAACGCACGTGGCGCAGTTGGTTGAGCTTATCGGCGCTGATGAGGCCGGCCTTCAGGCGCTTGGAGAACTCGGCGATGACCGCGGGGCTCGCACCGATAAAGCCGATACCGGCGCCCGGGAAGGTGATCTTGGACGTCGAGGCGAAGGCCACCACGCGATCCTCGGTGCCCGCCGCGCGAGCGAGGTCGAAGATATTGGCGAGCTCGTCGGTCTCGTCGTACAGGTCGTGCACGCAGTAGGCGTTGTCCCAGAAGATGCGGAAATCGGGCGCGGCCGTGGGCATCTCGACCAGGCGACGCACGGTGTCCTCGCTAAAGGTAATGCCCGTGGGGTTGGAATACTTGGGCACGCACCAGATACCCTTGATGGAATCGTCGGCGGCAACGAGACGCTCGACCTCGTCCATGTCGGGGCCGTTGTCAGTCATCGCGACGGGGACGTTCTCGATACCCAGATCGGCGGTGATGCCAAAGTGGCGGTCGTAGCCGGGAACCGGGCACAGGAACTTGACCTTCTTGCCGTCGTGCGCGGCCTCGTAAGCCTCCCAAGGGTCGCTACCACATGAGCCGCAACGCCAGAACATACCGGCGATATCGTGCTCGATCAAAAGGCTCGACGAACCCAGCACGAGCGTCTGCTCGGCGGGGCAACCCAGGAACTCCCCCGCTAGCTTGCGTGCCGAGGGAATGCCCTCAAAGCAGCCGTAGTTGGAGCAGTCGACGTTGCCATCGTGCAGATCGGCGTCGGCGTTGAGGATATCGAGCATGGGTCGAGAGATGTCCACCTGGGAGGGCGACGGCTTGCCGCGGGCCATGTCGAGCGCCAGGCCCTTGGCCTTGACCTCGGCGACCTCGGCCTTGAGCGCCTCGATGGCGGCATCGAGTTCGGTGGTTTCCATCTTCTGGTAGATCGTCTGCATGGGTGCGACCTTTCACGAAGCGGTACGTTGCAATTCTTCTAAGTATAGACCGCCACCGTCGCAACGTTATGAAGCCGTGATAGATTAAGTCCATCGCAATGAATTACGAATCGCCGCGCATGCCGGCGTGGGGCACCCAAGGAGGCACTATGGAGTACGGATCGTTCCAGGCCGAGGAATTCGGCGACCTGCAGCGCCTGGTCGACGGGCTGTTTTACGACCGCCACGCCATCGACCGCCTGGATCTGATCGTACAGGCCGAAATCTTGGACCTGGCGCCCGATCTCATGGAAATCGTGAACCTGCTACCGCCCGGCTATTACGACCGCCAGTCACTTTGCGACCAGCTCAACTCCGCCTTGGCCGCCCACGGCTGGGGCGCCATCTACGGCACCGTGGAATAAACCTAGTCATTGGGGCCTGTGGTCAAAAAATAGCAAATATGAGTACTGTTACTTTTTTAGTAACAGCGATTTTGAATTAAAAAGGCCAGTCTTGGCCTTTTGTGTCCGGTTTTGGAAGGATGCATCAGCATTTTTCGTCCAGCCACGCAATCGTTAATGCACAGACAGAATAGATTTGTACATTATTTTTCGCGCCTAAAATGAAACGCCGTTTGTGACAGTACTCACAAACGGCGTTTTTTGGCCACTGGGGTGTCCGGCAGGTGGCAAGTACCACTCAAAACCGCGTTTTACACGCGCTCGAGCAGGCTCTGGCGTCTGTTTCTACGCGCCTACTCGTTCTTGGGCGCGGGGTGCTTGCAGATCACACTCATGTAGATCATGCCAAGTACGGCCGCGGTGACAGAGCCGGCGAGAATAGCGGCCTTGGCAGCCAGAACCTCAAACTGGGCCGTCGGGAAGGCGAGGCCGCTGATGAGAATCGACATGGTAAAGCCGATACCGCCCAGAATGCCCACGCCGGCAATCATATGCCAGTTGACATTGTGCGGCAGCTCGCAGGCCCTAAGCTTAACCAGGGCAAACGTCATGCCAAAGATACCGATCGGCTTACCCAGCAGCATGCCAAAGTACACGCCGAGCGTCACCGGGTCGGTGAGCAGCGTGCTCATGTCCACGCCCACTAGGCGAACCTGTGCGTTGACGAACGCAAAGATCGGCAGGATCACAAAGTTGACCGGCGTGGAGATCAGGCGCTCCATGCGGATGAGCGGCGGGGTCACGCGGTGCATGACGCGCTCGACTTTGGTGGTCGAGACGGTAAAGTCATGCTGGCCCAGGATGTGCGCCTCGTCGTCGTAGCGGTCATCGAGCAGCGGCAAGCACTCGCCCAGCCAATCGGTGAGGCTATCGAGCTTAACACCGCACTTGGCCGGGATGGTGAAGGCCAGGATGACGCCAGCAAGCGTAGCGTGCACGCCGCTCTTGAACATGCAGAACCACAACAGCAGGCCCAGTACCGAATACGGGGCAAGGCGGTAATGCTGCGTCTTGTTGAGCCACACGAGCGCGCAGGTCACAAGCGCGGCGGCGCCCAACCAAAACGGATTGGGGCTCTGACCGTAGAAAATGGCGATGGCGGCGATGGAGATGAGGTCGTCGGCGATGGCGAGCGTCGAGAAGAACACGCGCACGCCGTTGGGCACACGGTTGCCCAAAAGCGACAGCACGCCCAGTGCAAAGGCAATATCGGTTGCCATGGGGATGGCCCAGCCGTTGTGCGCGCCGGCATGGTTAAAGATCAGGTAGATGCAGGCGGGAACGACGACGCCGCCCACGGCCGCCAGCATGGGGAGCATGGCCTGGCGCGGGTTCTTGAGCTCGCCAACTGTCATCTCGTACTTAAGCTCAATGCCCACGAGTAAAAAGAAGATCGCCATGAGGAAGTCGTTGACGAAAAGCTCGACGGTGAGACCGGCCGTCAGGTTGCCCAGACCCACATACAGCGGGGTCTCCAAAAAATGATGGATAGCCTCGTAGGCATCGGTGTTGGCGCAAATGACGGCGGCGATGGCGGCGAAGACCATGACGGCGGCGGAAATCGTGCCGTTCTCGGCGATGCGCTCCCAGATGTCGTGACGTTCAAAGCGCTTGCGCTCACGAACGTTGAACAGCTGCTCAGTTGCTGCCATGGGCGGCTCCTTTCACGGGATGGCTCCCGTCTTAAAAAAGCACGGCCCGCCCAAGTGGCGGCGCCGCGCTCTAACGTATTACGCTTGCATCTAGCCTACCCTGCACGACAAGCATGCAGGCGTGGCCGAAAAGCGGAACCACAGGTTGAACATTATTTGCTCAACGGCGCGGGCACGCCTGTCCAAGAGACGACGCGGCGCCGCGCACAAAAAACGACCGGAGCGCGGGGCGTCCGCGATCCGGTCGTCGGTGTTAGGTCAAAAGAGCCTAGCAGGCGGCCATGATGGGAGCAGCGACCTGCTTCTTACGGGAGAGGACGCCCGGCATCCAGACGCCGTCGTGCTCGTCGGCAATGCCCAGGCCCTTCTGAGCAGCCTCGGTCTCGCCCTCGAGCAGGACCTGCGAGCCCTCCTCCATGATGTCGGTGATGCACAGGACAATGCCGTCAGCACCCTTCTCGGCGGCGTAGGCGCGCATGGCCTCGCGAATCTCGTCGATCATGCCGAGCGCGCGGCTCTTGTCGACGGTCTCGTACTGGCCGATGAGCAGCTTCTTGCCGGCGGGCTCGAACATCTTGATGTCGTTGCCGACCATCTCGGCAGCGGTGAAGGAGCCGGACGGACGGGTAAGGAAGACCTCCATGCCAAACTTGACCGGGTCGACGCCCACTTGCTCGCCGAGCTTGGCGGCAACGGCGCGGTCGACATCGGTGGTGGTGGGGCTCTTGAGCATGAGCGTATCGGTCATCATGGCCGAGAGCAGCAGCTTGGCCTGGACGTCGGAAAGCTCAACGCCGAGCACGCCGGCGAGCTTGGTGACGATGGTGCAGCTGGAGCCCCAGGGCAGGCAGATGTAGTGCAGCGGGCCGGCGGTCTCGAAGTCGCCGATGCGGTGATGGTCGACGACGCCAAAGACCGTGGCGTCCTTAAGGCCGGCGACGGACTGGGCGGACTCGTTGTGGTCGGTGAGGACGACGAGCTGACCGGCCTCGACGGACTCAATCACGCGAGGCTCGGAGATGCCGGCGTCGGCAAGCAGCTTGGCGGACTCTGCCGGAAGCTGACCAAGGGCGCAGGCCTCGTAGGTGTTGCCGGCATACTCAACCTGGTTGAGCAGCTGGGACAGGACGACGGCGCTCATGATGGCGTCGTTATCGGGGTTCTGGTGACCAAAGACAAGAACGTTTGCCATGGATATCCTCCACTTGATATGTGTACTTGGACGTAGCTATGGTAGCACGCCGATGCCGAGCCTTCGCAGACAGAAGGGCCACGGCATATTTTGTGGCAGGCATGGGGGCCAAGGCTGTCCCTTTTGCACCATGTTGGTGCAAAGTAACCTGACCCCCTTGCACCAGCTATTTGCCGGCAGCGCGCAGGGCTACGTAGGCGGCACCGATGATGCCGGCGTCGTTGCCGAGCGAAGCGACCTTAATGGGCGTCTCGCGCGAGGCGGAAAGCGCGTAGCGCTGGAAGTGCTCGCGAACCTTGTCGAGGTAGACATCGGCCGAGGCAGACGCACCGCCGCCGATCAGGAACATCTCGGGGTCGACCACGTTGGCAATAAGCGCCAGGGCACGACCGAGATAATCGGCCATGGTATCGGCCGCGGCCAGCGCGAGCTTGTCTCCCTCGCGGCAGGCCTGGAACACGTCCTTGGAATCGGAGGGGCCGGTGAGCTCGATGGGCTCGACGCCCGCCTTCTTGCACTCGGCAAGGTAGTTGCTCACCACGCCGGTGGCGCTGGAATACTGCTCCAGGTGGCCATGGCCGCCGCAGCCGCAGGTGCGCTCCTCAGCTGGGTTCAGGCACATGTGGCCAATCTCGCCGCCAGCACCCACAACGCCCGATACCACGTCGCCATTAACGATAACGCCGCCACCCACGCCGGTACCGATGGTGACCATCACCACGTTCTGCACGCCCTTGGCAGAGGCGAGCCAGGCCTCGCCCATGGCGGCGGCGTTGGCATCGTTCTCGTACTTAACGACCGCGTCGGGGCAGTGCTGCTGAATGGCGATCCTCAGCTCGGGCAGGTTAATGGCAATGTTGGCCTTGACCTTGGCATCGCCCGACGCCGGGATGGGGCACGGAACGGCCAGGCCAATGCCAGCCACAAAGGCGCGCGGAATCTGGGCCTTGGCGACCACCTGGTCGATAGCCTCGGTCACCGCGGCAAAGCCCGCAGCGTCAACGATGGGAGGCGTAGGCACGCTGGCCTTGGCCAGCAGGTTGCCGTCCTCGTCGAACAGACCCTCCTTAACCGAAGTGCCGCCGACGTCAATGCCGATGTAGTACTGCTTAGGTTCCATGGGAGCCCGCCTTTCTCGTTTAAACATTGCCTGTATGGTACCGCTCCCAAGGCAAAAACCTACCAAAAAGGGACAGGTTTGTTTTGGCAGGTTTTATCCTGGGAAACGCAGAGTACGAGATTCGGTTCACTGGCCGCTATATCGGTTCGGTCCCGTCCTCGGACCGATCATTCCTCAACACGACACTACTCAGATGTTTATCATTTAAAACGCTCTGATTTTACAAGCGGGGCGTCTTTTGATTTTATCGTTCTCGAACTTTTCAATAACTCAATAGAGATACTTAGGCGTTGACTATACTTTCTTTTATTCTCAATCAAGTTGGAAAGGAGGTTCCATGATTCCCAAATACGAGGCGATAGCTGCAGATATTCGTCGAAGTATCGAGGATGGCGCTCTTAAACCGGGCGACAAGCTTCCCACCGTCGTTGAGTTCTGCGAGCTCTATAGCGTTTCCAAAATCACCGTCAAACGAGCTATTGAACAAATCACCGAGGAAGGTCTTATTACCAGCCGACGCGGATCGGGTACCTACGTTAAGGACACGGCGGGGCTTCCCGGCCAGGCGTTTTTCCAGGGCAAAAACGACCGTGCCCAGGGTTTTTCGTATGAGCACCGCGGGGAGAAGGTGACCTCGGTGGTCTACGATTTCTCGATTGTTAATCCACCAGCGGACATCGCAGCCCAGCTGGGAATTGCCGAGGATGACTTTGCCTATCACGTCGTGCGCGTGCGTCAGGCCGATGGGAAGCCCATCGTTATCGAGTACACCTACATGCCCCTCGAGCTGATTCCGGGGCTGAAAAAGAAGGACCTGTACGGATCGCTCTACCGCTTCATCCGCGAGCAATGTGGGCTGAAGATTTCGAGCTTTCACCGTACCATTCGCGCCGTGGCAGCAACCGAGGAAGAAGCCGAGCGTCTGGACACCAAACCTGGCTCTCCCCTGCTCGAGCTCACACAGATTGGCTTTTTGGACAGCGGTGCCGCCTTTGAGTATTCGGTCTCGCGCAACGTTGGCGACCGCTTTGAGTTGCACAACGTAACGTTGGCATAGGTTTTTGTAGTCATGCGGGCGCTCGTTTTGAGCAGTTTTACGCGGCGCCCACGCAGCACAATGGGAGTATGAACATGTCCGATTTGATTAAACTGACGCCGATCTTCCACGAGAAGATCTGGGGCGGCCGTCAACTCGAAACCGTATTTGGTTACGACATTCCCGATGGTCCCATCGGTGAGTGTTGGGCCATCTCGGCCCACCCCAACGGTGACTGCCAGATTGCGGAGGGCCCGTATGCAGGTCACACGCTTTCGTGGCTGTGGGCCGAGCACCGCGAGCTCTTTGGCAACTGCGAGGGTAAGGAGTTCCCGCTGCTCATTAAGATTCTGGACGCCAAGGACGACCTTTCGATCCAGATTCATCCCAACGACGAGTACGCCGCCAAGCACGAGAACGGCAGCCTGGGCAAAACCGAGTGCTGGTACGTGCTGGATTGCGAGCCCGGCGCCACAATCATCGTCGGCCAGCGCGCGCATGACCGCGCCGAGGCCGCACAGATGATCGAGGACGGCCGCTGGGACGATATGCTCAACGTACTGCCGATCCACAAGGGCGACTTTTTCCAGATTGATTCCGGTACCGTGCACGCCATCAAGACCGGCACGCTCATTTTGGAGACGCAGCAGTCGAGCGACGTGACGTATCGCCTGTACGACTACGACCGTCCCGGCACCGACGGCAAGCTGCGCCCACTGCACATTGAGCAGAGTCTCGACTGCATCGACTTTGATGCTCAGGCTCCGACCGACGGCACCGTGACCGCGCCCGAGGTGGACGGCGTGACCGAGCTCGAGTCCAACCCCTGCTACACCGTTGACCGTGTGCGTGTTAACGGCAGCAAGACCCTCGACCAGCGCTGGCCCTTCATGTGTCTGTCGGTCATCGACGGCGAAGGCACCATCTGCGGCGACCCCGTCCACAAGGGAAGCCACCTGCTGGCCCCCAGCACCGTCAGCTCCATTGACCTCGAAGGCAAGATGGAACTGATCATCAGCCACCTCTAGGTCGCAACAACAACCAAAACGAAACAAGGGGCTCCCCCGTTCACCAACGGGGGAGCCCCTTGTCCATATATATCAGCCCACCCGGCTCTCCAGACCAAAAAGCGAACGAGCAAAGCGACGTTCGCAAGCAGCGTTACCCAAGGACCCGGGCGGGCGTATGGGGCAACATCGATCGCGAGTTCCGCACGCAAAGGAGGCCACTTAATGTGACCTCCGTCTTGCGCAGGACTGCCCGAGCAGGCGATGTTGCCCTATACGCCCGCCCAGGTCCGCCGGGATCACGACAGCTTGACGATCGGTGCAAAACCTTTCATAAGCTTTTTGGTCTGGCCGGTCTTTTCGAATTGAACCTCGATCATGTCTCCGACAACCGAGATCACGGTACCCGTGCCAAAGGTCTTGTGGCTCACGGTATCGCCTGCGGCAAAGTCCTGCGACGCGCTAGCGCGATCGACCTTGCGCTCCACCGTCGGCGACACCTTAGACGACGGCTTTTTGGCTCGCGGCGCGCCCGAGCCAAAGGTCGAGGCAACACGGCCGGCGTCGGGCGAAACCCCACGATGGCGCTCGGTACCATAGGTGCTGCCACCAAAGAAATCGTCAAAGCTCGATCCGCCGCGCGAACCGGAACCGCCGGTCGAGCGCGTATGCGAACCGAACACCTTGCCGCCGTACATGTCCGAGCCCATGCCCGAGCCAAAGGTGCCGTGACGGTCGCCGCGCTTCTCCCAGCCCGTTCCCTCAAAACCGGCAGAGCCGATACCGCTAAACTCGATGTCCTCAAACGGAATCTCGTTGAGGAAGCGCGAGCGCGGATTGGCAGAGGTCGAGCCGTAGGTGCGACGCGTGGCCGCATAGGTCAAGAACAGGCGCTTACGGGCACGCGTGATGGCGACGTAGGCGAGGCGACGCTCCTCCTCGAGCTTACCCGGATCATCGCTGCCGCCAAAGTCGTGCACGTGCGGGAAGATGCCCTCCTCCATGCCGGCCACGAACACCGCCGGGAACTCCAGGCCCTTGGCGGAGTGGATGGTCATCATGGTGATGGCATGCGTCTCGCCGGCCAAAGAATCCAAGTCGGAGCGCAGGGCCAGCCACTCCATGAGTGCCGGCAGCGCCTTGCAGGTGAGCGGACCGTAGGTGCGCTCGATCTCGTCGGCATGCACGGCGCCCGCCGGCATCTCCGTCGGCGCGGCATAGGCGTTACCCGCGATGGCGGCGGCCAGGGCATCCTGCGGCGAAAGCGCCGGAGCGGCTAGGCTATCGAGCGGGTTGGAACCAGCGGCGTCGCGAGCGCCGACCAGCGCCTCAAACGAGGATGCCGGGGCGGACGGTCCCGGCTCAGGCGCAGGCGCGCTCACCACGACGGGCTCGGGCTCGGCGCCGGCGGGCACGTCGGCAACACCGGCCGCGCGCAGCTCTTCCAAGCTCTCGAGCGTACCCTCGATATCCTCGTGCGTCTCCTCAAATTCGGCTGCAACGCCCAGGAATTCCTGAATGTTCTCGGCGCGGCTCTCGGACTCCATGGTGCCCTCGGCGCGGAACGCCTGCAGCAGGCCCGTCTTGTCGACAATCATCTCGACGACGTCCTTGAGCTCGCCGTCCATGCGACGACCCTCGCGCACCAGCGCCACAAAACTCGACAGGCCGTTGCGCACCTTAGCGCTAAACATGCCGGTTTCGGCGCACGCGATCTCACAAGCCTGGAAGAACGAGCAATGGTTGTCGCGCGCCAGCTGCTCGATCTTTTGGATCGAGGTGGAGCCGATGCCGCGGCGCGGCGTGTTGATGACGCGCTTGACGCTCATCTCGTCGGCCGGGTTCACGATCATCTTGAGGTAAGCCATGACGTCGCGGATCTCGGCACGGTCGAAGAATCGCGTGCCGCCCACGATCTTGTAGGGCACGCCCGCGCGCAGAAACATATCTTCGAGGATACGCGACTGGGCGTTGGTGCGGTAGAACACGGCGATGTCATCGTAACTCGTACCCTTGGCATGCAGCTTTTCGATCTCGCCGGCAATCCAGCGACCCTCGTCGCGCTCATCGCTTGCTTGGAAGGCCTGAATCTTCTCGCCGTCGCCCTCGGCCGTAAACAGGCGCTTGTCCTTGCGCTGCGAGTTGTGACGCACCACGGCGTTGGCGGCGCTCAGGATATGACCCGTGGAGCGATAGTTCTGCTCCAGCTTGACGGTCTTGCAGTCTTTAAAGTCCTTCTCAAAGTCCAGGATATTGGTGATGTCGGCGCCACGCCAGCTATAAATGGACTGATCGTCATCGCCCACGACCATGAGGTTTTGGTACTTGGCGGCCAGCAGGTTGGCGATCTCGTACTGGACGTGGTTGGTGTCCTGATACTCGTCGACGCTAATGTAGCGGAAGCGCTCCTGGTACTTGTCGAGCACCTCGGGGCGGGTGCGCAGCAGCTCGAGCGTGCGCACAAGCAGGTCGTCGAAGTCCATCGCGTTGGCGGCGCGCAGGCGGCGCTCCAGCTCCAGGTAGACCTGCGCGGCTTTTTTGTCATTAGGGCTGTCGGCGGATTTGAGCATGTCCTCGGGCCCGATCATGGCGTTTTTAGCCGAGCTGATCTTGCTGCGGATCATGTTGATGGGGAATTGCTTTTGTTCAATGCCGAGCGCTTGCATAATGTCGCGCACCATGCGCTTTGAGTCGTCATCGTCGTAGATGGTGAACTGCCCGGTGTAGCCCAGCAGGTCGGCGTCCTCGCGCAGCATGCGCACGCACATGGCATGGAAGGTGCACACCCACATGCCGCGGGTGCCACTGGGGATGAGCGCTGCCAGACGCTCGCGCATCTCGGCCGCGGCCTTGTTGGTAAACGTGATGGCCAGGACCTGCCAGGGCTTAACGCCCAGGTCGCCAAGCATATGCGCGATGCGGAAGGTCAGGACGCGGGTCTTGCCCGAGCCGGCGCCGGCAAGGACCAGCAGCGGGCCCTCGGTGGTCAGGACCGCCTCGCGCTGAGCGGGGTTCAGGCTATCGATATCGACGAGCGGCTTGGCGGGTTTGGGCGCCGGAGCCGGGGCGTCGTAGATGTCGAGCGGAACGAGCTCGGGTTCCGGCGCGGCGGGGGCGGTATATGCATCGAGCGGCACGGGTTCCGGCGCGGGCGGCACGGGCGCGGCAGTGTTCTTTTCCCAGGGCAGGGGCTGGGTCATGGGCGACTCCTCATCTGACGGACGGCGCGCCTGCGGGCAGCGCCATAGTTTGAGCCGTACCAGTATACCGAGCCGCGCGGACACCGACGCAAATCACACCACGACTCCGTGCGCGATCGTCAGGCCCGCCCCAGCGGGTTTGGTGCAAAGGTGTCAGGTTTGTCTGCACCATGTTGCTGCAAAGTAACCTGACCCCAATGCGCCAATCAAAAGGGGGCGGCATGGACCTTTTGGTCATGCCGCCCCCTTTGAATAACAAGTTGTCGCCCTGGCCGCCACGCAGCGTCAACCAAGTTACAGGCCGAGCATAGGCTCCAGAACGAAGAAGTATGCGAGCACTACGATGCCCAGGATGATGCGGTAAACACCGAAGCACTTAAAGTCGTGACGGCGGACGAAGCCCATGAGCCACTTGATGGCGATGAGCGAAACCACAAAGGCTACAACGCAGCCCACGCCCAAGATGGCGACCTCGTTGGCGCCGAACGTACCGCCCTTGATGAAGTACTTGACCAGTTTGAGCGCACTCGCGCCAAACATGACAGGGATGGCCAGGAAGAACGTAAACTTGGACGCCACCGAACGCGTGCAGCCCAAAAGCAGGCCACCGATGATGGTAGAACCGGAACGAGACGTACCAGGCACCAGCGAAAGCACCTGGAAGCAGCCGATACCCAGCGCAGTCTTCCAACTCAGGTCCTCGAGCGTGGCGATGGAGCCAAAGTCCAGATTCTCGTCATCGTCCTCATCCTCAGCGGTAGCCGCGGCGGGCGCCGCAAAGTGCGCACCGGCGGGACGTCCGCCCGCCACCACAGCACGCGAACCAAACGAACCGGCAACGGCCATTTCCTCGCGCTTGCTCGCGCGCCAGTTCTCAATCACGATAAACAGTACGCCGTACACAATGAGCGCCAGCGCCACGACGGGAGCGTTGTAGAAATGCTCCTCCATCCAGTCGTTGAGCGGCAGACCGATCGCCGCGGCGGGAATGCAGCCGAGCACAATCTTGCCCCACAGCACCCAGGTGTCGCGACGGCCCTCCTTGCCCTTGCTGGGAGAAAACGGGTTAAGGTCGTAGAAGAACAGGACGCAGACGGCCAAAATGGCGCCAAGCTGAATCACGACCAGGAACATATTCCAGAACGTCTCGCTCACGTTTATCTTGACGAACTCGTCCACCAAGATCATGTGACCGGTCGACGAAACAGGCAGCCATTCGGTGATGCCCTCGACCAGGCCCATGAAGGCAGATTTTAGAAGCTCGATGATATCCAAAGGGACCCCCTCGTTAGACACCCGCCGATATTGTTCTGCGGACGGTGCGGGCGATGTCCCATTATCAACCGTTGGCGGCACGCCTGTGCCTACCCTTACCAAAAAACTCGCCCGTTCACAGAATTGCGAGCGATCAAATCCGAATCCTTGGGTATAACTGCAACAAGATAAAGTGTCCGGCGGCCAACGCGCCCGCGCCCGCCCGACGCACGAGCCCCGCGCCCGTGCGATAGACCAAGGAGGAAACCATGAACGAGGGCTATACCAAGGTATTTGTTTCGCTCGACGGTACTGAGCAGCAGGATTTTGTGCTCGCACGCGCCATCAAGGTCGCCGCGAACAACGGCGCTAAGCTGATCATCGGCCACGTCATCGACTCCACCGCGCTCGAGAGCGCCGGTTCCTATCCGGTCGACCTGGTCAACGGCTTGGAGGAGGCCTTTAACAACTCCATCGCCAAGCAGCTCGAGGAGGCCAAGGCCAATCCCGACATTCCCGAGGTCGAGGTCATGATTCGCACCGGCCGCATTCGTGAGACGCTCAAGGATGAGATGCTCGACGTGGTCAAGCCCGATCTGGTGCTCTGCGGCGCCCGCGGCCTGTCCTCAATTAAGTACGCGCTACTGGGCTCGATTTCGACGTTCCTGCTGCGCAATACGGACTGCGACATTTTGGTCGTGAAGTAGGTTCCTTCCCGCCGGCGCAAGGCCTGCGGGGTTATCACGCCGACGTCCTCGCCGCTTCGCGGCTGCGGGATGTCGGCTTAGATAACCCCTCCCGGCCTTGCGCCTTCGTCACCGTACTTCAGCGAGTTGGCTGATAAGAAAGATGGCGTGCCGCCCCGGTTGGGGCGGCACGTTTTTGTTATAGGAGATTCATTTGAACCTCATGGCTATGTTCCCGTTCGGGAACATAGCGCCAGTTGCTTCAGCTATATTCCCGAACGTGAACATAGCCCAGAGAAAAACAGCAAGAGCGCGCCTATTCGAAGTATTGGAACTTGTTCGTCGAGAAGGCAAACGTGACGACGAAGCCTTCGCTAGGCTCGGACGCTGCGGTGACGTCGATGCCCATCTTGGAGCACAGACGCGCCACCAGGTAGAGGCCAATACCCGTTGCACGCTTGGTGGTGCGGCCGTTGTCGCCGGTAAAACCCTTCTCGAACACGCGCGGCAGGTCTGCCGCACACACGCCGCAGCCGTTGTCCGCGACAGTAAGCTCGATGCGCTCGCTTGCCAGGCCCTCGTCCAGCAACGCGCCCGAAAACGTGATCTTCGCACCATCCTCACGCGCGTATTTAATGCTGTTCTGGATGAGCTGGCCCAAGATAAACTCGAGCCACTTCTCGTCGGTAAAGACCTCAAAGTCGAGGTTCTCGCACACCGGCGCCACGTGCGCCGCGATGAGCTCACGCGCATTGGCCTTGATCGCGCCCGTCACCAAGGTCTTAAGATCCCAGCGGCGAATCAGGTAGTCACGCTCCACGACTTCCGAGCGCGCATAGTACAGCGCCTGGTCGATATAGCGCTCCACGCGAGCCAGCTCACGGCCCAGGTCATCCACACGCGACAGGTCGTCTTCGCTGCCGTCCAGGTTTTCCAAAATCAGGTGAGCCGCCGCCAGGGGCAGCTTGGCCTCGTGGACCCAACTCTCAATATAGTCGCGATAGTCATCGGTCTGACGCCGGCCTTCGGCAACCTCGTCGCAGGCAGCTTTGCCCACCCGGCGCAAGACCTCGTACTCGAGCTCGCCCTCGGCATAGGTCGGACATTGCACCATCTCCTGCACCCATGCGGGACTCTCGAGCTCCTCTGCCGCGCGCTCCAACTGACGCAGAAAACGGCAACGGCGAGCGTACTCGATCACGATGCCGAGCATACCGAAGATAAAGGACACGCCAACCGCCACGACAACGATAGAAACGGGTGCGCCGGCGACCGTCAGCACAAAGCAGCTCAGCAGCACGCCGCACGTCCACACGGCGACGGGAAGCAGCGCGTCTTTAAAGAACTTGGCAAACGACATAGCCGGCCCCTAGACCGAATAGCCCTGGCCGCGATGCGTGGTCAAATACCCCTTGATGCCGATTTTTTCGAGCGTGGTGCGCAGGCGGTTGATGTTGACGGTGAGCGTGTTGTCGTCCACGAAGGCGTCGGAGTCCCACAAGTCCTGCATGATGGCCGGACGTGAGACGATCTTGCCCGCGCGACCCAAGAGCAGCGAGAGGATACGCAGCTCGTTTTTGGTGAGCTCGGTGCTGTCGCCGGTTGCCGTATTGGTGACCATGGAGCGGGCGAGGTCGAGCTCCAGCCCCTTGTGGACAAGTGTGCTGCGCTCGCCTGCCGCCGCGGTGCGACGCAGCAGGGCGTTGATGCGCGCCACGAGCACACGGGCGCTGTAGGGCTTGGGAACAAAGTCGTCCGCGCCGAGCGTCATGGCCATGACCTCGTCGATCTCGGTAGTGCGCGACGTGAGGACGATGATGGGAACCTCGGATTCGCGGCGAACCTCGTGGCAGATATGCTGGCCGTCCTTGACGGGAAGCGTGAGGTCGAGCAGCACCAGGTCGGGCGCGGCGGCGAGAATATCGCGCGAGACATGCTCAAACGATTCGCATGCCTCAACCTCAAAACCGGCACGCGCAAGGATATCGGCAAGCTCGCGACGAATGGGCTCGTCGTCCTCAACGATATAGATCAGCGCCATGGATTCCGCTCCCCTCTTGGTTGTCTTGCCACCATTATGGCTGCGGAGCCGCAGGTATGCGCCTCGCGCGTCACCAAGGTGACAGAACTGTTCGCGAGCGGCAGGGGCTTGCCCCTCGCTCGCAACGGGCACGGGAATTAAATGAGTTTTTAATCCCCGTCCCAAAAACATCATTTAGCGGCGGGCGCGAAGCTTTTCGTAGCCGTCGGCGAAGAAGGCGACCGTGGCGGCGTCGGCCTCGGCGGCGTCCGTCTCGGTTGCGGGGACCACGCCGTGCTCGTCGCTCACCAGGAACAGCGCGCCCTTAAGCTGCGCGGGAATGTCTACGCGCGTAACCGGGATGCCCTTGGTCTGGGCCAGCTGTTCGATGAGCGTCGCCGTGCCGCACAGGCACTCGTCCGCCGGCGCCACAAAGGCAAGCTCGCCGTTGTTAACGGCGGCGAGCAGCTCGGGCGCCACGCCGGTCTCGTCGGCTTCGGAGCGAGCCTCGGCAGAACGGGCACGCAGCGCCTTGGCCGACGTGTCGGCCAGCGGCTCGTACTCCCCCACCGTCATGGCGGCATTGCCATTAACGTCGATCACCAGCATGAGCACGCCGTCGCGTGCGGTGTAGTCGCCCTCGGCAAGTGACCACTCAACGTGCTGCTTGGCCCAACTGAGCATGTTATGGGTAAGTGGCTCGCCCTGCACCAGACGCTCGGATAGCGCACGGATGTGGCGGTTGAGCATGGGCACCTTTTTGTTGGACATGCGCCAGCGGCAGATAAGTGCGGGCTTGTCGAGCGTGAACTTCTCGACCGCCTCCTGATTTGCGCAAAAATCCTCGTACGCACGCTGATCCTCGGCATTGCCAAACAGCTCGGCATCATCAATCTGGGGCATGGTCATACCTTTCGTGTTAGTCATTCCGTCCTCTTATACCAAAAAGACGGCCCTCCAAACGGAGCGACCGTCTTTTGCAGAGATTATTTTGTCCCGGGGCGAAACTTAGTGCCTAAAGTGGCGAGCGCCCGTAAACACCATAGCAATATTGTGCTCGTTGCAGGCCTGGATGCTCTCGTCGTCGCGATTGGAGCCGCCGGGCTGAATGATGCAGGTCACGCCGTGCGCGGCAAGCACGTCGACGTTGTCGCGGAACGGGAAGAACGCGTCGCTTGCGCAGGCAAAGCCGCCCTTCTCCACGCCCTCGCGCTCGCAGAAGTCCTCGGCACGCTCGCAGGCCAACAGCGCAGAATCCACGCGGTTGGGCTGACCCGGGCCCATGCCAATGCCGGCCTTGCCCTTGGAGACCAGGATGGCGTTGGACTTAACGCCCTTGCAGACCTTCCAGGCAAACTCGAGCTCGGCCATCTCGGCGTCGGTGGGCTTGCGGTCGGTGGGGAACGTAAAGGTCGCGGGATCCTCGGTCACGTGATCGACCTCCTGCACCAGCATGCCGCCGTCGATAGAGCGCAGCTCCACCTGGGCGCCGTGGTCCACGCCGCCGGTCGCCAACACGCGCAGGTTGGGGCGCTTGGCCATGCGCTCGAGCGCCTCGGCAGCGTAGCTCGGGGCGATGATAACCTCGACGAACTGCTTGTTCTGGTCGGCGAAGTGCTCAACCAGCTCATAGGGAACCTCGCGGTTGCAGGCGATAATGCCGCCGAAGGCGCTCTTGGGATCGCAGGCGAAAGCGCGGTCGTAGGCGGCCGTGATGTCCTCGGCAACGGCGGAGCCGCAGGGGTTCTGGTGCTTGAGGATCACGCAGGCCGGCTCGTCGAACTCGCGGACCAGGTTCCAGGCGGCATCGGCGTCCAGATAGTTGTTGTAGCTGAGCGGCTTGCCCTGGATCTGCTCGGAGCCCACAAGCGGGAACTGCGAGCTCGCGGTGTTCTCGCAGCCCTCGGCAAAGCGGTAGACCGTAGCCTTCTGCTGAGGATTCTCGCCATAGCGCAGGTCGTCGACCTTCTCCAGCGAGATCTCGAGCTTGGCAGAGGTGTCCGCCACGTCGCTTGCCTGGGCGGCAAGCCAACGGGAGATAGCCGTGTCGTAGGCGGCGGTAGTCTGGTAGACCTTCACCTGCAGGCGGCGACGGGTGGAAAGCGTGGTGCAACCACCGGTCTCGCGCATCTCGGCCAGGACGGCATCATAGTCGGCCGGGTCGGAAATGACGGTAACGCTCGCGGCGTTCTTAGCGGCAGAGCGCAGCATAGAGGGGCCACCGATGTCGATGTGCTCGATGGCATCCGCGAAGGTGACCTCGGGGTTGGCGACGGTCTTCTCGAACTCGTACAGGTTGACGACGACCAGGTCGATCAGTTTAATGCCGTGCTGAGCGGCCTCCTGCATGTGCTGCTCGGAATCGCGACGGGCAAGCAGCGCGCCGTGAACCTTGGGATGCAGGGTCTTAACGCGGCCGTCCATCATCTCGGGATAGCCCGTGAACTCCTCGATGGGGGTTACGGGAACGCCCGCGTCTTCGATGGCACGAGCCGTGCCACCCGTAGAGATGATCTCGACGCCAAAGTCGTCAACCAGCGTCCGTGCGAAATCGACGACGCCCGTCTTATCGGTAACCGAGATCAACGCGCGTGCGATCTTCACATCAGATCCCATGCAGTCCTCCTGTCTGGTACGCCGCCGTGCTCTGTGAGTCGGTGATACGTCGATCTGCAGCGCTCGCGCAGCGGCATTGAAAATACTGATTCAATGTAGCGCATCGAGCGCATCGATGCACCCCGCAACGGGCGCATATGCAGAAAAAGTTTGCGAGTGGAGGGGATGGGCACGGCACCGGGCACGGTGAGTTCATGGAACACAGGGGCACCATAATTAGATGCCAATAGCGTGGTAGAACTGTGCTCGATATGCATCCGCAAAAGAAAGAGGCACCATGGTCTCGCGGGTTCTCTACCGACCGTTTGATACCGAAGACTTCGACGCCATCGCGCTGATTCTGCAGCAGCTTTGGCATAACAATTCGGATAACGATGAGTACAACCGCCTTGAGGCCGCGTGCGACCTCGCCTATTGCCTTTCGTCGTCGACGTTTTCACAGGTTGCCGTAATCGACGGTCAGGCGCGCGGCATTGCGCTCGCGCGTGCGGGACAGAGCTCCGGCGCCACCGTCAAGGAACATTGGATGGATACCGAACGCGCACTGCTATCGCAAATGCGCGAGTTAGAACCCGAGTCGTGCGCCGAGTACCTCTCGTTTGTGCGTGCCACCATTCGAACCAACAACCGCCTGCTCGAGAAAAGCCCACTGCCGCATGACAACGAGGTCACGCTGCTCGCCGTCGACTCTGACGTCCACGGCCTGGGCGTGGGATCGGTGCTGCTCGACGCTGCAATCTCGCATCTGTCCTCGTGTGGGGCGACCAGCGCGCACCTGTACACCGATTCCAACTGCTCGTGGAAGTTCTACGAGCTGCACGGCTTTAAGCGCACTGCCACGCACCGCGCCAACCGCGAGGAACGCCGCCACGCCATGCCGCGCGAAAGCTTCCTCTACGAGCTGGACCTAACAGTCTAAAACCCAGCAGTTAGGGACGTTCCTCTTGTGCCGGTACCCCGGGACACTCCTTGGCAGCAGCCGCACCTAGTCGTTGGGGACGTTCTTAAATGACTAGTCGTTGGGGACAGTCTTAATCAAAACGACCGACGAAGCCCTTCTTGAGGTCGCTATATAGGGGTTCACATATAGCTGTGGTCAAAAAACATCAAATATGAGTACTGTTACCTTTTTAGTGGCAGCGAAATTCGGCTTTTTCGGGTCTCTTAGACCTCTCGACGCGTTGGATGAACTAACGTATCTCCCCAAATGTACAATAAAATGGATTTCTAACGAGAAACAATCTCGTTAGGAGTCCATTTTTTAGTACAAGCAAATGTGACAATCTAGGCAACAGTACTCATATTTGACATTTTTTGCCCACTGCCCCTTGCGCGAAGGTCCGCAGCGGAAAGTATGGCCCGTTTCGATGCACAAAAATGGGATGGACCTTCCCTGGCAACCGCCCAGAAAGGTCCACCCCAAAGCAAGCGCTCGCTAGAACGTTCCGCCGCCGCCTCCGCCGACGCCGCCTCCGCCGCCGCCCGAGAAGCCGCCGCCTCCGCCGCCGCTCGAGCTATCGGAACTCGAAGCCAGCTCACGGATGCTCTCGTGATACACGTCGTTAAACGAATCGAGCGGGGACTGGTTTCCGTAATGATGGTAGTACCACCAGTAGCAGGGGTAATTGTCGTAGAAACCGTCGGCCTCGCGCACCTCGGGAGGAACAGCCTCGGCAAGCTGACGCAGGACTTCCTTCGAAACGCCCAGCGCCGCACCCATCACCAGCAGCTTGTTCCACAGCACCAAATCGCCCGGGACGGCTTCCTTGAGGCGCGTGAAGTCCTCGAGCCAATGCTTAAGCGCCTTGCAGCGAGCCGCCACCTCGGCGCCCTCCGGCGTAAAGCGGCGGAACGTAAGGCCCACGCCAATACCCACCAGCACAATCGGCGCCGAGATAACCGCGGCGATAATGTTCACCTGCGCGCCGTCAGTAAAGAAAATGGATCCCACGGGAACAAAGGCGATCAGAATACCAAGAACCAGGCAAAACACCATTGCAACGATGCCGTCCGAGGCAACGTACTCGCTATCGGCCAGCTTGCCCTTAACGGTGTTCTGATAGTCCTCGAGCTTGTCGCCCACGGGCGTAGCGTGCTGCTTGACGTAGTGCTGCAGCTCGTCAAACGTGCGCGAACGATCACCGTTCTCGTCGGGCTTAGCGCCGGCAAAGAAGACCTTAAGCACCATGTGGTCAATGCCCTTGGCCGACTTCCAGCCCACATCACTCACCGTCACGCGATACGTCTGCTCTTCTTTTTCGCGCCCCAACAGACCCTTCTTGGCCTTGGTCACGGTCGCCTGCTCCAGCTTGATCACACGGTCGTCAGTGAGCTTCATGAGCGTGGCGATATATGCCTGATCGGGCACCTCGTTCCAGCTCATGAGGGCCGAAAGTACGGCGGGATGGTCGGCCGAAGGCACATCGCGGAAATATTCGTCCTGGAAAAGCGGCTTGGGCTTGCGGCGGCGCAGCTTGAGCACAACGATTGTGCCGGTAAATGCCACCGCCGCGACAACACTTAGCGCGGCAAGTGCATTGGCAATCATGCGAGCGTGAGCGCGGCGGGCGTTAGCTTCGTCGGCCCACGCCTTCTCCTCGCTCAGGATTGTCGGCATGCGCTCCTCACTTGAAGCGGAAAGCCATGGCACCCAGTCGCTGGGGAAGGCGATGCGCGCCTCGGCGAATTCGCCCTGATGCACGCAGGGAATGGTATAGGTGACCATGGGTTCATCCGCATCGAGTGACACGTCGCCCGTCAGCGGACCGTGACCCCATGCGCGGAAGTTATCGCCCTTGACGGCCGCCGTCCCGGCAGCGGCATTTGCGAAGTACACTTCCATCTCGACATCGTCGGAATCCGCGGACCAGCCGTCACCCACGAACTTCCAGTAGAGCTCGGCGGTATCGGCCCAGTTCATGACCGCACCGGTCATGGTGTAGCTCACGTAATAGATCGCGCTATCGCCGCTCTCGTGGGGGCTGAACACCTTAATCCTTACGCCGTCACCGGTCTGCTCGACCGTGTAGACGCCAGAGTCGCCCTTGTTCGCGCTATCGACTTTGTTAAACGCGGTGTCCTCTTCCTCGACACTCAGCACGTCGACGCCCGCCGTGCCGCCCTGCTGGTTGGTGCCCGTATTGATCTCCCAAAACACGCCGTTGATGTCGTCGTCGAAATCGAACTGGCGTCCCTCGACAACGGTCAGCGATCCATCGGCCTCAACCGTGGCGCCGATGTAGGTTTGGCTCATGGAGTAGCCGTCGGCGTGTGCGGCGGCAGGCAGCAGCAACAACGCAAGCGCGACGAGTGCGCAGACGGAAGCGAATCGCGCGAATAGGCGGCGCTGCCGACAGGTCTTGGCAACGGGGGCGTTCATAGGCACATCCTTTGTCTGTGATACCAACAGCGTCATTGTCCCACGTTTACGGGCGCACATGACGAATATCTAGGCGACCGGAGCGCCAAATGGGACAAAAGTCACGCCCGCCGCCAGCAGCTAGTCATTGGGGACGTTCTTAAATGACTAGCCGTTAGGGACACTCTTTGGCATGGCATGCACCAACGATAGATACCATTTCACAGCTCCGTCACAGGTGTAGTGGCTTTGTGTGGGCGCGGCATGCGCTGATTGAGCCGCCAGCCGAGGGGCATAAAGCAGTTGAGCGAAAACGGTTTGCCCCTTTGCCGTTCGCTCGAGGATCATGTCCCCCTTTTCCGCGGAAACCCCGGCAGTTGCGAAGAGCTGCCGGGGTTTCTGTCGTCTAAGGCGCCGAATTGATGGACAGGAATCAAAGCGCCGAGTCTGCGGCCCGCCATACGCAATGCGGGGCTTCGACAACTTGCGGACCACAGTGACGTCTCCCCATCGCGCCCCGCGCTATACTCGTCCGCATGGATATCAAAGCACGCAACATAGCAACGCCCGCCGCGGACGCGCCAACGACGCCGGCCGCCTCTGCCCCCGCGCCCGTCGTGGGCCGTTTTGCCCCGTCGCCCTCGGGCCGCATGCACCTGGGCAACGTGTTCAGTTGCCTGTGCGCGTGGCTTTCGGCCCGCAGCCAGGGCGGCCGCATCGTACTGCGCATCGAGGACCTGGACGATCGCTGCAAGCGCCCGGAACTTGCCGCTCAACTGATTGACGACCTGGCCTGGCTGGGGCTTGAGTGGGACGAAGGTCCCTACTACCAGCACGATCGCCTGGACTTGTACGAGGACGCCCTGCACCAGCTGCAAGACGCCGGCCTCACCTACCCCTGCTTTTGCACGCGCGCCGAACTCCACGCCGCGAGCGCGCCGCACGCCAGCGACGGCACGCCCATCTATCGCGGCTCCTGCCGAGGGCTTTCGGCCGAAGAGGTCGCCCGCCGCAGTGCCCTGCGCGCCCCGGCCACGCGCCTGCGCGTGCCCGCCGTCGACGACCTCGCAGACGATGTGATCGAATTCGTGGACCGCACGTACGGGGCCCAATGCGAAGCGCTCGCCACCGAATGCGGCGACTTTTTGGTGCGCCGCAGCGACGGCGTGTTTGCCTATCAGCTGGCCGTGGTGGTCGATGACGCCGCCATGGGTGTTACCGAGATCATACGCGGATGCGACCTGCTTGGCTCCACACCACGCCAGATCTACCTGCAGCATCTGCTGGGCCTTCCCACGCCGCACTACGCGCACATTCCGCTGCTCATGTCACCGGACGGCCGCCGCCTTTCCAAGCGCGACCGCGATCTGGACCTGGGCGAACTACGCGCCCGCTTTGGCACGCCCGAGGCACTACTGGGCTGGCTCGCCGGGCAAACAGGCATCGCGCCAGACACCACGCCGCGCTCTGACGAGCAGCTGGTCGAGCACTTTAGCTGGAACGTCATCCGGGAGCATCGGGAAAACATCACTGTAACGGTCGAGTAGCCAGCCACCGCGCCTCTACGCAACATCCCAGGGCTGGAGTTCGTCGCCTAGGCGAACGATGCAGTCGTAGAGCACGGTGTGGCGCTCGGCCGGATTGGCATCCCGATGAAAATGTCCGTAGTACCAGCGCTTGTAATCCAAGCGGTCTTCCAGCTCATCGAAAAATGCCGTAAGCCGATCAACGGCGGGGTAATTCCAGCCGGGTGCCGGATAAAGCGTGGGCGAAAGCATACGCGTTGAGCAGGTGTGGGTGACCACGTAGTCGACCTTCCAGCCCGCGCTGTCGAGCTTTGCCCGCGTCTCCTCAAAGTTGCGCTCGTCCGGCAGCTCCTGCGGCCACCAGCTGGAATACGGAATGCGGTATTCCTTGTCCACGCTCGTGGCGCCACCCATGGTAAAGATCATTGAGCCGTCGAGTTCAAAAACCTCGCCGCGCGTCAGGCGCCGTATGGGAGAGGTGTCCGACAGGCGCTGCGTCAGCCCGCCGTGCCACAGCTCCATGGGACGCTCCGCCCAGTGATCGAAACGCTCGTGATTGCCGTCGACGAACAGCACGGTATAGGGACGCGATTCCAGCCAGGCAATATCGGCACATTCCTCGGCAGAGAAATCCCACGGAAAGCCAAAGTCGCCCGCGACGATGAGATAGTCGTCGCTCGTCAGGCTAGCCCCAAGGTCCCAATCGCGCAGCTTTTGCATGTCGAGGCCGCCATGGACGTCGCCCGTCACATAGACCGTCATCGGATTACCACTTCCCTGTAAGTCGCTAGACCGCATTCTGCACGATCACTAAGCCAACCGTTCCAGCCCTTCCACCCCTTAGGGCTTACCCTTCGTTCTTCCATCCAAACGGGTCAAGCACCCAAAAAACCAGATCGAGCACGCCGCCGGTCATCATGGCGCCGGCAAGGGCCATGCAAACGTGCAGAGAGCTGGCACTTCGGAGCACGTCGAATGGCCCCAGAACAGCCAGCAGCGCAACCGCTGCGTCGACAAGGCACAGCGCGAGGCACGGCCCTGCATCCCTGACGCACTTCTTTGCGAGATGCTTGGTGTTGTCACTCATCAATATCGAACTCCTTAGAGGGTCGTCGTTCAGATGCATGCCGCCGCGGCAGAGCAGGGCGGCAGGGAAAGTGTCACATGTCGTGCGGACATCAATGGAGAAACCGCCTGCTCGACCAACCCTTGACGCCGTTTTGCACCGGCGCCCCATCCCCGTTATCGAGGTCTAATACTTTTCTGCGAAGTGAACGGCTGTTTTTGGACCCCTGGAGCATCCGCATTTTTCAACGGCAAAATCGCAGGATTCTGGCATCAAAACCGCAGGAAACGGCACACTCAAAGTGTCGATGTTTCGGGGGTCCGATTTCACTCGTTCACTTCACGGAAAAGTATTAAACCTCGCTGTCGGCCGCCCCAAAGACCTGTCCTCCCCTTCCCCACGCCGCGCAAAACCGGCCTTCCCCTTGCCTGCGCGCCCCGCGTCACGCGCTTCGCCACCCAAAAACTCATCCAACATTAATCTTGGCTCAAGAATCGCTTAATCTATAACCTGCACTATAGAGTTCGACCAAGGGCGGGGCGGCGCCACGCAAGCCGCCGAACGCAACGCTCGCGCCCGGGCAGATCGCCCGGCGTCGCGCCCATCGAACGAAAGGACAGGTCATGGACGACCTCGAAAAAGTTGAAACCATCCGCACCAAGTGCAACGTGAGCTACACCGATGCCAAGGCCGCGCTCGACGCCGCCGACGGCAACGTTCTGGACGCCATCATTTGGCTCGAGTCGCAGGGCAAGACCCAGACCACGTCGGCGCACGCCGCCACCGAGTCCGAGCCGGTCGACGAGCCCTCTGCCGAGATGGTCGCCGCGCAGGCCGCCTACGAAAAGTCGAGCGAAAAGACCGACTTCTCCAAGAAGATGGACAGCGTGTGGGAGTACCTCAAAAAGCTCTTCCGCCTGAGCCTGGACACCAAGTTTATCGCCACGCGCCGCGATGCGATAATCCTCAACATTCCCATCCTGATCCCCATCGTCGCCCTGTTTGCCTGGGGCGCCACGATTTGGCTGATGCTGCTTGGCCTGTTCTTTGGCATGCGCTACCGCATCGACAGCGACGGCGACGTGCCCGGCAGCATCAACAACCTGATGGATCACGCCGCCGATGCCGCGGACGGCATCAAACAAAATCTGAACGACGACAAGTAATCACAGACGGGGGCACGCATGGCACGGATCCTGATCGTAGAGGACGAGGAGAAAATCGCCCGCTTTGTGACACTCGAGCTGGAGCACGAGGGCTACCAGGTGGAGCACGCCGCCGACGGCCGCACCGCCGTGGACCTGGCGCTGAAACGCGACTACGATCTGATTCTGCTCGACGTACTGCTGCCGCAGCTCAACGGCATGGAGGTGCTGCGACGCGTCCGCAAGCACAAGGATGTGCCAGTGATCATGGTCACCGCTCGCGATGCCGTGATGGACAAGGTGGCCGGGCTCGATGCCGGCGCCGACGATTACCTGACCAAGCCGTTTGCGATTGAGGAGTTGTTCGCACGGATCCGTGTGGCGCTAAAGCGCTCGGAGGCCGTGCGGGCGGCTTCGGGCGTTGGCGGCGTTGGGACCGGGGAGGGCGCTACGGGTGCCGCCGCGATACCCCCAGCTGGCGACTCGGCCAAGACCTCTGCCACGCCCTCCCCCGCCACACTCACCGTGGGTTCGGTCGCGCTCGACCCCAACCGCCGCGAAGTCACGGTCGGCGGCTCGCCCATCGTGTTGACTGCCCGCGAGTTCGACGTTCTCGCCCTGCTTATGGCGCACGCCGAAACCGTGCTCACGCGCGAGCGCATCGCGCACGAGGCGCTGGGCCACGAATACGTGGGCGACACCAACAACGTCGACGTACACATCGCGCACTTGCGCGCCAAAATCGAGGACGCCGGCGGCGCTCGCATCATCCAGACCGTGCGCGGGGTGGGCTATGTCTGCCGCGCGTAACGCCGAGGCCAAGCGCGTCACATCCATCGCCCGCGCCATCAACTGGAGCTATATGTGGCGCCGCCTGTTGAGCTATGTCTGGCTCGACCTGCTACTGGTGGTGATTGCGGCGGCGATCCTCGTCTATGGCTACAACCAAACGCTGCCCGAAGGCGCGTTTACCGCAGGCTGGATTCCCGGCACCACCGTTCACGGCATGTCGCTGACGCCCGCGCGCGGCTGGGACCTGGCAACGCTCGCCTATACCGTCGAGCTTGCGCACACCAGCAAGACCTTCCCGCTCGCGCAGGACCTCGTCGCGCTATGGCCTCTCTACCTTGTCGTTGTGGGTTGGCAGGTCATCAGCGTGCTCAACATGCTCGGCGGCGCCCGCCGCGTGCGCCGTACCATGGCACCACTCAACGACCTGGCCTTACGCGTGGACGAGCTCGGCCGTATGCAGCTCTCCGGCGGCAAGATGGAAACGCTGGAGCAGGCCATCGAGCGCGCAAGCGTCGACTCGCCGAGCGTCACCACCGGCGACGCCGACCTGGCGAGCATCGAGGTCGCGCTCAACCGCCTGCTGCGGCAGATGCAAGAGGCCAAGCTGCAGCAGATGCGCTTTGTCAACGACGCGAGTCACGAACTGCGCACGCCCATCGCGGTGATTCAGGGCTACGTAAACATGCTCGACCGCTGGGGCAAAGACGACCCAGACGTGCTGGCAGAGTCCATCGCCTCGCTCAAGGCCGAAAGCGAGCATATGCAGGAGCTCGTGGAACAACTGCTGTTTTTGGCACGCGGAGATGCCGGCCGCACCGTGCTGCGGCGCGTGAATACCAACCTGGCTGCACTGGTCGGCGAGGTATGCGAAGAATCGCAGATGATTGATGCCGCGCACGCGTATCGACTGGCTTTTGATACTGCGTTTGCCAGTGACCCGCGCTGCGACGCATCCGTCGATGTCGCGCTCGTGAAGCAGGCTCTGCGCGTGATCGTGCAAAACGCCGCCAAGTACTCGAGTGCGGGAACGACCGTCACATTTGGCATAACACCCGATGCGGGCATGGGCACGATCGACATAAGTGTTGAGGACGAGGGTATCGGCATGAACCAGGAATCCGCAGCTCACGCGTTCGAGCGGTTCTACCGTGCCGACAACGCGCGCGATGTCGGTGCACAGGGTTCGGGCCTGGGGCTCGCTATCGCCAAGTGGATCGTCGACAGCCACGGCGGCGTCATCGGTGTGACCTCGGTCGAGGGCGTCGGCAGCCGCTTTACGATTCGCCTGCCACGGTAGGGGCGTCTCTCACGAATCGAAGGTGAATGCTTTTCCGCGAAGTGAACGACCTATTTTGGACCCCCGAAGCATCCACACTTTTTGGCGCCAAAACCGCAGGAAAAACCAGACAAAACCACAGGAAACGGTGCCTCCAAAGTGTCGATGCTCCAGGGGTTCGATTTCACTCGTTCACTTCGCGGAAAGCTATTCACCTTCGATTTACGGCAGCCCGTCAGTCACCCTCTCGGCATTAAAAATGGGGCAAGGCCACGCGCCTTACCCCATTTTTTCGTTAGCCATAGCAGCTTGTGCGCTACTCGCGGCACAGATGCACGGCGAAGCCGGCGAACTCGCGCTTAAAGTACACGAGCTTGGTGCCGCCGTCGGGCAGCAGCGCGCGCGACTCCTCGTTGACCTCGAGCCCGCGTTCGGCAAACCACTTCTCGGCCGCATCGATGTCGTTGACGGCAAAGCCAATGTGGCCCTTGGTGCCACGACCGTTCTGCTTCATGATCTCGACCAGCGAATCGTTAAAGTACGAAACCGGGGTCTCGATAACGGGCAGGCCCATCATCGTCGAGAACAGCTCCGCAATCTCCAAGGCGTCTGCCGGGTCGGCAGCGTTAATGCCCACATGGGCAACGCGCATACCAAAGAGCTCGACCGGATTGGCGTTCTGCTCACTCATGCAGTCAGCGCCTACTGAGCCATGACGTCGAGGACGGCCTTCTCGGCGGCGACGCGGTTCATGCCGGTCATGAAGGGCACGCCGCTCACGTACGGGCAGGTGAGGCCCTCGGGGGCAACGGTGGTGGCGATCAGCAGGTCGGCGCCCTCGTCGCAAACGTCCTTGGCCTCGGAGATGGCGCACTGCACGATCTCGTACTTGTCGGCGTAACCGTTGGCGTCGAGCAGGGTAGCGACCTTCTGGGCAACGAGCGTGGAAGTAGCAGCGCCAGCACCGCAAGCCAAAACGATCTTCTTCATAGGTAATGTCTCCCTTCGTGGTTTACTTTAGGTAAGTGTACCGCAGCGAGCGATGGCACTCAGCCTCGATGAGCTTTTATGCCAGTTTGCTTGCGCGCTGCGTATAATACATCTAGTACGTGTTGTCATACCGCTCGCTTTATGAGCGACTAAGGACCCCAATATGCCCGATTCCCGCACCCTCTGGACCGCCGTCGTCATCATCTGTATCGCCGTGTCGGTGTTCTTTAGCGTCAAAAAACGCACCACGTTTAAGCGCCTGCAGCAGCTTATGGCTGCCAAGCAGTGGGACGAGTTCGATCGCTTGCTCGATGGCAAACTCACCAGCATGCTGTACCCGCGCTATAACCGCGACTACCTGCGCCTGAACTCCTATCTGCTGCGCGAGGACCACAAGCGCGCCGACGAGATGTTCGATTTGCTGCTGGGACTCAATCTGCCCAAGATGCAGCGCGTCGACCTGGTGATTAAGGCCTTTAACTACTACGTTGGCCAGGAGGACCGCAAAAAATCCAAGGAGCTCCTGCACGAGATCAAGGGCTTTGAGGGCGGTCAGGCCGAGGCAGTCGCACACGAATGCCAGCTGATGTACGACACGATGATCTTGAAGCGCCACAACGACATTCCCGAGCTGGAGCGCATGCTCAAGGAGGCCGGTGACGACAAGGTCAAGAGCTGCCGCCTGGAATACCTGCTGGCCCTGCAGTACAAGAACAAGGGCGACGAAGCCAAGTTCCAGGAGTTCCTGGAGAAGTCGGGCCAACACTCGATGGCCGTCAACGCGTAACGGACGGCTTGTGCTAGACTTCTAGTCTCACGGGGGCGTGGCGGAATTGGCATACGCAGGAGACTTAAAATCTCTCGCCGCAAGGATTGTGGGTTCGAGTCCCACCGCCCCTACCATGTATTGTTTACGAGCCCGTGTCCCCCAGGGATGCGGGCCCGTTTTATTTGGACGCCGTTGGGGCTCGAACCCGCGAGGGGGCGAGCGTCAAGCGGACGCGCAGCGTCCGCAGCGAGCCGGCGAGGGCGCCGGCAGGCGGCCGAAGCCGGTGCGGATTTGTGCAGCAAATACGCAGACGTCCCACCGCCCCGCGCTTCAGAAAGTCAGCTAATTTAGGACGGGCTAAAAAATCGCTTCGGTTCCTTAGAAGTTGCGGTGGAATAGTTCCTGTTTTGGCCGTTTACCAGCCCATTTAGGAACTATTTCACCGCAACTCAGAGGGAGACGGTTAAAGAGCGCTCAGACTCGGGGTCCAGGCGATGGTGGGAGTCGCGCCGTCGAGAACCTCGTTGATGGTGGCGACCATGCCAGCGAGTAGGCTGTTCTCGCTTACGGTGAGCGTGTCGTAGCCGCCGGCTCGCATGAGCTCGCGAATCACCACGGCGCCAGCGAGAATCACGCCCGCGCGCTTGGGCTGCACGCCCGGCAGCGCGGCGATGCCCTCCACGTCCAACGTGGACATGCGCTCGATAGCGGCCGAAACCTGGTCCAGCGAAAGCTCGCGCAGGTGCACAAAGCTCGAGTCGTACGGCTCCAGTTCGTGGACCAGCGCCACGAGCGTGGTGACGGTACCGCCCACCGCAACGAGGCGCTCGGCGCGCTCAAAGTCGCTGGGCAGGCCCTCAAAATAGGCGGAGAACTGCTCGCCCGCCCACGCGGCGGCAGCCGCAAGCTTGTTCGTCGACGGCGGCAGTGCCGAGAAAAACCGCTCGGTCACGCGGCGGCAGCCGATGTCCAGCGAGCGCGTTCCCTCCAGCGCAAAGACTCCGCGCTCCGGCGCGTACACGCCCGTCGCGAGCTCCGTGGAGCCACCGCCCGAATCGGCGACGATAATGCGCTCGCCAGCAAAGTCGTGCGCCACGCCAAAAAATGTCAGGCGCGCCTCAACCTCTCCCGGAATCACCTGTGGCTCAAGCCCCAGATCGCGCAGTCCGCCCAGTAGCAGCGCGGCGTTGGACGCATCGCGCGCGGCGCTCGTGCACGTGGTGCAGACGCACGCAGCCCCAAAGGCACGAGCCTCGTCCACAAACATCCGACACGCAGCGAGCACGCGCTCAACGGCCGCCTCGCAAAAGCGCCCCGTCGCGTCCACGCCCTCGCCCAAGTCGGTAATCTCGGTATGCTTGGACGATTCCACGATCGCCCCGCCCTCGACCTGGGCCAGCACCAGCCGCGACGAAACCGTCCCCAGGTCAATCGCGGCCACCTTATATCGTTTGCAATTTGTCATTGCGGGCTCCCCTCCGGGCGCTACTCGCCTACTCGCCGCTGGACGCGACCGTCTGACCCTCGACGCCGTTAAATCCAAACAGCATGTCGAGCGTCTGAATGTACCACGGCGCGTCCTTACCGACTTCTTCGATTTCCTTGGCAACTTCGCTGGCTTTCTTGGCGTTCGACGACTTCTGGCTCGACGAGGCATCCGAATCGCCGTCTAGGCCCTGCACTTCAATCCTCTTCTCGCCGGGCATCACCAGGCCCAGGTCCTCGGATGCCGCATCCTTGATGCCCTCCTCCGAGAGCAACTTGTCGACGCTTTTTTGCAGCTCATCATTGTATTGCTGGCGAATCTCGACCTGCTTGGCCAAGATATCGCTCGAGCGCTTTGCCACATACAGGTCGCGCACGGGGAAATACAGGCTCACGAGCACCAGGGCAACGACGATGCCGATGAATAGCCCTCGCTGAGGACCGTGGGTAAAGTCGTAGATTGCCTTGACCACCGCGTTGTCGTTGGCGTAGTGCATAAAGTCCGAGCCCGAAAGACGGTTCGAGGGCCTGCTCGACCTATCGTGCGTTTGAGCCGACGAGCGCTGAGCATGCAACGAACGTGCTGGGCGCACTGGTCCATCTGTCGAAGTATTCACTTGAGCATTGGGGCGCGAGGTACTTGTCGGGCGCTGCGTGGAGCGGTCGGCGCCGGCGTAGGCGGACCCACCGAGCTGCACCGTGCGCGCACGGCGAGGCGACGGCTCACGCGAACCGGCGGAATAGTACCTGTTGTCGTAAATCTGATCCATGTGCGCCTTGTGCGGTTGAGGTTTGTTTGCGCTAAGTATTCTAGTTATAGCACGAGCGCGCGCACCGCCTTCGCCAGCCTTTGCTCGACATAAAAAAGGCGCTGAGCCATACGGCCCAGCGCCCAATGGCGGCCATCAGAAGTGGAGCGGAGCCGAGTCAACCCCGCCCCCGCGAGCACCGCCTGTTTAGCGAATGTTGTAGAACGCGGCCTTGCCGGCGTAGCGCGCACTGCCCTCGAGCTCGTCCTCGATGCGGATGAGCTGGTTGTACTTGGCGATGCGATCGCTGCGGCACGGGGCGCCCGACTTGATCTGACCGGCGTTGACGCCCACGACCAGGTCGGCGATCGTGGAGTCCTCGGTCTCGCCGGAGCGGTGGCTCACGATGCAGGCGTAGCCGGCCTCCTTGGCGGTCTCGATAGCCTCGAGCGACTCGGTGAGCGTGCCAATCTGGTTGACCTTGACCAGGATCGCATTGGCGGCGCCCAGCTCGATACCCTTCTTAAGGCGCTCGGTGTTGGTAACGAACAGGTCGTCGCCCACCAGCTGCACCTTGTTGCCAATGCGGCGAGTAAGCTCGACCCAGCCGTCCCAGTCTTCCTCGGCCATGCCGTCCTCGATGGAAATGATGGGATAGGTGTCGACGAGCTTCTCCCAGTAATCGACCATCTGGGCGCTCGTGTACTCAACACCCTCGCCCTTGAGCTCGTACATGCCGGTCTCGGCGTTGTAGAACTCGGTCGAGGCCGGATCCATGGCGTACATGAAGTCGACGCCGGGCTTAAAACCGGCCTTTTCCACGGCCTTGGTGATGTACTCAAACGGCTCGGCATTGGTCTTAAGGTTGGGGGCAAAGCCGCCCTCGTCGCCCACACCACCGCCCAGGCCAGCCTCGTGCAGCACGCCCTTGAGGGTGTGGTAGACCTCGGCGCACCAACGCAGGCCCTCGGCAAAGCTCGGGGCGCCCACCGGCATGATCATGAACTCCTGGAAGTCAACGTTATTGTCGGCATGCACGCCGCCGTTGAGAATGTTCATCATGGGCGTGGGCAGCAGGTGGGCGTTGACGCCGCCCAGGTACTGGTACAGCGACAGGCCCGCCGACTCGGCAGCGGCGCGGGCGACGGCCAGCGACACGCCCAGGATGGCGTTGGCACCGAGCTTGGTCTTGTTGGGGGTACCGTCCGCAGCAATCAGCGCGGCATCGACGGCGCGCTGGTCGAAGGCATCGAGGCCCACGACGGCGTTAGCGCACTCGTTGTTGACATGCTCGACGGCCTGCGAAACGCCCTTGCCCAGGTAGCGGCCCTTGTCGCCATCGCGCAGCTCGCAGGCTTCAAAGGCGCCGGTCGAAGCACCCGAAGGCACCATTGCGCGGCCAAAGCTGCCGTCCTCGAGCACGACCTCGACCTCGACGGTGGGATTGCCGCGGCTGTCGAGCACCTCGCGACCGTAAACGTCCAAAATATCGCTCATGTTGTCTCCCTCTCACTTGGAAACGGGTTGAATGCTTGGCGACGCGGCTTGCACGCTGTAGAGGCGCGCAGGTTCATAAGTTAGCCATGTCGCACTTTTTGCATTATGCCCTAAGTTAGCCGAGGGATACACTTGATTTTCGAAAAATTTAGCGGGAACGATGAAGCGTGTCAGCCCGTCGTTCCCGCAGTCTTACTCCTCCGCCTTTGCGGCATCCCACAGGTCGTTGAGGCCGTGGGTCGAAAGCTCGGCAAGATCCACGTGAGCATCGGCCGCCATCCGCTCCATCGCGGCCCAGCGGCGGCGGAACTTTGCCGTGCTGGCACGAAGGGCACTCTCGGCGTCAATGCCCTCTTTGCGTGCAACGTTGACCAGGGCAAAGAGCAGATCGCCAAACTCCATTTCGCGCTCGGGCGAGCCAGGGGCCTCGGCCTCAAACTCGGCACGCTCCTCGGCGACCTCGTCCCACACGTCCTGGACCGTCTCCCACTCAAAGCCCACGGCAGCCGCCTTGCGCGACACCTTCTGCGCCTGCATCAGCGCCGGTAGATGCGTGGGCACGCCGTCGAGCAGGCCCTCGGGCGCAGCCTCGCCTGCCGCCACGGCCTTGTCCTTGGCGGCTTTCTCGGCAAGCTTAACCTCGTCCCAAATCTTGAGTACCTCGTCGGAACTGTCGGCATCTACATCGCCAAACACGTGCGGATGACGGCGGATGAGCTTGGCGTCGATATCGTGCGCCACGTCGGCCAGCGTAAACTCGCCGGCGTCAGCAGCAATCTGCGCATGCAGCACGACCTGCATGAGCACGTCACCCAGCTCCTCGCGCAGGTGAACCGCGTCGTCCGCCTCGATGCAGTCGAGCGCCTCGTAGGCCTCCTCGATCATGTTCTTGCCAATGCTGCGGTGCGTCTGCTCGCGGTCCCACGGGCAGCCGTCGGGCTGACGCAAGCGCCAGACGGTCTGCACCAGATGCTGCAGCTCGGCCGACGCGTCGACCAGCGTGGACAGATTGCGCGAGCCCTCGGCATTTTGCTGAGCCATGTGCTGCGCCATGGCTATTCCTCCTCCAGGATCACGTGGCGGAACGCGCCGCCCTCGTAGATGCCGTAGCTGTGCGTACCGTCTTTGGGAATGCTCACGCTGCCGGGATTGAAGAGCCACAGGCCCGGGTGCGCCTTGCTTGCCTCGTTGACCTTGATGTGCGTGTGGCCGTAGACGAGCGCGGAGCCCTCGGGCAGCGCGGGCGCGTGGTCGACGCTGTTGTGCATGCCGGCGCCAAAGACATGGCCGTGTGTCAGGAACAGCTCGCGGCCGGTCTCGTCGAACAGCGTGGCGTAGTCGGCCATGACGGGGAAGTCGAGCACCATCTGGTCGACCTCGGCGTCACAGTTGCCGCGCACCGCGATGATGCGGTCGGCCAGGGCGTTGAGCAGCGGAATCACACGCTTGGGGGCATAGTCGCGCGGCAGGTCGTTGCGCGGGCCGTGGTAGAGCAGGTCGCCCAGCAGCACGATGCGGTCGGGCTGCTCGGACTCGATGGCGGCGCAGAGGCGTTCGGTCCAATATGCCGAGCCGTGAATGTCGGAAGCGATGAGGTATTTCATGGTGGTCCTTTCGGGTGGGGTTGATATGACTGGGCGCGGGATGTCGCCGGCCGCGCTATTCAAATCGCAGTGCCGCGCTCTGGGCCGCCTGCATCACGCGTTGGAGCGGCACGTTGTGCTCGCGAGCGAGGCGGGAGCAGTCCTCGTACTCGGGCGCCGCACGCTCACTGCCGTCGGGCAGGGTGGCTACTTTAACGGCCACCTCGCCCCAAGGCGTCGCCACCTGCTCAAAACGACGCGGCAGACAGACGCGCTCCATAACCTGGCGGCGGATGCCGTTGGTCGTGGTTTCCAAAAAGATAATCGTCTGTAGGCGTTCGATATCCTCGTGCGAGCAGATTACCTGCAACTGCCATCCGGGGCGACCTTTTTTGCAGTAGAGAGGCAGCCAGTGCACCTCGCGGGCGCCCGCCTCGCGCAGGCGGTCGGCGGCATAGGCGAGTACCTCGGGCGACGCATCGTCGATGTCGCACTCCAGCTTGACGATGGTTTCGGGCGCATCGGTCTCGCGGGACAGCGGAGATGTACTTCCACGTTGCATACGGTCCGGATCCTTTCCGCACGGGCTCGTTTTATTCATCCAAACGCTAGCACATCGGACGTGGCACAGGCGTGACTTTCGTCCGTCGCCGCCCTCGCCCCTATCCAAACATGTACATCAGCCTCCAAACATGTCATTTTTTGTCGGTTTTGGAGGCTGACGTACATGTTTTGAGAGCAAGCGAGGTCGCACCGCGCACCCTTTCCAGTCGATTTCGGCACCCCGCGTGCACGACGCGCCGAGGCTGCGCCATTACAATGGAGCGGATTCACCAAATGCAAAGGAGTCGCCATGCCCGCATGCCCTCTGATCGATTGCCATACCCATACCTCGTTTTCGGACGGCCATGCCTCGTTTGAGGACAACGTCCGCGCTGCTGCCGCCGCCGGCTGCCGCGTCATGGTCTCGACCGACCACCTCACCCTACCTGCCAGCATGGATGCTAACTGCGAGGTGCAAGTCGTCGAGGGTGATCTGCCGGCACATCGTCTGGCCTTTGAGGACGCCCGCAAACTCGCCGCGCAGATCGCGCCGGAGCTCGAGCTTATCTATGGCTTTGAATGCGACTGGTACGAGGGCTGCGAGCCTTTGGTTGGGCGCTGGTCCGCGGGTGCCATAGTGCGCTTGGGCAGCGTGCATTGGATTGGCAACCCGGGAGATATTGCGGCAGGCGCTGCGGGCACGACGGGGACAGAAGACGTCGCTCGTCCCGATACGCCCGATTCGTGCTGCGGTTGGATCGACGATGACACCAACCTGCACGTTTGGGAAAACCTGGGCGTGCGCGGCGTGTGGGAGCGCTACGTCGACGACTGGTGCCGTGCTTGCGAAAGTTCACTCAACTTTGATGTGATGGCCCACCCCGACCTGGTCATGCGCTTTTCGAAGGAAGGGTTTGCGCCCGACTTTGACCCCGCGCCGTTCTGGGGGCAGATGGCAGAATGCGCACACGACACGAATCGGCGCGTTGAGGTCTCGACTGCCGCGCCGCGCAAGGGACTCGACGACTACTACCCCGCGACCGGCCTCTTGCGCTGCTTTGCCCATGCCGAGGTACCCATCACCTTTGGCTCGGACGCGCACCGCGCCTGCGATATCTGCTGGAATATCCGCGAGGCCCAGGACCACGCCTACGACTGCGGTTATCGAACCTTCGACATCCCCCACCCCACCGGAGAATGGCAACCCACGCCCCTCGCCTAAAACTAGTGGCGGCGAGCGTTGAGTTCGCCGGCCAGTTCGTCGAGGGTGATGCCGTAGCGCTCAAGCGTCACGAGCAGGTGGTAGACCAGGTCGCCGGCCTCGTAGCGGATGTGGTCGTGATCGTTATCCTTGCAGGCCATGATGACCTCGCTCGCCTCCTCGGCAAGCTTCTTGAGCAGCTCGTCCTCGACGTCGGTCAACAGACGAGCGGTGTAGCTCTCCTGTGGCGACGCATCGCGACGACCGTGAATCACCTCGGCCAGACCCGTCAGCGTCTCGCCGATATTTCCATCCTGAACATTTGCGGTGCGCACACCCATAGTTCAATCCTTTCCGTTTTACCGAGCGCCCAACAGGGCGCCCGCCTTAGGCGAGTTTCTTAAAGAAGCAGGTACGGTTGCCGGTGTGGCAAGCCGGGCCCGGAGAGTCGACCTTGACCAACAGCGTATCGTTATCGCAGTCGGCCCAGAGTTCCTTGACCTCCTGCATATTGCCGCTCGTCGCGCCCTTGTTCCAGAGCTCCTGGCGGCTGCGACTCCAAAACCACGTGGTCCCGGTCTTGAGCGTCAGTCCCACCGATTCCTCGTTCATCCAAGCAACCATAAGCACCTCACCGGTGTCATACTGCTGAACCACACAAGGAATCAGCCCGCGGGCGTCGTACGTAAGATCCGCCGCTTCTACCACCTCAGTCATCATTCCTCCCAAGTAACAAACGAAACCCCACAGGTCGGCGAGGGTTGTCCAGGTACCCGAGATTCCGAGCGACAAGCCCGACGACGCGTACTTAAGTACGCGAGGAGGGTTGGAGCCGGAAGGTCGGGTGCCTGGGCAAGCCGCAGCACTAGAAGTCCAACCTCACAGGAATACCTTGAGAAGCCATATACTCTTTGACTTCGCGAATGCTGAAGGTTCCAAAGTGAAAGACGCTGGCCGCCAGCACGGCGTCGGCTTCGCCCTCGATCACGCCCTCGGCAAAATGCTCGAGCGTGCCCACGCCGCCGCTCGCGATGACGGGAATCGGCACCGCGCGCGCCGCGGCGCGGGTGAGCGCCAAATCGAAGCCGGCCTTGGTGCCGTCGCGATCCATACTGGTGAGCAAGATCTCACCGGCGCCGCGACGAGCCGCCTCCTCGGCCCACGCCACCGCGTCGATACCCGTGGCGTTGCGGCCGCCCGCCGTAAAGACCTCCCACTTATCGGCGCCCGGCTCCCCGGGCAGCCCCACGCGTTTGGCATCGATCGCCACGACTACGGCCTGGCTGCCAAACGCCGCGGCGGCCTGGCTAATCAGCGACGGGTCGCGCACGGCGGCAGAGTTAAGCGACACCTTGTCGGCACCGGCGGCGACCATGGTGCGCATGCCCGCCAAGTCGCGGAAACCGCCGCCCACGGTATAGGGAATAGCGAGCTCCTCGGCCGCGTGCGCCGCCATCTCGATAGTCGTCGCACGGTTGTCACTCGTGGCGGTAATGTCCAGGAAGACAACCTCGTCCGCACCCTCGCGGTCATAGGCGCGGGCCAGCTCCACCGGGTCGCCCGCATCGCGCAGGCTCACAAAGTTGACACCCTTGACCACACGGCCGTCCTTAACATCCAGACAGGGAATCACGCGCTTGGTAAGCATGGGCTACTCCTCCCCTCGGGCGGCGGCCAGCGCCTGTACCAGCGTAAAGTTGCCCTCGTAGAGCGCACGACCGGTAATGGCACCTTCAATCGCGCCCTCGCCCACCGCGGCAAGCGCGCGGATATCATCGAGCGTCGAGATACCACCCGAAGCCACGACGGGAAAGCCCGCGACCTCGGCCACATGGCGATACGCCGCCACATCGATGCCCGTCTGCATGCCGTCGCGCGCGATATCGGTATAGACCAGGTGTTTAAAGCCCAGCTCGGAAAGCTGCGCCACGGCGTCGTCGAGTGCCACGCCCGCGCCGTCACGCCAGCCGTTCACCTTGACCTGACCGTCGCGCGCGGCGATGTCTGCCACCAACAGCTCGCCAAAGCCGCGAGCCACCACCTCGGCAAATCCCGGCTCGGTCACGAGCACCGTGCCGAGTGCGATGCGACGCGCGCCGTAGCCGGCCAGCTCGTCGATCCGCGCGAGCGAGCGGACGCCGCCGCCCACGTCCACGGACAGACCGTCGACGCTGCAGATGGCCTTAATCGCTGCCGAGTTGGCAGCGCACGCGTCCTCGTCCTCGCCAAAGGCAGCGGACAGGTCGACGACGTGCACCCAGCTCGCACCCTGCTCGGCAAAGGAGCCGGCAACGGCCACGGGGTCGTCGGAATATACCTTGCAGCGGCTCCGGTCGCCGCGCTCCAGGCGCACGACCTTGCCGCCGATCAAATCGATTGCGGGAAACAGAATCATCGGCCGGCCCCCTCGACGATGCTCACGAAGTTCTTAAGAATGCGCTGACCCAGCGCAGAGGATTTCTCGGGATGGAACTGGCAGCCCCACACGTTGCCGTGGCGCACGATGCACGGGAAGCTCCGCGTGTAGTGCGTGCGTGCCAGAACATCGGCGGCATCGGCATCGTCGGCCACCGCATAGCTGTGGGTGAAGTACATATTGGCGCCCTCGGCAAAACCGGCGAGCAGCGGATCGGCCGCACCGGCAGGCGTCATGTGCACCTGGTCCCACCCCACGTGCGGCACCTTCAGGCGGCTCGACTCCAGACGCGCGCACGAACCGCGCATAATACCCAGGCCATCGACCCAGGGGCCACCGGCCTGCTCGGAGGTGTTGCCGTCGGCAACCGTGCCTTCGTCCGCAGGCACGCCCTCGTTGCCGCGCTCAAAAAATAATTGAAGGCCCAGGCAGATGCCGAGCAGCGGAGTTCCGGTGGCAACGGCGTCGAGCACCGCGTCCGCCTCGCCGCTCTGGCGCATAAAGGCAATCGCGTCGCAGAACGCACCCACGCCCGGGATGACCAAGCCGTCGGCGTTACGGATCTGCTCCGGGTCGTCCGACGTGCAGGCGGCGGCACCGGCGCGCGCAAGCCCGCGCACGACACTCGACAAGTTGCCCTTGTGGTAGTCGACCACCACGATCTTCGGTTCGCCCACGCGACCCCTCCCTTTTCTCATTCAAAACCCGCCAAAAAGGGACAGGTTACAGTGAGCCCTTGGTGCTGGGGATGCCCTGCACGCGGGGATCGAGCTCGCAGGCGTGACGCATCGTGCGGCCCACGGCCTTAAAGGCGGCCTCGATAATGTGGTGCGAGTTGCCGCCCGCCAGCTCGCGCACGTGCAGCGTGAGCTTGGCGTCGCGCGCAAAGGCGTAGAAGAACTCGACGGCCAGCTCGGTATCGAAGGTGCCCACGCGCTCGGTCGGCACGGGCAGCTCGCAGTAGGCCTGCCCGCGACCCGAGATGTCAACGGCGGCCATCACAAGCGTCTCATCCATGGCGATCGCCGCGTCGGCAAAGCGTGTGATGCCTGCCTTGTCGCCCAGCACCTGGCAGAACGCCTCGCCCAGCACAATGCCCGTGTCCTCGACGGTGTGGTGTGCATCGACCTCCACGTCGCCCACCGCGTGTACCGTCAGATCAAACAGGCCATGGCGGCCAAAGGCGTTGAGCATGTGGTCGAAAAACGGCACGCCGGTCGAGATATCGCACACGCCGCATCCGTCCAGGTCGAGCTTGACGACAATATCGGTCTCCCCCGTCTTACGGGTTACCTCGGCATAACGGCCCATCTACATCTCCTCCTTCACCAGCGCGGCAAACGCGGCCAGCACCTCATCGTTTTCCTGCGGTGTGCCCACGGTGATGCGCAGGCAGTCCGCAAGACCCGGCGCATAGCTAAAGTCGCGCACCAAAATCGAATACTCGTCGCGCAGGCGCTCGCGCACGCGCGTGGCATGTGGCGTGCGTACGAGCACAAAGTTCGCCGCGCTCGGCCACACCTCCACGGGCAAGCCCTCGGCAGCCATCGCGCGCAGAGCGGCCAGCTCGCGCTCGCGCTCGGATGCGACCTGCGCCACCACGGGCGCGTACGCATCGCGGGCACGCACGCAGGCAAGCGCGGCGGCCTGGCTCAGCACATTAACCGAATAGATCTGGCGAATCGCCGCGAACACGTCGATGACCTCGGGCGCCGCGATCACGTAGCCCAGGCGCGTGCCGGCGGCGCCAAACGCCTTGGACAGCGTATGCAGAATCACCAGGTTGGGATGCTCGGCAATAAGCCCCTGCGCCGTGGTGGCCGCGCCAAACGAATCGTCGGCAAACTCAACGTAGGCCTCGTCGACCATGACCATGCCGGGGCACGCATCGCACAGGGCCGCGACAAAGTCGAGCGGAGCCACATCACCCGTGGGATTGTTGGGCGAGGTCACGATGGCGAGGTTGCACTCGAGCGCGGCCGCGAGCACAGCAGCTTGGCCGAGCTCAAAGGTCGCCGGATTGCGCCACACGTCGCGCACCTCGGTCTGACAGAGCGACGCAAAGAACGCATACTCGCTAAAGCACGGCGGGCAGTTGAGCAGGGTCCTCCCCGCGCCGCCAAACGCCAGCAGATAGTTATAGAGCAGCTCGTCGCCGCCGTTGCCCACGCAGATGTTCTCGCGCGTCACGCCATGCCGGGCAGCAAGCTCGTCGCGCAGGTCGTTCGACATGGGGTCGGGATAGCGGTTGAGCGGTGTGGCAGCCAAGGCCGCATCAACCGCCTCGCGCACGCCGGCGGGCACGGGATAGGTGTTCTCGTTGGCCGAAAGGTTGATGCGCGTGGGCGTAAAGTTAGGATCGTAGGGCTCAATACCGGCCAAGTAGGGCTGGACGAGCTCCTTCATGCGGGGCGTCAGCTCGGCCATATTAGGCCTCCTCGACGACCGCGTCAGCGCCATCCGCACTTGCAGCCACCAGGTCCACACCCTCGGCAACCGTCGCCACGGCGTCGCCCGGCCAGGCGACCTTGGTCAGGTCGGCCGCGGCGAGCGACTCGGCGCTCACGGCATCCTCGCCTTGCTCCAACACGCAGCGGCGCAGCGCGGCGGAAAGCGCGTGTGCCCACAGACCCTCGGCCTCGGCGAGGCGCTGCGTGGCAGGAGCATCGGAGAGCAGGCCCTCGGGTGTATAGCAAATGACACTCGAGCGCTTGACGAACTCCTCCACCGAAAGCGGGTTGGAGAACATGGCCGTGCCGCCGGTCGGTAGCGTGTGATTGGGGCCGGCAACGTAATCGCCGAGCGGCTCCGAGCTCCAAGCGCCCACAAAGATAGCGCCGGCGTTGCGAATGCCGCCGAGCAGGCCCATCGCGTCCTTGCAGTGCAGCTCAAGGTGCTCAGGCGCCACCGTGTTCACGGCCTCGACGGCGGCGGCCATGTCGGCGGCCACCACGATGGTGCCCTCATTGTCGAGCGAAGCGCGCGTAATCTCGGCACGCGGGGACTGCGCCACCAGGATGTCGATACCCGCCTCGACCTCACACGCAAACTGCTCGTCGCAGGTCACCAGATAGCAGGCCGCCAGCGGATCGTGCTCGGCCTGGGCCATCAGGTCGGCCGCGACCACCATGGGCTTGGCCGTGGCGTCGGCCAGCACGCAGACCTCGGAGGGACCAGCAACCATATCGATACCCACGTCACCCGAGACAATCTGCTTGGCAGCGGCGACAAAGGCGTTACCCGGGCCGGTAATCTTGTCGACACGCGGAATGGTCTCGGTACCGTACGCCAGCGCGGCCACGGCCTGGGCGCCACCCACCATATAGATCTCGTCCACGCCGCCGAGCTTGGCAGCCGCGAGCGTATAGGGGCTGATTAGGCCATCTTTTTGCGGCGGGGTCACCATGACCACGCGCTTAACGCCAGCCACCTTGGCAGGGATGGCGTTCATAAGCACCGTGGAGGGATACTGCGCACGACCGCCCGGCACGTAAATGCCGGCAGCGGCAAGCGGGGTCACCTTAACGCCGAGCATCGTGCCGTCCGGGCGCGTGGTAAACCAGCTCTGCTCGACCTCACGCTGGTGGAACTCGCGGATCTGGCGTGCGGACTTTTCGAGAGCCGCGACAAAGGCAGGATCGAGGCCTTCGAGCGCGGCATCGATCTGCTCTTGCGGCAGACGGAAGCTCTGCAGCTCAACGCCGTCAAAACGCTGGCAGTAATCGCGCACCGCGGCATCGCCGTTGGCGCGTACGTTGGCCACGATATCGCGGGCGGCGTCGACGATGTTTTGCGGCAGCACGCCCTTGCGGTTGAGCTGGTTGGTAACGAGGCGCTCGCCGGGAGCAAGCTTGATGGTCTTCATATCGGTATCCCCTATCGGTCGAGGTTGTGTTCGAAAAACGAGAGGCCGGGCGGCGGCGCCAATCGGCCCGCAGCCCAGACGTTGGGACGCCCGTGCGTGCTCGCGCTATTGTGCCGAGCCCGCGACGGGCTCAAAATGCTTGTCCTTAACAGCAGCTGCCAAGCGATCGGCCAAGTTGCGAACGCGCGGATCCAAGCGCGCGGCACCTGGGTTGACGAAGAAGCGGGCCGTGCAGTCCATAATGCGGCCGGTGATGACCAGGTCGTTGTCGCGCAGCGTGGCACCCGTGGCGGTAATGTCCACGATGCGGTCGGTCATGCCGACGATGGGGCCCAACTCAATATTGCCGTGCAGCGAAACGATGTCGGCATTCACGCCGCGCTCGGCATACCAGGCGCTCGCGATGCGCGGGTATTTGGTGGCCACGCGAAGCGACCCGCGACGGGCGTAGTTGCGCTCGGCCTGACCGGCGCGCCATGCGGGCTCCGCCTCGATAAACGTGCACAGGCCGTAGCCCAGGTCGACCAGCTGCAGCAGATTGAGGTCGGCTTCGATAAGCGAGTCCCAGCCGCAGATGCCGCAATCGGCACCTCCGCAGCCCACAAAGGCGGGCGCGTCGCTGGGGCGCACGATGACAAACTCGATATCTCCGACCGCGCCTTCGCCGGTACGCGTGTCGCGGCCGCGCACGATCAGGTGACGGCCGGGATCGCGCAGCTCAGAGACGTCTAAGCCTGCAGCCTCGAGCACGTCGAGCGTGTCGGCCTTGAGCGAGCCCTTGGGCACGGCGATGCGCAGCGGACCCTCGGCGCCACGGCCCGCGGCGTGATCACCATCGGAAGCGGCGTCCTCGGCCGAGGTACGCGCGGCCTCCAGACGCTCGAGCGAAAAGGCGAAGCCCGCCGCCGGTACCTCGATGCCGTCGCCAAATGCACCGGTAAAGATGGAGTCGTAGCGTCCGCCCGAGCCCACCGGATCGGGCAGGCCGCCGGCATAGGCCTTAAAGACCAGGCCCGTGTAGTAATCGAAAGAGTTCATGATGGAGAAGTCGAACGACAGCACCTGGGCGTCCTCGGGAGCCAGGCGCTCGACCAGGGCGCGCAGCTCGCGCGTGAGCAGCGCGACAATGCCCGCCGCCGCCAGCAGCGCGTCGACGCGGTCGAGCACCTCGGCACCACCGTGCAGGCGCGGCAGCTCGCTAATGGCGACCTTAACGGCCTCGGACTCGACGCTTTTCGCCACGCGGGCATCGAGGCCCACGAAGTCGTTGGCGTGCACACAACGCAATGCCTCGGCAGCCAGTTCGCGATCCTCACAGGCCGCGAGCAGTTCCTTAAACGGACGCACGCTGCCCGCGATAATGCGCGCACCGGGAAGTGCCAGCTTGCGCACGGCCTCGGCGACCAGTGAGACAATCTCGACATCGCCCGCGGTGTCGCCCGCGCCGATGAGCTCAAAACCCAGTTGCGTAAACTGACGCGAGCCGCCGGCATTGCGCTGACACTCGCGAACCACCGGCGCCTCATAGCGTAGGCGCAGCGGCAGATCGGCCGCGCGCATGCGAGTCGAAACCAGGCGAACGATCGGCAGCGTGTTGTCGGGACGGACCACCAGCAGACGGCCATCATCGTCAAAGAGCTTGAACGGCGTGTCCGCAATGCGGCCGCCCTCCTCGAGCGAACCCTTGTCCTCGAGCAGCGGCGTCTCGACCGGAAGGTAATGATGCTCCCTGAAGCAGCCCTTCACCGTATATGCGATCTCCTCGCGCGCCTGAGCCTCCTCGGGCAATATATCCCGGAATCCCCACGGTGTGGCCGTCATCTGGTGAGCCTCCTCATGCTGTGTTTCATATAGAACGAAAGACCGGCATAGCTCCGCCGGTCTTCTGGGTACTTTAGCATACTAGAGTATTTGCGGGGAGAATCGTCCTCCTCGGCTCACAGCGTATTCATTTGGAAACATAGAAGCGGATTGCCCGCAGCCCGCCTCTACAGCGAAGGGCATCGACAGTCCATCCGGAAACGACCTCCCGTTTCCCGCCGCCATTCTGGGATGCGCTTTCCGCCGAGCATGCCATCCGGAAAAACGTCCGAGGTCCCGCTCGCCCAGCGGAAGAGTTTACGGACGAGGGCCGGGGCGGGGTGCTTGCCACAGAAGATGGCGTTAACGCAGTTGGTGGACCGGTAGACGCGCACGGGCACGGCGAGGGCCATGTTGTCGTCGGCCGGATATTTGCCAAAACGTTTTATCGTCTTGATTTGCAGCGCGCAGCAGCGAAACCTGGCATCCACCTGCGGCATTGCCTGTCACAGGTGCTCCACATTCGGTCTCTTCAAATTGGTAAACGTGTTTAGTTGTGTTTAGCAAGCTCGAGCACGCTGCCCTTAACGATAAGCGCCGGCTCCAGGACGACCTCTTCGGCACGCCTGCCGCCCTTACCGGCAAGACGCTTGGACATGCAGCCAAAAGCATGCTCCGCAAGGACACCAGGATCCTGCTCAATCGCGGTCAGCGCCGGCTCAAAGAGAACGTCGGCCGCCGAGTTGTCATAGCTCACCACCGAGATATCGCCCGGGATGCTCTTCCCCATCTCGTGCAAGCGCTTGAGCAGACCGAGGGCGATGTTATCCGAACTTGCGAACACAGCGGTGGCATCAGTTGCGAGCACCGCCTCCGAGGCCTCATAGGCACTCGGAATGTAGTACTCGCTCTCAAACTCCAAACGTGCGTCGATAGGCAGGCCAACCTCGCGCAGCGCGCGCTCATAGCCGGCAAGTCGCTTACGCCCCGTATTGGAACGGCGCGCGTTAACCAAGCAGGCAATGCGACGGTGGCCCTGCTCGATCAGATAGCGAGTGGCCATGTAGCCACCCATCTCGTGGTCGAACATCACCTTGTCGCACTCGAGCCCCTCAATGGCACGGTCGACCATCACGGCAGGAATAGGCAGATGGCTGACTTCTTCGCGCAGGGCGCGGTCGTCGGAGAACTCGTCGCCTACGACCAGGAAGACGCCATCAACGCCGCGCGTCACCAGCTGGCGCAGCAGCTCCAGATCGTCATCGGCGCTTCCGCCCGAGCTGGTAATGAAGAGCGCATAGCCGTCCTCGCGGCAGCGCTTTTCCAGGCTACCGGCGAGCGAGGCAAAAAAGCGGCTCTCGATGTTAGGGACGATAAGGCCCAGGGTGCGCGACTCGCGCATGACCAGGCTGCGCGCGATCTGGTTGGGAACATAGTGGTTGCGCGCCGCGACCTCTTTGATGAGCTTGCGGTTTTCTTCCGAGATGCGACAGGGCCGATTATTGAGCACAAGCGAGACCGACGAGGGGGAAAGCCCCACCTCCTGGGCAATCTGCTTGAGAGTAACTTTGTTGCCCATCTCGCTCCTTCCGGGTTTACGCGCAATCTCTTGAAAGTATAGCGACTACCCCTCTACCTCAGTGATAAACACTTTACCAATCCGGTAGACGGCTGTTTTATCGCCGCCAGCGCACCAAATCCGTCCGGGTGGGGTATATTGCAATCGATTGATGACAACGACCACCAAAAGGCGGATATTCGTATGCACGAGAACGACTTTTTTAACGAGGACCTGCTGTGCGCGCTTGCTGGCGTTGCCGGCGAGGACAACGTACTGATGAGCGAGCCCATGCGCGAGCACACCACGTTTAAGATCGGCGGCCCGGCCGACGTCTTTGTCACGCCCGACACCGAGCAGGGCCTCGTCGCCACGCTCGATACCTGCTATCGCTGCGATCTGCCACTCACCATCGTGGGCAACGGCTCCGACTTACTCGTCGGTGACAAGGGCATCCGCGGTGTCGTCGTAGCGCTGGGCGAGGGCCTCTCCAACATCACCGTCGACGGCACGCACGTCACGGCGGCAGCCGGCGCCCTGCTTTCCGATGTCGCCGCGGCTGCCGCCGAAGCCTGCCTCACCGGCATGGAGCCCCTCTCGGGCATCCCCGGCTCGGTCGGCGGCGCTTGCTATATGAACGCCGGTGCCTACGGCGCCTGCATGGCCGATGTTTTGGAGTCCGTGCGCGTCTACAAGCCCGCCCGCGCGCTCGACGACGGCACCCGCGGCAGCGGCAACATCATCGAGTTCGATGTCGATGAGCTCAACCTGGGCTATCGCAAGAGCCGCATCGCCGACGACGGCTTTATCGTGCTCTCTGCCACCTTTAACCTCGCCCCGGGCAATGCGGCGATGATCAAGGCCGAGATGGACGATTACCGCCAGCGCCGCGAGGACAAGCAGCCGCTCGACATGCCGAGTGCCGGCTCCACTTTCAAACGCCCCGAGGGCTACTTTGCCGGCAAGCTCATCATGGATGCCGGTCTGCGCGGCCATGCTGTCGGCGGCGCGCAGGTGAGCGAAAAACACTGCGGCTTCATCGTCAACGCCGACCACGCCACCGCCGCCGACGTCGACAAACTCATCCGCCACATCCAAGCAACCGTCAAAGACCAATTCGGAGTAGACCTACAACCCGAAGTCCACCGAGTAGGCGAATTCCTCTAATAAAAAAGAAGGCCCCGAAAGGGGCCTTCGCCATATTTATTCAGATAAACCAGTCCGGTGTGTGACGCATTGGACCCGAGAGGTCCGTGGCTGCCCGAAAGGCATTAGGTTGATCGCGAGTTCCGCACGAGCCGGAGAGCACTTAATGTGCTCTCCGTGCGAGCAGGACTGTCCGAGCAGGCAACCTAATGCCTTTCGGGCAGCCACGGACCAACTTACTTCAAACCACCGTTACGACAGCGCGATACCGCCGAGCCAGCCCCAGCGCACGCCAGAGCCAGTACCGTAGAACCGAATAAACGCATCAAGCGACTTAGACGTAATGGCACCCTCGTTGCTCATAACGATGCCGCCGCCAACATAGATGCCCACGTGTCCGTACAGCAGACCCGGCGTACCGGTGCCACTGTGCGACGAGTCGGCCACGATCATGCCCACCTGCAGCGCCGAACGATCGGAGCTGTAGCACCAGGCGTTAAACATATCGCACGCGTTACCGCCAAAGTAGCCAACGCCGGCGTTACGGAAGACATTGGTAACCCACGCCGCGCACCAGTTCAGGCCAGGCGAGGGCGTGGAGTAGCATGCATTGACGACAGCCTGCTGCTTGCCCGAGCCGGCATTCTGCTGCGGGGTGCCGCCGGCATACGAGCCGCCACCCGAGCTTGAACCACCCGAGTAGGAATTGTTCTTGTTTGCGGCAGCCGCGGCAGCAGCAGCCTTCTTGGCAGCCTCCTCGGCCTGAGCGGCAGCGAGAATCTCGGAATCGCGCTGGGCCATGAGCTCCTTGACATCGTCGGAGAGGCCGTTCAGAACCGTCTGGACCTCCTGCTGCTTGGCCTGCATGTCCTGCATCTGAGCGGTCTGCTGGTCCTTGAGCTTCTCCAAGTCGGCTTTTTGCGACTCGAGCTCGGACTTCTGCGTATCGAGCTCTTTCTGGATGGTCTGAATGTCCTCGATGGCGTCACGGTCGCTCTTGTTGATCTTCTCGACGTAATGCGCGTTGGCGACGAGCTCCTCAAACGAGCCAGAAGCGAGCAACAACGACAGGATGTTGGTGCCGCCCGACTTGTAGCTGGCAGCAACGCGATCGGAAAGGTCGCTGCGCTTCTCTTTGAGCTCGGCCTTCTTGGTGTCGATCTGAGCCTGCGTCTCGTCAATCTGGCCCTGTACGCCCTCGATATCGCTGAGGGTCTGGGCATTCTTGTTGGCGAGCGTCGCATACTCATTAGCGATGCTGTCGAGCTGGGCCTGGACCTCGTCGAGCTGGGCCTGGGCGGCATTCAGTTTGTCGGTGGTTTCTTGGCTGGCCTCAGCCGCATGGGCGCGAGCAGGCAGGCCAAAAAGAACAGCCGCGGAAGCAGCGCCGAAAAGAGCCTTAAGGGCAGTGCGACGCGAAAGCTCCTGCGTAAAGATGGAATCGTTGTTTGGTGACATATGTACTCCGTTACATGCTTATTTATATGTCGCTCAACTCAAACATATTAACGCACATCGCGCTTGTCCCAACTATTTCCACGAACGGCTGGAAAAGCATGGTCAGCGGCTCGCAATTACGTCCCACACCAAAGGTAAGGATTATGCAAATAACACCCTATGAGTACGTTAACATCAATCCTCTGGTTTTCCTGCCCCGCCTGTTTTGGGCGCCCCCAGCTGCGCTATACTCCCCTCAAGAAGTGTTCCTGATTCGATAGGAGACTACATGTCCAAAGCACTCGACCCCAAAGACACCTGCGTCCTCGTTACCGGCGGCGCCGGCTTTATCGGCTCGCACACCGTCGTTCAGCTGCTCGAGGGCGGCTACCAGGTTGTCGTCGTCGATGACCTCTCCAACTCCAGCGCCGTTGCCATCGACCGCGCTAAGACCATCGTGGGCGACGAGGCCGCCAAGAACCTCACCTTCTACGAGGCCAACGTGCTCGACCGCGATGCGATGAATAAGATCTTCGATACCCACCAAATCGACCGCGTCATCCACTTCGCCGGCTTTAAGGCCGTTGGCGAGTCGGTGAGCAAGCCCGTCGAGTACTACCACAACAATATCGAGAACACCCTGGTGCTCATCGATGTCATGCGCACGCACGGTTGCAAGTCCATCATCTTCTCGAGCTCTTCGACCGTCTACGGCGATCCGGACAATCCGCCCGTCACCGAAGAGGACCCCAAGAAGCCCGCGACCAACCCCTATGGTTGGACCAAGTGGATGATTGAGCAGATCCTCATGGACGTCCACACCGCCGACCCCGAGTGGGACGTCGTGCTGCTCCGTTATTTCAATCCCATCGGCGCCCATCCGTCGGGCCTGATCGGCGAGGATCCCAAGGGTATCCCCAACAACCTGGTGCCTTATGTCGCCCAGGTTGCCGTCGGTAAGCTCGAGGCCGTTCAGGTCTTTGGCAACGACTACCCCACCCCCGACGGCACCGGCGTGCGCGACTACATCCACGTGTGCGACCTGGCATCTGGTCACGTTGCCGCCCTCAACTGGATGAACGGCAAGACCGGCGTCGAGATCTTTAACCTGGGCACCGGCACCGGCACCTCGGTACTCGAGGTCGTCGCCGCCTTCTCCAAGGCCTGCGGCAAGGAGCTGCCCTACGTGATTCGCGAGCGCCGTGCCGGCGATATCGCCGCCAACTGGTGCGATGCCTCCAAGGCCGAACGCATGATGGGCTGGAAGGCCCAGTACGATATCGCGGACATGTGCCGCGACAGCTGGAATTGGCAGAGCCATAACCCCAACGGCTTCGCCGACGCCGAGTAGAAAAACCCTACATAGCGTTCTTGCCCCGGTCTCACGATGTGAGACCGGGGCTTTTTTCATGGCGCGTAACCATTTACCGAAAATGGGCCAACTTTTTAATCTCGCCTATACATGTTTAAACAACATGTTCTACAATAGGGACATCGACTCTAAAAACTCGGGACGGGCTGTTCACCCATCTGCAGGCCGATCCCACAACAAGAAGGTTGGTGAGCACATCCATGGAGCGTGCAAGCGGTGTTCTCATGCCCATCTCGTCCCTGCCCGGACCGTACGGCATCGGCGGCTTTGGCTGGAACGCCTACGACTTTGTCGATTTCCTCGCCTCGTGCAAACAACATTATTGGCAGATTCTGCCCCTTACGACGACGAGCTATGGCGACTCGCCCTATCAGTCGTTCTCGGCCCGCGCGGGCAACCCCAATTTCATCGACTTTGCCGAGCTTATCGAGGCCGGCTATCTGGAGCAGCGCGATATCGACGGTGTATACCTGGGCTCCGACCCCAGCAATGTCGACTATGGCGCCATCTTTGGTGGCCGTCGTCAGATTCTCGACCGCGCCGCCGAACGCTTCGCCTCCGACAAGCCGGCCGACTTCGACGACTTTGTCCAAGCAAACGAAGACTGGCTCATCCCCTACTGCGAGTTCATGACCGTCAAGGAGGAGTGCGGTCTCAAGGCCTTTTGGGAGTGGCCCGCAGAACTGCGCACCCGCGGCGAAGCATCTGCCAAGGTCTGCGCCGCCCATCCCGCGCGCATGCTCTACCACCAGATGACGCAGTACTTCTTCAATCGTCAGTGGAGCCGCCTCAAGGCCTATGCCAACGAGCGCGATATCCTCATCATCGGCGACCTGCCCATCTATGTCTCGCGCGACTCCGTTGAGATGTGGGGCACGCCCGAGCTCTTTAAGATCGACGCCGCCGGTAATCCTGTGAGTGTCGCCGGCACGCCGCCCGACCAGTTCTCGGCCACCGGCCAGTACTGGGGCAATCCCATCTACGACTGGGACGCCATGGAGGCCGACGGTTTCTCCTGGTGGGAGGGCCGCATCCGCGCCGCCCTCGACATGTACGATGTCATCCGCCTGGATCACTTCCGCGGCTTCGAGGCCTATTGGGAGGTGCCGTTCTCCTCACCCGATTCGTCCTACGGTTCGTGGACGCAGGGCCCCGGCCTCAAGTTCTTCAAGACGCTCGAGGAAAAGCTCGGCACGCTGCCCATCATCGCCGAAGACCTGGGCTTCCTCACCCCCGGCGTCATCGACATGCGCGATAACTCGGGCTTCCCCGGCATGAAGATCCTGCAGTTCGCCTTTGAGGGCACCAACTCGTACTATCTGCCGCACAACTACATTGCCAACACCGTCGCCTATGTGGGCACGCACGACAACGAGACGGCGCGCGGTTGGTTTGAGGGAACGGCCACCCCGCGTCAGCGCGAGCAGGCGGCCCTGTACACCCACCAGCAGGCCGGCGAGCCCATGGCCGATGCACTCAACCGCACCATCGCCGCCAGCGTGAGCGATACCTGCATCTACACCATGCAAGACCTGCTCAACCTGGGCAACGAGGCACGCATCAACACTCCCGCCACCCTGGGCGGCAACTGGACCTGGCGCATGCTCGATGGCGCCATCACCCGTGAGCTCGAGCACAAGCTCACCGACTGGACCGAGACCTACTTCCGCATCCCGTCTGAAGCCGAAATTGAGCTTCCCCAATAGGAGCCACCGCGTCCGACCCCACCCCACCGTGCGGACGCGACCGCTTTTCCCGCGCGAGGCCACCCCAATCCCCTCGCGCGGGCTTCTTTTGAATTTCTGACATGTAGTCAACTCACCACAGGAGGAAACATGCCCCGCATCAATCTTGCGGCTCTTGCCGAGCAGTCCTTTGGAACCTCGCTCGAGCAGCTCGATGACCGTCGTATTTATAAGCTGCTGGTCAAGCTCGTGCAGGAACGCTCTGCTGCCTGTCCGCTCAACAATGGCAAGAAAAAGCTCTACTACATCTCTGCCGAGTTTTTGATCGGCAAGCTACTCATCAACAATATGATCGACCTTGGCATCTATGACGAGGTTAAGGACCAGCTCGTCGCCGCCGGCCACGACCTCAACAAGATTGAGGAGTTCGAGGTCGAGCCTTCGCTCGGCAACGGCGGCCTGGGCCGTCTGGCTGCGTGCTTCTTGGATTCCATCGCCACGCTGGGCCTTACCGGCGACGGCGTGGGCCTCAACTATCATTACGGCCTGTTCCGCCAACGCTTTGTCGACAATCAGCAGAAGGCCGTCCCCGACGAATGGCTCGGCGAGCAGGACATCCTGATCGATGACGACCGCTCCTACACCGTCGAGTTCGGCGACTTTGCCGTCACCTCCAAGCTCGTCAACATCGACGTGCCTGGCTACGGCCAGCCTACCAAGAACCGCCTGCGTCTGTTTGACCTGGCAAGTGTTGACGACGGCCTGGTCCCCGGCAGCTCCATCGACTTCGACAAGACCGAGATCGCCAAGAACCTCACCTTGTTCCTCTACCCCGACGATTCCGACGAGCAGGGCCGCCTGCTTCGCATCTACCAGGAATACTTCATGGTGAGCAACGCCGCCCAGCTCCTTATCGACGAGGCCATCGAGCGCGGCAGCAATCTGCACGACCTGGCCGACTACGCCGTGGTCCAGATTAACGACACGCACCCCACCATGGTCATCCCCGAGCTCATCCGCCTGCTCACCACCAAGCACGACATCGAGTTTGACGAGGCCGTTGCCATCGTGCGCTCCATGGTCGCCTACACTAACCACACGATTCTTGCCGAGGCACTCGAGAAGTGGCCGCTCACCAGCCTGCAGAAAGTCTCCCCTGCCATCGCCGACATTATCGTCAAGCTCGACGAGGTCGCCAAGGCCGAGCACGACGACCCGCGTGTCGCCATCATCGACGAGTACGACACCGTCCACATGGCCCACATGGACATCCACTTTGGCTTCTCCATCAACGGCGTCGCCGCACTCCACACCAAAATCCTGGAGGACACCGAGCTTCATCCGTTCTACGAGATCTACCCCGAGAAGTTCTCCAACAAGACCAACGGCATCACCTTCCGCCGTTGGATCCACGGCGCCAACCCCGCGCTCGCCAGCCTGCTCGACGATGTAATCGGCACCGATTGGCGCAGCACCGGCGACCTGAGCAAGCTTGCCGAGTTCGTTGACGACAAGGATGTTCTTGAGCGCCTGGCTGCCACCAAGACCGAAGCCAAGGCCATCATGCGCCAGTTCATGGCGCTCGAGCAGGGTGTGACCATTCCCTCCAACGCCATCATCGATGTTCAGGTCAAGCGTATCCACGAGTACAAGCGCCAGCAGATGCTCGCGCTCTACATCATCTGGAAGTACCTCGACATCAAGAACGGTAACAGACCTAAGCACCCCGTCACCATCATCTTTGGCGGCAAGGCGGCACCTGCCTACACCATCGCACAGGACATCATCCATTTGATCCTGACGCTTTCCCAGTGGATCGCAAACGATCCCGATGTGGCCCCCTACCTGCAGGTTGTCATGATCGAGAACTACAACGTCACTGCTGCCGAGCGCGTGATCCCCGCCGCCGACATCTCCGAGCAGATCAGCCTGGCCTCCAAGGAGGCGAGCGGCACCTCCAACATGAAGTTCATGCTCAACGGCGCTTTGACCCTGTGCACGCTCGACGGTGCCAACGTGGAGATTGCCGAGCTTGTCGGCGACGAGAACATCTACACCTTTGGTGCCTCGTCCAAGCAGGTCGAACAACTCTACGCCGACGGCACCTACAACGCCGGTGCACTCTACCGCAAGCCCGGCATTAAACTGCTGGTGGACTTCATCACCAACCCCGCCTTTATGGCGACCGGCAACGTGGAGCGCCTGCAGCGTCTGCACGACGACATCATAGGCAAGGACTGGTTTATGGCTCTGCTCGACATTGAGGAGTACATCCAGACCAAGGAGCGCGTGCTGGCCGACTACGAGGACCAGGACGCTTGGATGCGCAAGGCGCTGATCAACATCGCCAACGCCGGCACCTTCTCGTCCGACCGCACGATCTCCCAGTACAACGACGAGATCTGGCACCTGAGCTAATTTCGTTTCCTTTACCCATCCTCTTGAAGGCGGAGTCGCGGCAACACGGCTCCGCCTTTTGTGCCCGCGTGTTGCCCGTGGCCTGCCTCGACCAAACAATCTCGGTCTGTAACACCTAACCGGCAAAGTTAGGTCTACCTGTTACAGATCAAGACAAACAGAAACGCCCCGCCAAACAATCTTGTTCTGTAACAACTACTCGGATAAAACGGCCCCAGATGTTACAGATCGAAATAAACAGGTTTGTCTTGACGGACCGTCTCGATCTGTAACAGGTAACTGCCGAAATCAGTCCTTCGTGTTACAGATCGAGATGGGAGGACAGGCAGCTCGACGCTGTCTCAATCTGTAACATCTAGGCCCAATTTGGCCCTCTACCTCTTACAGATCAAGACAAACTGACAGATGGACAACCCCGTCATAAAGAAAGGCTTCCCTCTCGCCCAGTGGACGGGAGGGAAGCCTTATATGTGACCACGGCAAAAGGATGGCAATACCGCAGTCGCCCAAAGGGAGGGCCTGGATGTACCGGGCCTAGATAAGGTTCTTGCCAGAGACCTTATCGAAGAGATGGGTCGCGTTCTTCTCGAACTTGAACCAGATGGTGTCGCCAGCCTTGAGTGCACCCTTGGCCTCAAGGTCGACAACGGGAATGATCAGGACAAACTGGCCGTCGGGAGCGGTCACGTGGACATGCTCGGTCGAGCCCATGAGCTCGGTCACCTCGACGGTACCCTGGAGCGCACCCTCCTCGTCCTTGTCGGCAAGCAGAATCTGCTCGGGGCGCACGCCGGCCGTGATCTCCTTCACGTCGCCGCCGTCCCAGTTGAGAGCAAGCTGAGCGCAGGTCTCGGGAGCGAGCGCCACATTCATGTCCTCGGTCTTGACGGTAAAGCCGTTGCCCGAGTGCACCAGTTGGGCATCGAAGAAGTTCATCTGCGGCACGCCGATAAAGCCGGCGACGAAGATGTTCGCGGGGTGGTTGAAGACCTCCTGCGGGGTGGCGATCTGCTGGACGACGCCGTCCTTCATGACCACGATACGATCGCCGAGGGTCATGGCCTCGGTCTGGTCGTGGGTAACGTAGATAAAGGTGCCCTTGATCTCGTGACGCAGCTTGATGAGCTCGGCACGCATTTGGTTACGGAGCTTGGCGTCCAGGTTAGACAGCGGCTCGTCCATCAGGAAGACCTTGGGGTCACGCACGATGGCGCGGCCGATGGCGACGCGCTGACGCTGACCGCCCGAGAGCGCCTTGGGCTTACGGTCGAGGTACTCGGTAATGCCCAGGATCTCGGCAGCAGAGCGAACCTTACGGTCGATCTCGTCCTTGGGGACCTTCTTGAGCTCAAGCGTAAACGCCATGTTCTCGTACACCGTCATATTGGGGTACAGAGCATAGCTCTGGAACACCATGGCAATGTCGCGGTCCTTGGGCGCCACGTCGTTGACGCGCTTGCCGTCGATGAGCACGTCGCCCGAAGTGATGTCCTCCAGGCCAGCGACCATGCGCATCGTCGTGGACTTGCCGCAGCCAGACGGGCCAACGAGAACGACAAACTCCTGGTCATGCACGGTGAGATTAAAGTCCTCTACCGCGAGCACGCCGTCCTCGGTAACCTTGAGGTTGTGCTTCTTCTCCTCGGTCTTCTTCTTTTTGCCAAAGAAGCCCTTCTTTTTGGACTCGTTGTTGGGATACACCTTCTGAACATGTTTGAGAACGATCTCGGCCATGTCTTTACCTTTCGATATGCGGCGCCGCGCTGAGGGGCGCCGCAGAAACTTGCAAAACAGTTACGGCATCAGCCCTTGACGGCACCTGCCACCACGCCGTCGATGATGTACTTCTGGCAGAGGATGTACATGATGACGATGGGGATAACGACCATCATGATGCAGGCCATCATGGGACCGAGCTCGACGTGGCCGTAGCCGCCGCGGAAGTACTGGATCAAGATAGGAATGGTCCTGTACTTGGTGGAGTCGAGGGTAAGGTAGGGCAGCAGATAGTCGTTCCAGACCCACATGGTCTCGAGAATGCCGACCGAAAGATAGGTGGGCTTCATGATGGGAAGGACGATCTTAAAGAACACCTGAACCGGGTTGCAGCCGTCGATCATGGCCGCCTCTTCGATCTCGAGCGGAATGTTCTTTACAAAGCCGGCGAACATAAAGACCGCCAGGCCCGCGCCAAAGCCAAGATAGATAAAGCAGATGTTGAACGGCGTGTTAAAGCCGATGCGGTCCGCCAAATTGGACAGCGTGAACATGAGCATTTGGAAGGGCACGACCATCGAGAAGACGAACAGGTAATAGAAGAAGTTCGAGATCTTGTTGTTGACACGGACTACGTACCAAGCGCACATGGAGCAGCACACCAAGATCAGAACGACCGACGTGACCGTGATGATGAGCGAGTACATAAACGCCGAGGCAAAGCCCTGCTCGTTAAGAGCGTGCACGTAGTTTGCGAGACCGTTGAACGTCTCGGGCGTGAGCAGATCGAATGCCGTGGTGGTGCTGATTGCAGTTGCCTTTTTAAAGGAATTGAGCGCAATCATGAACACGGGGTAGATCCATGCGAGCGACAGGATCGTAAAGAAAATCGAGAGCGCGCGGTTGATAGCCTTATCGCGTTTCATTACTGCTGCACCTCCTTGGACCTCGTGGCCTTAAGCTGAATCATGGAGATAGCGACGACCAGGATGCAGAAGATAACTGCCTTGGCCTGACCGATGCCCTGCCATGCGATGCCAGCACGCGAGTAGAACGTGTTGTAGATGTTCAGGGCGAGCATCTCGGTGGAGTGTGCGGGAGCGCCGCCGGTAAGGGCGAGGTTCTGGTCGAACAGCTTAAAGCCGTTGGTGATGGACAGGAACAGGCAGATGGTGATCGTCGGCATCAGATTGGGGATCTTAACCTTCCAAAACGTCTGCCATGCCGTGGCGCCGTCGACCTTGGCGGCCTCGATGTAGTCGGACGGAATGGACTGCAGACCAGCGATGTAGATGATCATCATGTAGCCGACCTGCTGCCACAGGGTCAGGATGATAAGGCCCCAGAAGCCAGCAGCAGAGTTAAGGGCGATGAGCTGGGCGCCCACGTTGGAGAGCAGGCAGTTGATCAGAATCTGCCAAATGTAGCCCAGCACGATGCCGCCGATCAGGTTAGGCATGAAGAAGATCGTACGGAAGATGTTGGTGCCCTTGAGCGCCTTGCGGGTGAGCGCCTGCGCAATGGCCAGGGCGATCACGTTGATGAGCACCGTCGACAGGAAGGCAAACGCCACGGTAAAGAAGAACGACGTGGAGAACTGCGGATCGGACAGCGCGCGCACGTAGTTCTCGATACCGACAAAGTGCGCGTTACTAATGATAATAAACTGGCAGAACGAGAGATAGAAGCCCTGGATAAAAGGGATCACGAACCCGATCATAAACGCCAGGCACGTGGGCAGCATAAAGAGCGGCCACCAGCGCTTGAGTGCTTTGCCCATAAAAGGGTCCTTTCAATATGCAGGGGGCGGGCAAACCAACGTCTGCCCGCCCCCTGTCGCTAATCAGATAGCTTGGGCAGCAACTGCTTACTCGGAAGCGGCCTTCTCGGTCTTCCAGCCATCAACGAAGGCGTTCTTGACGCCGTCCCACTTGGTGTTGTCGGCAGCATAAGCGATGAGAGCCTGCTTGAGGTTCTTCTTCCACTCCTCGGAGGGGATGTAAACGAAGTCCCAAGCGACGGTCTTCTTGCCGTCCTTGGCCATGGCAACGGCCTGCTGCGAGAAGACGTTGGTGGTCTCCTTGGCGCTCTTGAACGGAGCGGTCAGACCCATCTTGTCGGCGATGATGCTGGTCGGGGTGTCAGCGGTGACGCACCAATACATGAAGTCCTCGGTGGCCTTCTGGGCATCCTCGGAAGCCTGGGAGCTGACGCACCAGTAGTTCTCGCCGCCGGAGCACAGGCCCTGGTTCTCCTCGCCGTCAACACCGATGTAGATGGGCATCATGCCAATCTGATCGTCGGTCATGCCGGCCTTGACGAGGTCAGAGTAGGCCCAAGAGCCGTTCTGGTAGAAGACGGCCTTGCCGGTTGCGAACTCGTTGGTGGCGTCGTCGCCGGTCTTGGAAGCAAGCTGCGAAGGATCGCAGGTGGAGTCGGTGATGTACAGGTCGAAGATCTGCTTGTAGTTGTCGAGGAACTCACCCTTGATCTCGTCGTCCTCCTGGTTGTGCTCCTTCTCAAACTCGTAGTAGAGCGGCATGTTGGCAAGGTGTGTGGTGTAGCGCCAGCTGGAGGAGTCGTCCATGCCGGCGGAAGTGAAGGCACCCTCGACACCAAGCTCGTCCTTGCGGGCCTGGATGTCGTCGGCACAAGCCTTCAGCTTGTCGAAGGAGTTGATGTCCTCGGCCTTGTAGCCAGCCTTCTCGAGCAGCTGCTTGTTGTAAATAATGCCGAAGCTCTCCTGAACCCAGTCGATGCACACATCCTTGCCGTCGGACTGCAGAGCCAGGGAGTCATCAATGAGCTCACCGCGGAGCTTGGTATCGGACAGGTCGGCGCAGTAATCCTTCCAGTTCTTAAGACCGGTGGGGCCATTGACCTGGAACAGGGTCGGAGCGGAGCTCTTGGACATCTCGGACTTGAGCTTCTCCTCGTAGGTGTTGGAGGCGGCGGTCACGATCTTGACCTCGACGCCCTTCTCCTTCTTGTACGCCTTGGCGATCTCCTTCCACTCCTTGTCGACCTCGGGCTTGAATTGGAGGAAGTAGACCTCGGCAGCGTCACCAGAAGCAGAGGAGCCGGAGCCGGCGGAGCCACCGCAGCCCACGAGACCCAGACCAAGAACCGCAGCCGCGGAACCAGCAAAGCCCAGGAACTGCCTTCTGCTCATTTCGTTCTTCATTACAATCCACCCTTTCACACCGTGGCGGCACCCTTTGCCGCCGCCTTCGGAGATTGGCTCGGGGACTTTGCCCCTTTTGCTGATTTGTACAATACGCTATTTGGCTAGTTGTTTGAACAAGTATTACTAGAGCGGTAGAAAAACTTCGGTGAACGGTAATTTCAACTTGATACTTGACAAGTTTTGTATAAACAATTATTTGTTATCTAATGCAGAGAAAACGCCCGGTCAAGCCGATGTATCGTCGGTTTGACCGGGCGTTTTCGCTTTGATGGCATGAGTCTCGTCAGGCTGCGAGCTAGCCGGCTATCGCTTGGAGTTGACGCGGTAGTGGAAGATCTCGGGATGCGTGCGGGCATGCGTGACCTCGAACAAGATGCCGTCCGAGGTGTACGACTGGCTCTCCATAACGGCGACGCAATTGTACTTGCCAAGGTCCAAGTAGCTGCAGTCCTCATCGTTGGCGAGCTCGACACTCACCGTACGACGGCTCGCCATCACCTTGACGCCGCGTTTGTGCTCCAGATAGTCGTAAATTGATTTTGCGGCGATCTCGGGCGTCAGGCCCTTGGCGATCGACTCCAAAAAGTAACCATGGTCTACTTGGCGTGCATTGCCGTTAAGGCTTCGGACACGCACCACGCGAATCAACTCCTCGCCCACCTTAAAGCCCAGGCGACGAGAGAGTTGCTCAGTGCAAATCAAATGTTCAAAAGACTTGACCTCGGTCGATGCGACGGCATTGTTGCGCTTTGCAAATTCGCCAAACGACTCGACTTCCTCGAGCGCGCCCAGCATGTCGGTTTCGCCCTTGAGCCAAATAACGCGCACGCCCTTGCCGTGTATGGGCTGCACAAACATCTCGTCTGCCAGCATGCTCAAAGCGCGGCGGACGGTATTGCGCGTGCAGCCAAATTCCGCGGTCAGCTCGGCTTCGGTTGGCAGCATCTCCTGAAACGCATAGGTCCCGTTAATGATGCGCGAACGGATCTCGCGGTAGATTCCTTCGTAAATCGCTTTTGGCATTGTTTCACCTCTGCATCTTCTTGCTGGCTAGGCACGATAGCATTTCTTAAAGTTGTTTAAACCGATTATCGGTAAAGCGACAATATTTAACCGTTGGCGGCTCCTGTCGTGCCCAAATCGGTTTCGCTCAAAACTGCCGGCACGGCAATCGTCCAGTCCTCTACAATGAATCCATTGTTTAAACGTTTCACCACGCGCAACGCACCTCGATATTCGGGAGGCAGAACATGCTGCAGAAAATCCAACGTTTTGGCGGGGCAATGTTCGCGCCCGCCATGCTGTTTTCCATATCGGGCCTTATGGTCGGCATCTCCGCTCTCGCAACAACCGCGGACATCGTCGGCGACCTCGCCGTATACGGAACCCCTTGGTACGTTTTCTGGGCTATCATCCAGCGCGGCTCGTGGACGGTCTTTAAACGCCTTCCGCTCCTGTTTGCCGTAGCGCTGCCCATCGGCCTTGCCCGAAAGCAGCCGGCTCGTTGCTGCCTCGAGGCACTCGTCGCCTATTTTGCCTACTGCTTCTTTTTGAGCGAGATCATTAAGCTGAGCGGAGACAACCTTGGGCTTAAGTACCCGTCATCTTTGACCCCCGCCAACGGTATCACCGTCATCGACGGCATCAAGACGCTCGACACCGGCATTATCGGCCCGCTGGTGGTATCGGCAACCGTCGTCGCCATCCATGACCGCTTCTACGATGCCAAGGTTCCCGATTGGCTCGGCACCTTCTCGGGCTCCTCGCTGGTCTACCTCATCAGCTTTTTTGCCGTGTTTGCCCTTGCCGCTATCTCGGCCGCCATCGTGCCCTCCGTATACGCAATGACCGAAACGCTGCGCCATGCACTTACGAGCGTCGGCCCCTTTGGCGTGGGCATCTTTGTGTTTTTGGAGCGAGCGCTCGAGCCCATGGGGCTGCACCACCTGCTCTACATGCCGATCTACTACGACAACCTGGTCATTAACGACGGCATCTACGCCACGTGGAGCAGCTTGCTCCCCATCCTCTCCCATAGCACGCGCCCCCTTAATGAACTTGCGCCGTGGGCCGGTTTTACCGCCACCGGCTGGGTCAAGCTCTTTGGCCTTCCCGCCATCGCAGCCGCGTTCTACTCCACCGCAAAACCAGAACGCCGCGCCGGCCTCAGGGTCATCCTTGTTCCCGCCATCATCGCCTCGGTGGTTTGCGGCGTTACCGAGCCACTCGAGTTTCTCTTTATGTTCACCCACCCCGGGCTCTTTTTTCTCTACGCCGTCTTATCGTCTTGCCTTGCCACAACCATGAATCTCTTTGGCATCGTCGGCATCTTCTCGGGCGGCCTCATGGAGATGGCAGCCTTCAACTTTATTCCGCTCATGCGCACGCATGCCGGTGCCTATCTTTTGGCGCTCGGTATCGGCCTTGCCTTTAGCCTCATCTTTTTTGTTAGTTTTCGAGCACTCATCTTGATCTATGACCTTAAGACGCCGGGCCGCGAGGATCATGTCGCCAATCGCGCGGCAATCGATCCTTTAACGGGAAGCGGCTTTGCCAAAGAGCAATCTCCCAATGACGAGGTCAATAGTCGATCCGATCAAGATCACGCCCTCGCTGAGCGGGTAATTCAGCTTTTAGGTGGCGTTGGCAATATTGTGGGCGCAATCAACTGCGCCACGCGCCTGCGCGTCGAGGTCGCAGACCCTTCCATCGTTGCAGATAACGCGTCGTTTGTCGCGGCGGGCGCCAAGGGCCTCATCATTACGGGCAAGACCGCCCAAGTGATCATCGGCATCTCCGTTCCCCGCGTTAAAGAGCATTTTGACCAGATCATGGGCCTCGAGCCGGAATTTGCGCCCACCACCTCGGCCTCCTCTGCCGCCGGCCCAACCCACAAGCACGGCGATATCTGCTTCTTCGACATCGACGGTACGCTCGCCTGGCAAGATCCCAGACTTGCCCAGGAGCTTCCCGAAGACGAGCGCGATCTGTCCCCCTATCCCAACGAGGCGGTTTCGCAGGCAATCCGCGAGTTTGTCGCCAACGGCAACATGGCCTTTATCTGCACGGGACGCACCCTGAGCTGCATCCACCCCAAACTTCTTGAGCTGCCGTGGACCGGCATCGTCTGTCTTGCGGGCGGTTACGCCGAGATCAACGGACGCGCAATTCGCGATCTGTCGATGACGCCCAGCATGCTGCAGCGTCTTGCCCCCTACCTTGAGCAATCGGGCGAGGTCATCCGCTTTGAGGGCCTCAACGGCGTCGTGCGCATGAGTGCCGATGCCCCCGATGCCCCCGGATACGCGCGCACCCTGGGCGACGCAGTCACGCAGCTGCAGCATTACAGTGCCTACAAGATCTTGATGTCTACATCGCTCGCCAACCACATCGCTCAAGATAAGGCACTTGAGCCGCTGCTGTGCTTTAACGAGCTCGAACTCGAGGTAACCGAAATCTCGCCCCGCGAATGCACGAAGCGCGGGGGCATCCAGTCTGTACTCGACGCCCTCGATCCCCACCACGGAACCGTATACGGCATCGGCGACGCCAGCAATGACGTCTCGCTGATAAACGCCGTCGATGTCGGTATCGCCATGGGCAATGCGCCGGACTATCTCAAAAAGCGCGCCGACTACATCACCGACTCGGTCGACAAAGATGGCGTCGTCAAGGCGCTCGAGCACTTTAGGCTTATATAAGCAGCCGGCACGCGCACGCGTCCCGTTTCCCCAAATCGCCAAAACAGACGCGCCGGCAACTCCAATGTGGCAATATGGTATCTGCACACCGCAACGATGCAACCTAAGAAAGAATGCGAGAACCCGTGTCCAGTCCGTTTACCAGCTTTTTAGCCCAGCACTTTGACCAGATCAACGACTATCTGGCCACGTTCTTTGACGGACAGGCGACCTCTGCCGATATCGAGCGCTACCTGTATACCCCGCTCTCGGCTTTTACGGCCAACGCCGGCAAGCGCCACCGCCCGCTTATCTGCATGCTCGCCGCAACCGCAGTGGGCGGTAACTTTGAGAGCGCCCGCAGCGCGGCGGCAGCTATCGAGCACTTTCAGTCGGGAGCGCTTATCCATGACGACATAGCCGACAACGGCCAGCTGCGTCGCGGCAAGCCTTGCATGCACCTTACCGAGGGCACGGGCCTTGCCATCAATTGTGGCGACCTGGCGCTCACCATGGTCACCAAGACGGTTCTCGACGACCCCACGCTGGAGTCCGACGTGAAGCTGCGCGTGCTCCACGAGCTCACCGAGATGATCGTTCGCACCATCGAGGGCCAGGCGCTCGACTTGGGCTGGGTCCGCGATGGGCGCTTTGACATCTCGGTCGACGATTATCTGGACATGGCGACGCACAAGACCGCGTATTACAGCGGAGCCACGCCGCTTGCCGCCGGAGCCATCATTGGCGGAGGCAACGAACAGCAGGTCGAGGCGCTGCGCGCCTTTGGCCTGCACACGGGCCTTGCCTTCCAGATCCAAGATGATCTGCTCAACTTGATCGGTACCAAGGAGGCCGCCAACAAGGACTTCCGTACCGACATCACCGAGGGTAAGCGCACGCTCGTTGCCGTGCACGCCCTGTCTGATGAGCGCTATCACGACGAGATTGAAGCGATCCTCTCCTCGGGCACCGAGGACCCCGCGCAGCTCGCGCGCGCCGTGGAAATCTTCCAGGAGGCCGGCTCTATCGATTACGCCCACGCCTACGCACTGGACCTGACCGCCAAAGCCAAGGCCGCTATCGAGGACGTTGAGCTTGATTCGCACGCACGCGAACTGTTCCTCTCCATGGCAGATTTCTTTGTGGAGCGACTCAACTAGCGGGGGTTGCAAAACCTGTCGGCAGCGCATTTGGGTACAAGTTGCTACACTGTTGAATGTATGTTTATGCATCCCTTTGCGTCGTCTATCCGACAGGCGCTCAAATAGTACGAATGATACGCCGAAAGGGGTTCGTTCATGGAACCTATTACAACGGGCATGCAGGGAGCAGCCGTCGAGGACGTGCAGTCTCGTCTCCTGCAGCTCGGCTACACGATTGATGCCACCGAGGTCGCCGACAAGCACTTTGGTGCTACCACCGAGCAGGCCGTTAGCACCTTTAGGCTCGACAGCGGTCTTGCCGCCGGCCACGCCGTTGACATCCCCTGCTGGAGTGCCCTGGTCGACGCCTCGTATAAGCTGGGCGACCGCACCCTCTACCTGCGTATGCCCAATTTCCATGGCGCCGACGTACAGGCCCTGCAGAAGGCGCTCAACGTTTTGGGCTTTGCCTGCGGCGAGGACGATGGCTACTTTGGCCCTCACACCGAAGCGGCCCTTCAGCAGTTCCAGGAAAACGTCGGTCTGTTTGCCGACGGTATGGCTTTCCAGGATACCTACGCCTATATCAACCGCCTGCACCACGTGTGGGAGGGTAAGCCTTCGGTGACCGAGGCCGAATCGCGCATCGGCTTTGCCCGCGCGGCCAACGTACTCGAGCGTTTCCAGATTGCCGTCATTGGCGAGGACCCTATCGCGCGCAGCGTAGCATCGCGCATGTGGAACATCGCCACGGCGACGACCGACAACAGTGGCATGATGCTTTGCGACTCCGAGGTCCCGACCGACGTGGATCTGGTGCTCGAGATCGCAAGCGACGAGCTGCCCGCCGACGCCGCACCGCGCGCCACGATTGCCCTCGCCGAGTGCCACAACCTGGCCCAGCGCATCCGCACCGCCAATGTTGCCGCGCAGCAAAAGCCGGCACGCATCCGCATTGAGCTCACGGGCATGACGCGCTACAACGGCACCTTCACTGCCAGCGATGCGCAGACACTCGCCGTACGCCTGCTCGATGGCGTTTGCGATGCCCTCGCAGATTAGGTAAACTAAACGAGTTGCTTTTGGGCAACACCACACATTGGGACGTAGTTCAACGGTAGAACTCCGGTTTTTGGTGCCGGCTGTTGGGGGTTCGAATCCCTCCGTCCCAGCCAAGGTAACTGAGCGCCCCGGGCTTTCATCAGCCCGGGGCGCTTTCTTGTGGGCAAGCGGAGGGATTCGAGCCCCCAAGGGTGCGGAGCTGAGGAAACGCGAAGGCGCCCCAAGCCCATTAGGACCAAGAGCGCCTAACATCAAGAAAATATCAGCCCAGTTCCGAAAAGCGAGCCGCATGCAACAACCAGGTAACCACAGGCCCCGGGAGAGCGGGGACACCGGCTTAGGTTTATCGCGAGTTCCGCACGAACAGGAGGCCACTTAACCTCGATGTTTTGGACGTGACAGCGAGAGGGGCCCTGGTATGGCAAGGTGACGTGAAACAAGGCGGCGCTGACCTTCTGGTCGCGCCGCCGAAGTTGAACGTCAGATTGCCGTGCCAGGGCCCCTCGCAGCGTCAAGAAGGCCGCCGTTCGGTAGAACGGCGGAGCTAATTGTTCAGCATGCGGTCGAAGCTTCCCGAGTCGCCATCCCGATAGTCGGCGGTCATCAGAATCTCCTGCGGAATTCGTCCGCCCTCACGCAGCACGTTGCGGAACTGCACGCGCGTAACCATGGGCAGATCCTTGATCGTCGCCGCCAGGTTCTGCGGCACGCCCTGGTTGGCAGCCGCGGGCTCGCACGCGCCGCCGGCCTTCACGCGGCGCTTATGCTCGGCAAGCATGGCGCGATACATTCCGGCATGCAGGCGAATCTCAACGACGTTGGCGTTGCGGGCCTGCTCGACGATGCGCGCACCCTCGCGATCGATGTCGCCCACGTAGTAGATATAGGTAAAGCGATAGCCGATCTCGGCCAGGTAATCATCCAGTGCGTGCGAGACGCTCGCCTTGCAGCCGCCGCCAAAGATTACGCCGCCCACCTTGGTACCAAAGAGCTTGGCATGTTTACGTCCGCGCAGGAGCTTGACGATCTCGTCATAGGTATCCAGGTTCTCGACCATAATGAACGGCTTGTCGGCACCCAGCGTAAAGAAGCCCGTAAAGTGCACCGGACGGTTGGGGGCGACCTTGATCGCCTGCATGCTGATGCCCTTTTCGGTCATACGCCTGATCAGGCGCTCGCCATGCTTGCCGTCAAAAGCCTTTTCGTCATTGAAGATCTGGTAGGCGCGCTGGCGGCGCGAGGCAACCGGAGTATCGGCACCGCGGTTTTGCTCGACCCAAGCCTGGATGATTGCGATTTCCTCGGCAATCTTGCGATTGGACATCTCGTTGTGCTGGGCGCGCTGTGGAGCTTTCTTGCTGTCCTTGCCCTCGACCTTAATGATCTGGGTCTGCTGTTCCTTAATTTTGGAGAGCGCCGTAGGCGTGGGGACAACCTTGAGCAGTTGCCTGCCCAGCACGCGGGCCAGGGCAAATGCCGAGACCTCGCCATGGGTAGTCGACTCAGCCTGCTGGGCGGCCGTATCTGCTGCGGCAGACTCGGGCCTCTTCTGAGGCTTGCGCTTGGAATCGCCTTGGACATTGCGCTCACGTTTCGAAGTAGACATCTGCTTCTGCGAACGTTCGGGCTTGCCCTCCTTCGCCGGCTGACGCTTGGGCTGCTCCATCGGAGCATCCACCTTCGCATCTTCGTCGCGCGGCGCTACATTCTCGGCGGCATCCTGAGCGTTAGAGCCGCGGCCGCCACGATGACGACGACGGCGAGGCTTGCTCGAAGTGCCCTCCCCCGTCTGTTCAACCGCAGGTTGCTGGCCCTGAGTCTCCGTATCGGACGCAGTCTGCTCATCAACAGGCTTCTGTTCACGAACTTCCGACTCGGCAGGCTTCACGGCCTTCTCGGCCCGCACCTCCGGAACCTGACTGACCTTCTCCTGACGCTTTGCGGGATACGCGCGACATGCAAAGCCGCGACCGGGACGACACGAGTCTGAGGCCTTCTTGGCCGGCTTCTCGGAATCATCCGCAACCTCGGCAGCCTCTTCGGCCTCGCGCGCAACATCCTGCTGCTCGGCCTTAAAATGCGCACCGCGACGACGCTTGGGTTCCTGAGGCTCAGCGGACTTTTGCTCTTTCACGGGCTCCTGCGGCTCGGCGACAGGCTCGTTCTCGACAACCTCGGTAACGGCCCCATCCTTTTGAGCCACAGCACGACGGAAGCGTTCCTGTTGGGCGCGGCGCTGCGCATCACGCTTTCCGCCTCCGCCAAAGCCGCCTCGACCCGCCTTGGCGGTAAAGGCACGCACGACATGCTCATCGAGCAGCTCGTCAGTATCGATATGCTCACGCGGGGCAACTTCTTCCGCAGCAGGAACCTCAACGGAATCCTCGACAGGCTGCTCCTGGGCATCATGAATCTCGGCATTGATGGTATAGAACGCCGGGCGGCCGTTAATGCCGCTGCCCTCGATCTTGGTAACGATTTTTGCCGCGATAAGCTCATCGCGCATCGCCTTGGTATCGCACTCCTTATCCACGGAGCGGAAGATTTGCGCCAGCGCGCTCGACTTGATCTTGAGTGCCTTGCGGCAGAGCAGGTCGTAGGCAACCAGCTTTGCCCGCTCGGCAGAAAGCGACGTTTGTCCGCTCAGACGCTCAGCTAGAGCATCGACATTTTGTTGGTTATCGGAATATACCGTCTTGGCCACGGGGCCCCTTTCATATGCACACATATACGTCTATATGGTACAACGCGCGCCGCCATCCACGCAAAACATCTGCGAGAACACCCCGGCATCACCCGTCTTTACAAAAAAGGCCGGGCCCGCGTTCTGCGGACCCGGCCTTTCCGAGTCATAGAGATGGAAGATCCAATCCGTCCGATCGGCTAAGCCTTGGCGGCCTCAGCGTCGGCAGGAGTCTCGGCGGCAGCAGCGCGACCATACTCGGCCTTGCCCATCTCGGACCACTCGGGCTCCTCGTCGGGAATGGAGCCGGCCTCCTTGCCGAAGAACTCCTTGAGGCAGTTGACGGCAACGATGAGGCCCAGGACCATCAGCAGGACGGCAAAGACGAGCTGCAGGCCCTTGGTGGCGGCGACGGAGACGGCAGCCGTGGTGGCGGTAGCCGGGATGGTACCGAAGAAGCCGTAGGCCTGGACGGCGGTCATGCAGCCCATGGCGCTCTGGACCAGCGAGGTGAAGGTGCAGCAGAGCAGGAAGGCGACGGGCACGTAGAGCATCCAACCCTTGCGGCCGGTGCACTTGCAGAACACGGCGAGGGTGATCATGGTCATACCGCCGAGCAGCTGGTTGGAAGCACCAAAGAGCGGCCAGATGTTAGCATAGCCACCAAAAGCGAGGGCGAGACCGGGAAGCAGGGTGACAACCGTGGCGAACCAGGGGTTGCCGAGGACCTTCATGTAGCCGGCCTTGGACTCGATGGCCAGGGCGTCGTTGGTCTGGGCAAAGAACTCAGAGAACGAAGTGCGGGCGATGCGGGCGACGGCGTCGAGCGAGGTCAGGGCCAGAGCGGAGACGTTCATGGTCATGAAGACGGTAGCGAGCGTGCCGTCAACACCGAAGGCCTGCATACCGCGGGAGATGCCAGCGGCGAAGATCTGGAACGGGGTGGAAGCGACACCGGCGTTGAGAGCGCCAGTACCGGCGGTATTCATATCGGAGAACATGATGCCGGCGACGATGATGGCAAGGATGCCGACGAAGGACTCGACAATCATGGCGCCGTAACCGACCTTGACGGCGTCCTGCTCCTTCTCGACCTGTTTAGAAGAGGTACCGGAAGAAACGAGGCTGTGGAAACCGGAGAGAGCACCGCAAGCGACAGAGACGAACAGAACCGGGAACATCATGCCGGAGGCAGTGAAGAAGCCGGTGAAGACCGGAGCGGTGATAGTGGCCTGACCGTTGACGCCCAGGACGACGATGCCGAGGACAGCGCAGACGATCATGACGATCATCATGATGGAAGTGAGGTAGTCACGCGGAGTCTTGAGCATCTGGATGGGCATAGCGCCAGCGAAGACCAGGTAGACCATGACGACGGCGAACCACTGGAACTTATCCAGGTAGACCGGGAACTGCATACCGACGGCGAACATGAGAACCATGAGGACCACGCCGGTGACGAACTCGGCAGCGCCGGTGAGGTTGAACTTCTTCTGGGCCCAACCAAAGGCGATAGCGACGAAGGTGAACAGGATGGAGATGGTACCAGCGCAGCCGGCGGCATAGGACTTGGTGAAGTCGATGGCACCGGTAGCAGCACCAGAAGCGTCAACGGCCGGGGTGAACATGAACGTCTTGCAGACCATGTCGGTGAAGGCGGCGATGACGATGATGCAGAACAGCCAGCAGAACAGCAGGAACAGGCGACGGCCGGTCTTGCCGATGTACTTCTCGATGAGCTGAGCGAGCGACTTGCCGTTGTTCTTCATCGAGGCGTACAGGGCGCCAAAGTCGTGGACGGCGCCAAAGAAGATGCCGCCGACGAGGACCCAGAGCACGACGGGCAGCCAGCCAAAGGCCATGGCGACGATCGTACCCGTGACAGGGCCGGCACCGCAGATCGAGCTGAACTGGTGCGAGAACGCGGTGAAGGCGGAGACGGGCGAGAAGCTCTTGCCGTCCTTCATGCGCTTGGCCGGCGTGAGGGCCTCTTTGTCAACGCCCCACTTGTTGGCCAACCAGCGGCCATAGCCCAGATAGCCGCAGGCGAGCACCGCCGCGGCCACAACCATGAGCAAAACTCCGTTCATTACATTTCCTCCTCTAAAAAGAACTACTCAGACATAAAAAATGAGGGCCGTCGGTTGCGCTCGACGGCCCTCATCTTCATCAGCCGCCCGTTATCGTACGGGCTAGCTGTATGTGCTAACCCGCATCAGATAATTACTACGCTGATAATGTTTAGCTGATGCGTGAACATGTCTGAGAAATCCTCTTCAATCATGATGTGAACGATCCGTGCGTGTTCACATCCCCCAGTGGATGAAAAGGAGTATGAAACTTTAGTTACCTAAAGTCAACGCAAATATGTAATGAATTTTCAACTTTTTTTGAAATTCTCGGTATAAAACGCCACTGACCTCGGACTTTACCCAACAAAAGTTTTTGCATGAGAGATGCTCCTCGGGGGCGGGGCGGGAGCCGGGCGGCCCATATGAACTTTCCTGCTCTACAGTCCTGCGCAAGACGGAAAGTACATTAAGTGCTTTCCTTTGCGTGCGAAACTCGCGATAAAGTTCATATGCGCCGCCCGGCTCCCGCCACTCTCGGGGGCTCTCACCCCAAATGCGGAGCAAAGCTCCGCATACCATCTTTTTCTTTCAGCTAAAGCACACCGGAAATTCGACGCTGGCTTGTTAATCTTGCTGGACGTTGTCGACGCCAAACCAGCTCGGAAGCTATATCGATACAGGAAGGTCCCCGGCCGGAGGGGCCGGATATAAGGTTTATCGCGAGTTCCGCATGCAAAGAAGGCCACTTAATGTGGCCTTCGTCTTGCGCAGGACTGTAGAGCAGGAAACCTTATATCCGGCCCCTCCGGCCGGGGACCGCGCCCTTGCGACTACAGCGTCATGTTCGGATCGGCGTCGACGTCGAACGGCGAAATTTCTCCTCGATCGAATTTACGGCGGGCGACCTCCGCGATCATGGCGGCGTTGTCGGTGCATGCCGAGAGAGGCGGCACCGTCACGCGGATGCCCTGGCGCCCGAGCTTCTTGATCATCATCTCGCGCAGATGCGGGTTGGCCGAGACGCCGCCGCCGATGCAGTATTCCTTGCATCCGGTGGCATGCAGCGCGTTCTTGGCCTTCTTGTACTGAACGTCAAAGACCGCGGCCTCAAACGAAGCAGCCAGGTCGGGCAGATGAATCGTACGCCCGGCTTTGGTCTCCTGCTCAATGTAGAGTGTCACGGCCGTCTTAAGGCCCGAAAGCGAGAATCGATAGTCTCCCCTACTATTAAGCGCACGGGGGAAGTCAATCGCGCGGGGATTGCCCGTCTCGGCCAGTTTGGAAATGATGGGGCCGCCGGGATAGCCCAGACCCAGCGCCTTGGCCACCTTGTCGAAGGCCTCGCCCACGGCGTCGTCGAGCGTCTCACCGAGCACCTCGTAGTCGCCCCACGCCTTGACGTGAACAAGCATGGTATGACCGCCCGAGACGAGCGTGAAGATAAACGGCGGCTTGAGATCGGGCTGCGCCAGCAAGTTGGCGAACAGATGACCCTCCAGATGGTTAACGCACACGAGCGGTTTACCGGCGGCATAGGCAAAGCCCTTGGCGAAGGCGACGCCCACCACCAGAGCACCCACCAGGCCCGGACCCTGTGTCACGCCAACAGCGGCGAGTTCGCTCGGCGCGATGGCCCCGCCCTCAAGACCAAGCGATGCTGCGGCATCCTCGAGCGCCGCGTCCACGACGCTCACGATCACCTCAACGTGCTTGCGCGAAGCGATCTCGGGCACTACGCCGCCAAAACGGGCATGAAAATCAATCTGCGTCGAAACCTGATTGGCCAGCATATTACCGTCCGCATCGATAATCGCCACAGCCGTCTCATCGCACGAACTCTCGATGGCAAGCACCAGGCGACGGCGCTCAATTTCGGCGCGCTCCTCAACGGTTCGCTCGGGTGCAGGTAGCGGCCATACACGCTGCTCAGCCGCCGTCGGCTCGGGCGAAGCGTTGTCAACCGGGAGCACCAAGGGCAGCGGCGCCGTCATGACAATGGCATCTTTGCCAACACCGTAGTAACCACGGCGGCGGCCCGCCTCGGTAAAGCCCAGGAAGGCATAGAGCGCAATAGCGCCCTCGTTGCCATCCTCAACCTCGAGCGAGGCGGTCGTACAGCCGAGCATCTGGGCATCGTAGCTCACGTGCGACAGCAGCTTGCGGGCAATGCCCTCGCGGCGATGTTTCGGGTCGACGGCAACATTCAGAATCTGCACGTCACCGTCTACGACCATGCCACCGGCAAGCCCCAGCAGCTGACCGTCGTCGTGCGCCACCCACCAGCTGCGCGGCGCCGCAACATCCTCGCCCAGCTCGGACAGGAACATGCCCGGCGTCCATGCCTCGTGCCCAGCGCCTTCAAAGCAGGCGGCCTCCAGCGCACTTGCGCCCTCGGCGTCCGCCGCACCCATGGGGCGGAATTGCAGATGGCGACCGGCGAGTTCATCGGCGACGCCCGTAATTTCGCTCTGCGCGCTCTCGGCAAGACCGAGGCGTTTGCGCTCGTTTTCCTCGGCGTCAGAAAGGCGCGTATAGATCGGTAGGACGCGGGCCGGATCGCCGTCACCCGCGGCATGCGCAAGGAGGAGGCCCTCGCCCGAAGGCCACCACAAGCCGCGCTCTACGCAGCGAGCGGCCTCATCCTCGCCCAGCAGCTTGCCATAGCGCACGAGACCGTCGCCAGTCAACTGAACCTGGTCCCAGTCCGCGGCTTGGCGCCACTCATCAAGCGCTACGGCAGCCTTGACCACGTGCTCGCGCTCAAACTGACGCTCGGGGCCCTCGTCGCCCAGCACATACAAAGCCGGATACACCTCGCCGCGCATGGCATCGGCCAGAATGCCGAGCTTGCCACGCACGCCGGCCTTCCACGCGGTCCATGCGCAGGCATCGAGCGTCGACACACCCAACAGCGGCACGTTGGCACCGCGCGCCAAGCCCTTGGCGGTGGAAATGCCGATACGCACGCCGGTAAACGAACCCGGGCCGCGACCGACGACGTAACTGCCCACGTCAGCACGGTCCATGCCAGCCCGAGCAAGCACGCTGTCGACGGTATTCACGAGCTCCACATTGGCATGGCGACGACACATATGGTCGCCACTCACCAGCTTCGCCTCGCCCGTCTGCCCATCAATCCAGCTTGCCGCGCAGGCAAGCATATCGGTCGAAGTATCGAGCGCCACCACCAGCGCGTAATCGTTATGCAAGCTCATCTTGTACAGCCTTATCAATCAAATCGGAAAGCTCCGCTGCGCGCTCGCCGTGCGCCTCGAGCGTTACCGTTCGCACGTCGCTATCGTTCTCATCACGCTTAAGCGTTACCGAAAGATACTCGTCTGTAAGTTCGTCCTGGAACTGTTCGCCCCACTCCAGCAGACAGGCACCCTCATAGCCCAGTACATCGAAAATGCCCGTATCCTCGAGCTCGTAAGCATGCTCTAGACGGTACAGGTCAAAGTGAAACAGCGGAATACGCCCCTGGTCATGAACAGCCATGAGTGCGAATGTGGGGCTCGTGACCATATGGCCGTCGCCCAGACCACGCGAAACGCCCTTGGTAAAGTGGGTTTTGCCCACTCCGAGGCCGCCGGTCAAGATCAGCACATCACCATCTTCCAGGCACGGCGCAACCAGCTCGCCAAAATGCTCCGTATCGGCAGAGCAAGCCGTTTTATAAATACCTACCCCCAGGCGCTCCAGGGACATATATGCTCCTTATTATTCCGAGGCACCCTCTGGCGCGGGATGCCGCTCCAGATAGTCGCCCAGCATCTTAAAGTCTTCCTCCAACAGCTCCTGCCACGCCGGATTACGCAGCGCCGCCGCCGGATGGAACGTGGGCATCACCACAAAATGCCCCATCTGATGGAACCTGCCGCGCAGCTTGGTGATGCCGATCTCGGTCTTAAGCACAAAGTGTGTCGCGGGGTTACCGAGCGTCACGATGATATCGGGCCAAATGCTTCGAATCTGCTCACGCAAAAACGGTGAACAGGCCAGCACTTCCTCGGGCCGAGGATTGCGATTTCCCGGTGGGCGACACTTAAGCACGTTGGCAATGTAGACGTCTTCGCGCTTGAGGCCAGCCAGCGACAGGATGCCGTTGAGATCCTCACCCGCCGCCCCCACAAATGGTTCGCCCTGCAGATCCTCGTTACGCCCCGGCGCCTCGCCGATAAACATTACGCGGGCGTGGGGGTTTCCCACACCAAACACGATGTTATGGCGCGACTGATAGAGCTGGCAGAGATGGCAGTCGCCTAAAACAGCCTCAATCTCCTCGAGCGCAACCTCGCGCGGCGCCTGGTGACTATGTCCGGGGATGTGCATGACACCCATAGCGGCTCCTACACGTAGACCTTGTCGAGACGCATGCCAAAGCCGCAAGCAACCTCGTAGTTAATCGTGCCGCGCAGGCGCGCCATCTCGTCCATGGTGATCTCGGCATCACCGTCGCGGCCGACAATGATCATCTCGTCGCCATACTCGGCCTCGGGAATCTCATGCGCCGGATTGGACTGGATGGCGACCATAAACTGGTCCATGCAGATGTTACCCACCTGACGCACACGTTCACCGCGATACAGCACGTCCATACGATTGGAGAGCGTACGCGAAAGACCGTCGGCATATCCAATCGGCAGCGTGCAAATCTGAACGCGTGTGCGCGGCACGCGATAGGTAAATCCATAGCCCACGCCTTCGCCCATTGCAGGATGTGCCACACGCGTCACGCGCGCATGAACGCTCATGACGGGGTCCAGCTGCATCACACGGCTGCTCAGCTCGCACGGTTGCATGCCATACAAACCAACGCCGGCGCGAATCATATCAAAATGCATAGAGGGATCGAGCATCGAGGACGGCGTGTTGGCACAGTGCACGATGCCGCACTCAAAACCAGCGTCCTTAATGGCCTGAACGGCCTCGGTAAAGCGCTGGCACTGCAGCTTGTAGTCCCAACCGCCAGGCTCATCGGCCGTTGCAAAGTGCGTAAAGACGCCATCACACTGGATACCGCGATGGAAGCTAATACCACGAACAAAGTCGAGCACCTGCGTGTAGTGAACACCGATGCGGTTCATGCCCGTCTCGATGGCTAGATGGTACTTGCCAACCTTGCCTGCCGCGACAGCGCACTCGCCATAGGCAAGGGCGAAATCGGACGTATAGACCGAAGGCATGATGTCAAACTCAAGCAACGTCGGAATAGCCTCGATAGGCGGCTCGCTTAGGATCAGGATGGGTTTTGTGATCCCGCCCTGTCGAAGTTCAACGCCTTCACTAACCGTCGCCACGGCAAACATGTCGGCACCGGCCGAATACATGATTTTGGCGCACTCGACGGCGCCATGGCCATAGGCATCGGCCTTGACCACGCAGCACAGTCGCTGACGTGGATCGAGCAGGTTCTTGTAAGCCCTCGTGTTGCGGCGAAGCGCCCCTCGGTCAATCTCAACCCAGGACCAGCGCGTCAAATCGGCTTTATTCATGATTAGTCATCCGACCCTTCGTCCATGATTCCCAGATCATCGAGTGCATCCTTTGCCGCCAATTCCATGGCAGGACCGATCAAGTCGATCAGATCGGTCGCAATAACACTCTTCTCACCATACTCCGTCGCCGCGGCAAAACCCGCGTAACTGTGAAGCGCAACGGCATACGAATACAGCAGCTCCCAGCGATCCATCTCATCACGCATGGTAGCCAGTGTGCCAGCCAAAATGCCCGCAAGAACATCGCCCGAACCGGCAGTCGCCAACGACGCCGGACCCGAGAGCGGCAAAAGCACGCGCTCAACGCCACAGATAGCCGTCGTCGGCCCCTTGGCAATAACCACGAGATTGTCGGAGCCAGCAGCCCAGACAACCTTCTGCGCTGCCGCAATTGCAGTCCCCAGATCGTTAACCTCGTCACCGGCAACCAAGCGCGAAAGCTCGCGATAGTGCGGCGTCATGACGAGTGGCTGCTCACGGCGGTACATCTCAGGGTTGCTATCGATACCGTCAATAGCAATCTTAGAAAGGCAGTTGAGCGCATCGGCATCAAGAATCAGCGGCACATCAAGCTCCAACAAGCCCGAAACCACCTGCATGGCGCCGGCAGACGTCGTCATGCCGGGACCGCACAGTACGCAGCTGTACTTCTTTGCAATCTCGCACACGGTCATACGAGCAGCGGCACCAAAAGAGCCGCGGGAATCGGACGGAATAGCAAAAACCGGAATCGAGGGAAGTGCCATACGAATAAGATTGGCACACGCATCAGGCGTCGCGACAGCCACATAGCCGGCACCCGCGCGGGCAGCAGACTTGGCGGCCATAATGGCAGCGCCAGGATACTGCGCCGAGCCGGCAACAATCAGTACGGAACCGCGAGAATACTTATCGATATTCGTGGGCAGCGGAGCAAAGAAATCCACCAGGTCACCGGGCTCGACAATCTCGGCGGCATGGTCGACATCATCGATGACCTCATCAAGGCGATCATAGAGGCTACCGCACACCAGATTACCGGCGTATTCTGGGCCATCAGCGCTGTAGAGGCCAATCTTGGGAGTGATCATCGTGACGGTACGCTCGGCACGGATGCAGTCGTCGTCGACAACACCGGTCTCGGCATTCAGACCCGAAGGAACATCGATGGACACCACATGGTCGGCGCAGTCGTTAACTGTCGGAATCCAGATGGAAAACGGTGCACGCAGGTCACCGTGGAAACCGGTACCAAAAATAGCGTCAACAACAACGTCGGCCTTATCGATCAAAACCTCAAGCTCATCTCGCGAGGGACCGACGCACACATGTACGTCACGACCGGCGGTACGGCGGGCGACATGGCGAGCCAGAGCGGCAGGAATCTCATCCGGCTCAACCGGGGACACGATGTCCACGTCAACGCCCTTATGACTCAAGATATCAGCCGCGACCCAGCCGTCGCCACCGTTGTTGCCAAAACCGACCAGAACAAGGACGCGATCGGGATTGAGTTTTAAAATTTCAGTAGCAGCAAACTCACCCGCCAGTTCCATAAGCTCGGCCTTCGAAGTTCCTTCGCGTTCGATAATATCCTCGAGACGAACGACTTCCTCGGTACTCAAAACCGGTTTCATCTATGCTCCTAGCGTATCTCGCGAAGCATCGCCCAGGTGCTCCGTTAAAGCCGAATTTTGCAGTTGCTCAAGCTCATCTAAAACCGAGCGAGCCTCTTTAAATGTTTGTGAAACGCGTTCCTTGGTGCTCAACTTTTCCTCCTTAGGCTTAGGTCGAGCATCCTCGGTGATCGCAATGGCGTTGGCTACGGCCAAATCACCCGTCAAGGTAATGGAAAGCGCAACCTCAATGACACCTAGCTCATGAGCAATCTCGAGCGCTCGACCAGAAAGCACAGCTTTAGGCTTTCCGAGGTTATCACGCGTTACCGAGACGTCTTTGCGGCCGACGCCCTGGCTAAAGCCCGTACCAAGAGCCTTGAGAACCGCTTCACGAGAAGCAAAACGGCTCGCATAGTGCGCCGCAGGACGCGATGAAGCGTCGCAATATGCGCACTCTTCTTCGGTAAACACACGCCGAGCAAACGACGGCGTCTTTTCAAGGATTGATTTCATGCGGGAAATCTCGACGATATCAACGCCGATACCAGCTTCAGCCATGTTCACCTCCATATTGCACAGACTAAGTTATTGTAGCCCGTTAACGGAAGATGCGACAAACGAGGGTCATAAAACACAGCGAGTTTGTTAGATCTGGCTTAAACAAAAAAGGGGGAGGCCGCGAGGCCTCCCCCTTCTTCAGTTCAAGCAGACGGCTCGGTGCCGTCCACCGGTCAGCGGCGCCCTGGCCTCCCACGGGCTGACC